>JAHCIA010000001.1:1201666-1502083 GCA_026129465.1 Flavobacteriales bacterium
TGCATGTAGCTCATATGCCCTCGTCGAAGAATGCGGTCATCGCGGTTGCGAACCAGAATAATTGCTCCTGTGTGAAGTCCTCGCGTATCCAATCGGGTAGGGCATGGCGAGGGAACCGCAATCCTGCAAGGGCAGTAGCTAACTGTTGGAGCTTGATATTGATCTGCGTCTCCATGTCAGCCTCTTCGATGCTGTCCGCAAGCGCCTTGGCCAAGGCAAGCAGTATCTCCAAGTAGACGAAGTGCGCGGCACTTGGATTATCGGGCCTTCCGATGAAAGACCAGAAGTCCATACCAACGCGCCGGTATATTCGTACGCTTCGGGTAGCGCTGTCGATTAATACTCCGGGCCGCTCAGCCCTGTTTTCTTCCTCGAACCCAGCGCTGAGCAACTTGACGAGTATCTGGTTGTCCTTGTTGTTGGTCGTCTTGTCGGTTCCATAGGTCAGACCGACAACAACATCAATCCCGTTGACGCCTGGGTAATTGTTGCGTGTTTGTGCAAGCCATTGCGGGTGGTTGTCAACGATGGCGCGGGTCATGCCTTGCACCTGTGTGTCGTTGATGGTATTGGGGCCGCTCTTGATGGTCGTCAGATAGCGCCGATCGCCGACAACGCAAGCCTTGTCTATTTCGCGCCAGACAGAATCCAGCCTTTGCTGGGCTCGTTCATCTCTCGACAATCCTGCATAGGAAGCGAACTCGGCAGTCTTCTCCGGGGCCTCAGCCCATCGGCTCTTTGAGCCAATCGGGTACTGCCCAACAAACGTTGCCTCAATCGACTTCCCGAAGGAAGTTTCCAACGCCATGTATGTCTTGCTGTTGAATAGGAACTCCGCGAACTTGGCCGGATCGCCCAGTTTCATGACACTTGCAGAGGTCAGCAACACGTATGGGTTGGTCCGATAGTCGGCCACGCCATTCCTTCTATTGAAGGCGGCTGGCATGTTCGTGACAATGTAGCTTGCCAACCCCTTCGCCAAGGCCAGCACTCGGTCCTCGTCCACCAGCTTGAAGCCCTCGACGATGCGCTTCGCATCAAACCTGTGCCTGCGCGATTTGAGCAGCGCAGAAAGCTCGTTGTTACGCTTCGCCATTACGCTACAAGCTCTTTCACCTTTCTCAAGGTCTGTGGTGGTTCATAGGTGCAGTCTCCATTCGTGTCTCCGTCTTCCCAGACCATGATCTTGCCGTCCTTGTACCACTGCCTTGTGCGCACATGGGACTGCACGTAGATGACCCGATAACCCTCTGGCTTTTTGTCTAGCGGTTTCCAATTGCGCCCAGCCAATTCATCAAGCTGTTTGGCGATAACACCACCAGCAACAAATCCCAATCGGGTTGGCACTGCGTTTCCAACTTGCTTGTACTGTTGGCTCGGGGTACCCGCGATCTTCCAATCTTCAGGAAACTCTTGGACGAGTACGTATTCCTTGATGGAGAGCGCCCTTGTTTCAACCGGGTGGCACAGAGAGGTTCCGGCGTGGTTTGGCATGGTCAAGAGCGTGGGGCATGGTAGGTCGAATGTCAGTCTTCTCCACCAACCTGAACGACCGCCCTTCGCAAACCAAGTTCGGCCCATGCTTTCCTTCTGCAACTCTTCCGGTAGGCTTCGCCAGTTCGACCCTTCCGGCACCATTGAAAGGATTTGCTTCTTGCGCGGGCTGAAGTCCATGCCAACGGGGCCTGGTTCGGCAAGGTGTCCAATCGCATCTCGAAGTGTGCGCCAGGGTAGCAGGGGGTTGGGCTCTTCATCGAACAACCCCAATGGCCTCTTCTTCTGTTCGGCTACCGGCCCATGCGTTGGGTCCGGGAAGTCAACGACCGCGTTGTACCTATTGCCGATGAACAGAGCGCGTTCCCGTATTTGCGGTGCGCCGTAGTTGACGGAGTTGACCTCGAATATGTCCATGTGATACCCAGCGGCAATGCGCTGCATGTCCTCGGCAAAGAGTCTTACGACCGAGCCGGGCATTTCGTCAATATCCAGCGGTGGACCGCCCTTGTCCGGGCGCTGTGCTATTGGTCGATGCTTCAGTGCTGCCGACAACAAACCCCTGACGTTCTCCATCAGGAACATCTTGGGCTGCATCGCCTCGACAAAGCGAAGGAACTGCCAGATCAACGTTCCTCGCGCATCTTGCACAGACTGCCGTTTTCCCGCCGTACTGAACGCTTGGCATGGAGGTCCGCCCACAAGCACGTCGAGTTCACCCGGCTTGATTCCGCAATCCTTCATCACTTGGTACGGGTCAAGGTTCGTAATGTCACCTTCATAGACCCGCAAGTGGTCAGCAAGCCGCCCCTCTGCTTGGTTCAGGCGTATGGTATCACAAAAAGCCTTCTCCAGTTCGACACATGCCAACAGGTCGTAACGCCCTGTCTGTTCCATCCCAAGGTCCAAGCCCATGGCACCGCTGAAGAGCGAGATAGCCTTGTACTTCTTAGGAGCATTGCCCTTGGTCGTCTTAGTCTTTTTCATGGCTTACGGCGTTGCAAGTTACCGACCTACCTTCGACCGTCATTCACGATCGACCTGAGTTGCCAACAAACCCCTGAGCGCAATGGTGCCCACTGCGCTTAACATGGAGTGCCAATGCGAACAGCCGGGCCGGGTTCTGAGTCCCGCTTGTCCACTGACAGCAAGCCACTACCTTGCAGCAATGGGCGGGACGAATACGGAAGACGCGACGGCACCCAACATCGGCTTGCCGCAATGCTCGTTCCTCGCACATGCGGCAAGCCTCATCCGTTGGTGGCAAGTGTAATGACAACAGATACAAATAATGATTAAGTATCAATATGCAAAAGACGAGAATGAAAAGCTGATTGACATTGACAGCTTAAACGAAGAGAACAGAGTAAATTCTAAGTTCTTCTGCATAGGTTGTGGGAATGAGTTAATTGCTAGACTTGGAAAAATTAAGGTTCACCATTTTGCACATAAAAAAGTTGTAACCTGTTCAGGAGAAACATATCTGCATTTACTTGGAAAACAACTGTTTTTTGATAATTATACCGATTGTTTGAATACAAATAGACCATTCACAATTGAGATATACCAAAAAAGAACTTGTAATCACTATGAAAAAGAACTTGGCTGAAAATGTAAACTACCAAAGGCTACGACTAAATTTGACCTAACGCAGTTCTTTGACAAGATTTCAGTAGAAACAAGAGAAGGTTCATTTATTGCAGATATAATGCTCACAAGCAAAAACGGCAAGGAGAAAGTATTTGTAGAAATTGCTGTTACACACCTATCAACTGAACAAAAATTAAACTCTAATTATAGAATTATTGAGTTAGAAATTGAAAACGAAGAAGACTTTGAACCAATAAAAAGAAAGTATTTAAGCGTAAACGACTCAAAAGTTAAATTCAAAAATTTCAAGACAAATGAAATAAATGCTTCGCTTTGCAATGGGAATTGCCAAATAGATTACAACTTTTTTACTCTTGACAAAGACGGAAGATGTTTATTAAAACAAAGAAACCTTAGGCAGATAAAAAATCAGTTAGTGACAGAGAAAGACAGGATTTTGAAGTATGAAATATCAAATGACATTGGACACAATTATCCAGATATTTTCAAAAAAGGAGTAGCAACTTTTTCACAACAGAATTTAAAGGTTAAAAACTGTTTTGTTTGTCGGTATCACGCAGAAAATAACTCTTGGCAATATTATGAAGATACGATTGGTGTTCCAATTTTTTGTAAGTTTCTCAAAATAAAATGTAATTCAAACCAAGCAGTAAGTTGTGAATATTTCAAATTAGAGAAAAATTACGTTCAGAAAATCATAACGACAATTCAAGAATATGATTCAGAAATGGAACAATATTATAAGGAAATTGATGAAGCGGGAACTGTTGACGAAAATTGGGACGAATAATAGAACACCAGCCACCAACAAGGGTTTTGCGTCAGGCGGGGTGACGTGTAAACTTGAAGTTTTGTGCTTCTATTCAAGTGCAGTGCTGGTTGACAGTTTTGTGCTCCGAAACCCGCCCGAACGCAAAGCCCGAAAACGTTGTCGCAAATTCCTATACCTGGCATTGAATGAAGAGTAAACAGGAACTTAAGCGATATCTATCATCAGAGATGGAGAGACTCGACTTCGCTAAGAAGTCAATAGAGGCCTATCAAATTTGGTTAGTAAAGCTGCAAGAACATTATCCCAGAAAGGACCTGAAGAAACTGTCATTCGAAGAGATCAAGGCCTTCATTGAACATCACATCAAAAAAGGGCGTGCATCGGCATCTGGAATTAACATAGCATGCCATGCAGTAGTACTTCTTTATAACAGACTATGGGGGCATGACTATGATTTCACCGGTATAAACCGACCACAGTGTAAACGATTGCGAATCGAATCTCTTTCACAAGATGAGATTATCAAGCTCATTGATTCGACAACAAATAGCAAACAAAAAGCTGTAATCGCCTTGACGTACTCATCCGGTCTTGACTTGGCTGAAGTAACTCATCTTAGACTAACAGACGTTGACCTTATCAGAGACAATCTAAAAATTAGAGACAAGAACGGCAAACTGAAGAGGGTTTCTATACTTTCAAATCAAGCCAAAAATATCCTTAATGTTCATATCGAAGAGAATGAGCCGAGCAGGTATTTATTTGAAGGATATAAGCAAGGCTTCAAATACTCCGATCGGTCAGTTCAACGCATGTTCAATCAAACGGCTGCACGCGCAGGTATAAAGAGAAAGCTAACATTCAAGGTTCTGAAGTACTCCTACATTGTACACCTCGAAGAGTTGGGGGTGCCACTTAGAACAACACTTCACGAATTAGGCTTGAAGAGCTCCAACACATTAGACTTTTTCAGCGAAGCCATTGCCAAAGGGAATAACAAGGTATCCTTTAGCCCTCTTGACAAGATTCTTCACGAACCCAAGCTTGAGTACCCCGTTAACTTGGCACATCTCGAAGAATCAATCCAGTTGGTGAATAGCAAAGATGAACGAGAATATCTGCAAGAATCATTGATTTGCATTAAATCAAATTCGCTACGGGCTGGAATCATATTCGCTTGGAATGCCGCAGTCGTGAACATCCGTAAAAAGTGCTTCTCACACGGCAAAGTGACATTGACTCAAGCCATTCAGAAGCACTATGAAAAGGCACCAACCATTTCTAATCTTGATGACTTGGCCAACATAAAGGATAGTACTCTTATATTGGCATTCCAGGGTCTTGGTCATGTGGATAAAGGGGAAAAGGATGCACTCGTCGAGTGTTTAAACCTCAGAAACAAGTGTGGTCATCCAAGTCAATATCGGCCGAAATCTTTCAAGGCGATGTCGTTCCTAGAAGAGTTGCTAACGATAGTATTCAATAAACAGTGACGGAACTTGCGACAACATGCGCTTGCCGCAAGCCGCCCTCGTCCCGGTGCAAACTCCCGTTGAAGGATGATAACTTCGTCCAGGAACAAGATCACGAAAGGCGGCCTGCGGCAAGCGCAGGGCCGTTGCCGGCAATGTGCAAAATGAGCAACGACAAAAGAGTTGATATTATATTTTGACAACACGAATGACTGGACAGACAAATAATCACAAGACTAAATTCTTTTTAGTTATTGGTGTCATTGGACTCTTTGCCGTATTGACAGGCTTTTCAACAACATTTCTAATTCCATTAGGCAAAGGAACATTTGAGGCACCTCTGATTATCTATATACATGGAGCTTTTGCGTTCAGTTGGATTTGCCTTTTCACGACACAGTCATTATTGGTTCGAAATAATAGCGTTAGACAACACAGACTTTTAGGCTTTTTAGGACTTGTAATTGCAACTGGAGTCACTCTAACCTTAATACCCGTTGGACTATATCAGGTTGAAAAGGAATTAGCTCAAGGCCTTGGACAGATAGCCATTTCATCAATAATTGGGACAATAATCTCTGCAATAATATTTATATCACTTGTTTTAACTGGAATTCTAAAAAGGCATAAACCTTCAACTCATAAACGACTGATGTTGCTTGCGACAATATTGTTATTGTGGCCAGCATGGTTCCGTTTTAGGCATATATTTCCATCTGTACCCAATCCTGAGATTTGGTTTGCAATAGTTTTAGCAGACAGTTTGATAATCATAAGTTTCATATGGGACAAAATTACGTACGGAAAAGTGAACCCGACTCTATTATATACTGGAGTGTTTATTATTATTGAGCATGCAGTTGAGGCGTACATGTTCGACACGACTTTATGGAGAGAATTAGCAAATAGAATTTACGGACTATTGACATGAAGCACACAGCCGGCAAGACCGTGTTTATTTAATTGCGGGGTTCGGTATTGGCTATCAAGTTTTGGTTTCTTAATTTAGTCCGCTGTAGGCGGACAGTTGCGGAGCAAGTCGGTCTTAACATTCCGCTGCGCTTCATTTTTAAGCCCTCCTACTCCCGCAACTAAATAAACACAAAACGTTAGCCGCAAGCCTCCTATCGTCGGCCTGCGGCTAACGGGGACCACGCATCAAGGGTGCGGTCCCAGCCCCATCCTCGTTCCTTCGGTCGGCCACCCTTTCTTTGTGGCCCATGCGCCGCCTGCTCATCACCAACGCCAAAGCCCTGGTGGGCACGCACCCGCCGGGCACAGGGCTGCTGAGCGGTGTGGCCATGGCACGACTGCCGCTAATAGAGAACGGCTGGCTGCTGGCCGAGGATGGCATCATCAGCGCCATGGGCCCCATGCGCGAGGCGCCCGAGGTGGAGAACAGCCACACCAAGGTGATCGATGCGCGTGGTCGCTTTGTGCTCCCCGGCTGGTGCGACCCCCATACCCACACCGTCTTCGCCGCCCCACGCGAGGAGGAGTTCGTGGACAAGATCCGCGGCCTCAGCTACCAGGAGATCGCCGACAAGGGCGGCGGCATCCTCAACAGCGCCCGCAAGCTGCGCGCGATGGATGAGGAGATGCTCTTCGCGCAGAGCAAGGCCAGGCTGGAAGAGATGATGCGCCAGGGCACCACCGCCGTGGAGATCAAGAGCGGCTATGGACTCTCCCTGGAAAGCGAACTGAAGATGCTGCGCGTGGTGCAGCGCCTGAAGGAGACACTTCCCCTGCCCATCAAGGCCACATTGCTGGCGGCCCACGCGCTGCCGCCCGAATACCGGGATGATCGCGCGGGCTATATCCAGCTGATCACCGATACGCTCATTCCGCAGGTGGCGGCCGAGGGCCTGGCCGACTTCGTGGACGTGTTCTGCGAGACGAACTACTTCACCGTGGCCGAAATGGAGGCCGTGCTGGAGGCTGGCGCCAGGCATGGCCTGCGCGGCAAGGTGCATGTGAACCAGTTCACCAGCATCGGCGGCGTCCAGGCGGCCATCCGCCACGGCGCCCGCAGTGTGGACCACCTGGAGGTGATGGAGGAGGCGGACATCGATGCGCTGGCAGGGGTCTGGGGGCGGATGGACTGGTCGGCCAAAAGGGTCGACGCTTCAATGCCCATGCTTCCCATCCCGACCTTGTTGCCGTCTTGTTCCTTCTTCCTGCGGATCCCTTATGCTCCGGCGCGCGACCTGCTGGACCGCGGGCTGCCCGTGGCACTGGCCACCGACCACAACCCCGGCAGCACGCCCAGCGGCAACATGAACCTGGTGCTCTCGCTGGCCTGCATCCAATTGCGCATGCTGCCCGAGGAGGCCATCAACGCCATGACGCTGAACGCCGCGGCCGCCATGGACCTGGCCGATCAGGTGGGGAGCATCGCCGTGGGCAAGCGCGCGAACCTGATCATCACCCGGCCGGTACCTTCGCTGGCCTATCTGCCCTACGCCTTCGGCAACGACCACATCGACACCGTGCTCATCGATGGAGAACCCTTCCGCTCCGGGGACGCCCTCGCCTGATCCCACCTCCTCGCCACTGCGCCCGCCCGGCCTCGAGTTCGCCATGGGCGTGGCGCTCTTCGCCATCACCATCATGGGCTTCATGGTGGTGCAGACGGCGGTCTTCATCCAGGGGGTGCTCCGCCTCTCGCCCGATATCGCCCCCGATGGTTTCTCCACGAGCTTGATCCAGGACGCCGCCTTCCGCGCCCGCATGGACGAACTGATCCACCATGGCGATCTGGTGGCCGAGCAAGCGATCTGGAGCGGACTGGCCGGGCTGCTCTTCATCCTCGGCACCGTGTACCTGTGGAAGCGCGCCCGCACCGCGGACTTCCTGGGCCTGCGCGCACCGCGCCTGCGCCAGATCGGCCTCTGGCTCGGCATGTTCATATTGCTGGGCCTGCTGATCGAGGGGCTCTCCTACCTCAGCCCGGCCTTCGACACGGACTTCATGGAGCGCGTCATCGCCACCAACAGCGATCGTATGCTGCTGCTTCTGGGCGTGGGCCTGCTGGCGCCGCTCTTCGAGGAATTCCTGCTGCGCGGCCTGTTGCTCGGCTCGCTGCGCCACATCACCGAGGAGCACGCCGCCGTGGCCCTCAGTGCCGGGGTCTTCACGCTGATGCACCTGCAATACAGCTGGACGGTGATGCTGCTGATCCTGCCCATGGGCGTGGTGCTCGGCTATGCACGCACCCGCAGCGGCAGCATCTGGGTGCCCGTGCTGCTGCATGTGGCCAACAACACGGTGAGCGTGTTCTGGCCATAGGGCCGGTAAGGCATCGCAGGCGTGGCCCCATGGCTCGGCGTGGGCAACATCCACAACCCGGCCTGCGACTTCCAACCGCCCCCGCCCACCTAGCTTTGCCGCCCAATTCCAAAGACATGCAACGCCGCCTGATCGAATGTGTGCCCAACATCAGCGAGGGCCGCGACCGTGCCAAGATCGACGCCATCGCCAACGTGGTCACCACCGTGGAAGGGGTCCGTCTCTTGGACATCGATCCCGGAAAGGCCACCAACCGAACGGTGATCACCTTCGTGGGCGGGCCCGAGGCGGTGTGCGAGGCGGCCTTCCTGCTGGTGAAGAAGGCGCAGGAACTCATCGACATGCGCGGCCACACCGGCGAGCACCCGCGCTTCGGCGCCACCGATGTCTGTCCCCTGGTGCCGATCAGCGGGGTGACGATGGCCGAATGCGCGGAATACGCGCGCGCACTGGGGAAGCGCGTGGGCGATGAACTGGGGATACCGGTCTACCTTTACGAGAACGCCGCGCGCGAGGAGAAGCGACGCAACCTGGCCAACAACCGCAGCGGCGAATACGAGGGCCTGAAGAAGAAGCTCGGCGATACCGCCTGGAAGCCCGACCATGGCCCGGCGGAATGGAACGAACGTGTGGCCCGCAGCGGCGCCATCGCCATCGGGGCGCGCAACTTCCTGGTGGCCTACAACATCAACCTGAACAGTACCAGCACGCGCCGCGCGAACGCCATCGCCTTCGACATCCGCGAGGCCGGACGCGTGAAACGCGAGGGCGATCCCCTCACGGGCAAGGTCGTCAACGATGCCAATGGCGAACCGGTGAAGATCCCCGGCAAGCTCAAGGCCGTGAAGGGCATCGGCTGGTACATCGAGGAGTACGGCATAGCACAGCTCTCGCTCAATCTCACCGACATCACGGTGACACCGGTGCATGTGGCCTTCGACGAGGCCTGCAAGAGCGCGGCGGAGCGTGGCATCCGGGTCACCGGCAGCGAACTGGTGGGCCTGATCCCCAAGCAGGCGCTGTTGGACGCGGCGGACTTCTTCCTCACCCGCCAGGAACGCAGCCTGGGCATCCCTGAACGGGAGAAGATCAAGATCGCCGTGAAGTCCTTGGGGCTGGACGATCTGGCGCCCTTCGATCCGGAGAAGAAGGTGATCGAATACATGCTGGCCGAACCGGGACAGGAGCGGCTGGTGCGCATGGACCTGAAGCGCTTCAGCGAGGAGGCCGCCAGCGAGAGCCCGGCCCCCGGCGGCGGCAGTGTGGCGGCTTACGTGGGCGCGTTGGGCGCGGCGCTCGGCACCATGGTGGCCAACCTCAGCGCGCACAAACGCGGCTGGGACGACCGCTGGGCGGCATACAGCGCTTGGGCCGTGCAAGGCGAGGCGCTCCGCAACGAACTGCTCTTCCTGGTGGACGAGGACACCCGGGCCTATGACCGGATCATCGCCTGCTTCGGCATGCCCAAGGGCAACGACGCCGAAAAAGCCGCGCGCAAATCCGCGATCGACGAGGCCACCAAGGGCGCGATCAACACCCCGCTGCGCACCATGGAGGTGTGCGTGGAAAGCATGGCGCTGATGAAGGCCATGGCCGGGACCGGCCTGGAAGCCAGCGTGAGCGATGCCGGTGTGGGCGCCCTGTGCGCGCGCACCGGGGCGATCGGCGGCTACCTCAACGTTCGCATCAACTGCGCCGGATTGGGCGATGAGGCCTTCAAGAAGCAGGTGCTCGCACGGGCGGAGGAACTCAAGGCACAGGCCGAGGCGCTGGAAGCCGAGGTGATGGCGATCACGCTGCGAAAGGTGTAGGCGGCATCCACCCCCGGCTGTCGATGAAGCATGACGTCCGGCACAACACGCCGCGTCATGCGGCCGTATCATTGATGCGGTCCCGTTCCGCACAGCGATGCACGCCCGACAGTCCTTCCGCCAGCGCATCCGGCGCGTGCAGTACTTCTTTCCGCTGCAGTTGCTGTTGCTGCATCTGAAGAAGAACCACCTCCTGCTGCTCTTCTGGCTACTGCTCTTCGGCTACATCACCGAGGGCATCGGCGTGAAGTACGGTATCCCCTACCTCTTCCTGTTCCCGGAATACTTCGGGCGCACGGGCTTCTTCGCCTTCGCCATCACGGGCTTCGCGCTGGGCGGCTTCATCACGGCCTTCAACCTGTATAGCTACACGATGCACGGCTACCGCTTCCCGTTCATCTCCACGCTGGCAAGGCCCTTCCTGAAGTTCAACGTGAACAACGCGGCGATCCCCGTGCTTTTCATCCTCACCTATCTATGGTGCAGCGCGGTTTTCCAGCACGAGAAGGAGTTGATGCCGCCCTGGCGGATCGCCCTGCACCTGGCGGGCTTCGTCTGCGGGGTGCTCGCCTTCCTGGGCCTGGCCCTGCTCTATTTCACGCGCACCAATACGGACATCATCAAGCTGCTGGGCGGCGAACCCGAGGAGTACCGCCCCGCCGAACCCTTGGTGGACATCATCGGTCCGGCGCATGACGCTCCGCCGCGCGACCGCCAGGAGAAACGCAAGGCCAACCGCTGGCTGCGGCTGGCGCAGCGCACGGAGAAATGGCGTGTGGAGACCTACCTCACGCCCCGGCTGCGCATCAAGCTGGCGCGCAGCAGCGCCCACTACGACCGGGAGCTGCTCCGTGGCGTGCTGTGGCAGAACCACGTGAACGGCTCCATCTTCGAGGTGGTGCTGGTGCTGAGCTTCCTGCTGCTGGGCGCCTTCAGCGACCTGCGTTTCTTCGCCATCCCCGCCGGGGCCAGCGCCTTCCTCTTCTTCACCATGCTGCTGATGATCTTCAGCGCGCTGTACAGCTGGTTGCAGGGCTGGACCGTCACGCTCTTCCTGCTCGGCGCCATCGCGCTCCACGCGTTGAGCCATCGAACGGTCTTCTTCTTCCACGACAGCCACGCCTTCGGACTCGACTACACGGTGCCGCCCGCGCGCTACGACCGCGCCAACATCGCCGCGCTTTGCTCGGATGCGGACGCGGCGCAACAGGACGCCGAGGAGATGCTGGAGACCTTGGAACGCTGGCGCGTGAAGAATGAGGCCCATGCTCCAGCAGACGGCAAGCCCTTGATGCTGCTGGTGAACACCAGCGGTGGCGGACAGCGTGCGCTCCTGTGGACCTTCCGCTGCCTGCAGGTGGCGGACAGTCTGGCGGGTGGCACCCTGATGGACCGGACCGCCCTGCTGACGGGATCATCGGGCGGATTGATCGGCGCGGCCTACTACCGCCAACTGGCCCTGGCCGATGCGGAGCAGGGCACCATGCGCCGATACAGCCCCACCCTGCTGGATGAACTCAGCGCGGACCTGCTCAACCCCGTGGCCTTCAACTTCGTCACCAACGACATGTTCGTGCGCTACCGCAAGCTGCGCGATGGCGACCTGCGCTACACCTTCGACCGCGGCCATGCCTTCGACCGCCGGCTGGACCTGATGACACACGGGCTGCTGGATGTGCGGCTGGATGACATGGCCCAGGCCGAGCGGGAGGCACGCACCCCCGCACTGGTGATCAGCCCCGCTTCCATCAACGATGGCCGCCGCCTGGTGATCGCCTCCCGGCCCATGGCCTTCCTGACGCACATGGTGCCCGAAAGTCAGCTGATGCGCAGTGGACAGCCGGAGGCGATCGAATTCCAACGCTTCTACAAGGACCAGCGCGCCGGCCGCCTCAAGCTTGTCACGGCGCTGCGCATGAACGCCACCTTCCCCTACATCACCCCGTTGGTGACCCTGCCCAGTGAGCCTCCCATGCGCGTGATGGACGCCGGCCTGCGCGACAACTACGGCTACCGCGTCACCCTGGCCTTCCTGCACACCTTCCGGGATTGGATCGCGGAGAACACCTCCGGCGTGGTGATGCTGCAATTGCGCGACACGCCGCGCGACATCGACGTGGAGGCCACGGCCAGCACGCTCTTCGGCCGGGTCGTCGATCCCCTGGGCAACGTGTACGACAACGTGGTGCGCATCCAGGACCAGGACTACGACCTGATGATGCGGCAGGCCAGCGCCTGGATGGGCTTCCCCATGGAAGTGGTGGACGTGGAATTGCGGCGCGACGAGGAGGAGCGCATCTCCCTGAGCTGGCACCTGACCGCGCTGGAACGCAAGCGGGTGTTGCGCGGCCTGGGCAGCGCGCACAACACGGCGGCCATGGCACGGCTGGGCGAACTGCTTGGCGGCTCAGCAGGGTCTATGGCGCCTGCCGGTACCAGCGCACCAGGCCTGGCAGCGGATCGGGCTCCGCGGCCATGAGCGTCATACCACGGTCCAGCAGGCATTCGGCGAGTATCTCCCGGAAGCCGTGGGCCACCGACCCCGTGGCATGCACTTCCATCCTGCGCTCCGGGCCGAAGAAGGTGGCGAGCAATTCCGCCAGCGCATGGAAGCGGCCGGTGAGCAACTCGCGCACGTAGGGCTCGTGGATGTGTGGCACCAGCAGGGCCGTGTAGCCCGCGAGCGCACGCGCCGGAAAGGGTGAGCGGTGGATATCCGCGAGTGTGGCGGCGAGGTCGGGACCATCAGGTCCGAAGAGCGCCGTGCGCACGGCCTGCGGCATGCGGCCGTAAAAGGCATCCTGCAACAGGGTCCTACCGATGTCAGCGCCGCTGCCCTCATCGCCCAAGGCCCAGCCCAGCGAAGGCATCGGTGTGAAAAGGTGCCTGCCATCGTACCAGCCGGCATTCATGCCGGTACCGAGGATGAGCACCAGGCCCGGCCGATCCCCGCACAAGCCCAGCGCCGCGCCCATCAGGTCGGTGTCCACCTGGATCGCGGCCTGTGGCCAGATGCCCTTGAGCGCGGCATGCATGGCCTCGCGGCGATCGGGCGAAGAACAACCGGCGGCGAAGACCACCACCCTTGGCGACCGAAGCAGGTCCGGCAGGTCCTCTTTGAAACGCTCCAACAGGTTGGCGGTGAAGACCTGGGCATCGCCACTCAGCGGGTTGTATCCCAGCAGTGGCCGGCCTTTGAGCGGCAGCACCCGCCCATCGCCCGTATCGGGCAGCCAGGCCCAGCGGGAGGAACTGCCGCCCACCTCGCCGATGACCAGTTCGCCGGACATGGCGGAAAGGTACCGGCCCGGCCGTGCTCAACGCACGGGGTCGAAGAGGAACTTGTTCGGACTCACCAGCCCGTTGCGCATGGCATACATCACCACGGCGGCGGTGTTGTTCACCCCCAGCTTCTGCATGATGTTGCGCCGGTGGGTGTTCACCGTATGCGCGCTGAGGTTGAGATGCTCGGCGATGCGTGTGTAGGAGCGGCCCTCGGCGATCAAGGCCAGTACTTCGCATTCGCGCTCGGTGAGGGACACGGGATCGCAGGTGAGCGGTTCGGCCAGGAACTTCGCGCTGTCCACCCCGGTGCGTTCCAGCGCAGCGAGCACCTTGCCGCAGTAGAACTTCTCCCCTTCCGCCGTGCGCAACACGGCCTCGATGATCTCCTCCACACCGCAATCCTTCCGGATGTAGCCCGTGACCCCGGCGCGTATGGCGCTGCGCAGGGTGGCGGGGGATGGATCGGGCGTAATGGCCACGAAGCGGGCGCGTTTGGCCCGGCGCATACCATCGCGGATGGCCGAGGCGCCGAAGCCCTCGGAGGTATGGTCGATCAGCACCACATCCGGGCGCAGCCGCACCAGTTGGGCCTGGAGCTCGATCGCGTCGCGTGCGGCACCCACCAGCTCCACCCGGTCCACTTTGGCCAGGATGGCGCGCAGCCCGATGAGGGCGAGTTCGCCTTGGTCGGCCAGGAGCGTGCGGATGCGCATGGGTTATTTAGGATCGTTCCAAAGAGAGCGCAAAGCTATCACAGCAGGGGCTCGGCCGGATGGGAAGTTCTTCACGCCTGTTCGTTGGCGCCAGGGGTGTACGACACGCCCTCCTGGGCGGGCAGCGTGGCCGGAAAGATGGCTCGGGCCTCAGCCAGCAGCGGCTCCACCGTCTTGTAGCGCGAACTGAAGTGGCCCAGCAGCAGCCTGCCCACGCCGGCATCGCGCGCCAGGGTGGCGGCCTGCGCGGCGGTGGTGTGGTAGGTCTCCTTGGCGCGGGCCGCCAGTTGCTCGGTGAAGGTGGCCTCGTGGTAGAGCAGGTCCACTCCTCGGAGATGGGGGATCAGCGCGGTCTCATAGGCGGTGTCGGAACAATAGGCGTAGCTGCGCACCGGCGGTGGCTCCAAGGTCAGCTCCGCATTGGGCATCGTGCTGCCATCGGCCAGGACGAGATCATCGCCGAGCTTCACCGCATCGCGGCGGAAGTGCGGCACCAGATGCAGGCGATCAAGGCGCAGTGGACGCGGCGCTGGCTTCTCGCGGAAGACGAAGCCTGTGCAGGGGATGCGGTGGCGCAGGGCGAGCAGGCGTACCTCCACGCGTTCATCCTGCCAGGCCAGGATGCCGTTCGCAGGCGTTAGCGCACGATGCTCCACCGGAAATCGCAACCAGGTCTCCGAGGCGCGCAACTGCACATCGACCACTTCGCGCAACGCGGGCGGCCCGTGCACATGCAGCGGTGTCTTGCGCCCCAGCAGATGCATGGTGCTGAGCAGGCCCATCAAGCCCAGGTAGTGGTCGCCGTGCATGTGGCTGATGAAGACATGGCCCACACGCATGAAGTTGATCCCCAGTTCGCGCAACCGTTCCTGGGTGCCTTCTCCGCAATCGATCAGATACAGCGCCTCGTGCACGTTGAGCAGCTGCGCCGAGGGGTGCCTGCCCCGGGCGGGCAAGGCCGCACCAGTGCCGAGGGGGATCACATCGAATCTGCGGAGCGCCATGCTTGCAAAGCGAAGGCCCCGGTCCTGTCGTGCGGGATCGGGGCCTTCGGGGCTTGGGTCGGAAGGGGATCAGCGTTGCAGCACCATGCGGCCGGTGAAGGCCTCCTTGCCGCTTTCCACCTTGTAGAGATAAACACCCTCCTGCAGGTCGCGGTTCTCGAAGGGGATGCGGTTGATGCCCGCCTTGCCGTGGAGCGTCTGCTTCCACAACTCTTCGCCCAGCAGGTTGAAGACCCGCACGCGCACCTCGCCGGCACGGGCCATCTGGAACTCGATCTGGGTGCGCACGCTGAAGGGGTTGGGCACGTTGCGCACATGGCCCAGGCCGGGCACCATGGCCACCTCCTGCACGCTCACGCTCTGCGAGATGAAGATCTTGTAGCCGGTGAAGCTGTACGGGATGGGGATGACGTTGCCGAACAGGTTGGTGTAGGCCAGCACGTTCAGCACCAGCGGAAAATCACCATGCTCCGTGGGGGTGCCCTGGATCACGCCGCAACCCAGCTGGCCCGTGATGTAGGAGCAGGGCGCGCCGGTCTGCGAGTTGCAGAGCACGGCCAGTCCATTGGGCAGGCCGCTGATGCCGGTAAAGGCCACCGAATCGATCATCTGGCCCTCGAAGGCGGGATTGATCACCCCGGCGTTCTGCGGCACGATCAGATTCAGGTCCTGGAAGTAGGGCTGGCCCATGGTGCCCCAGGTGAAATTGGTGGTGGTGTCGGGCCACACGCCGAAGAGGCTGTCCGCGTAAAGCGGGTTGGGCGTGCACGGCTGTGCCAGGGCACGGGTGGCGATGACCAGCAGGATCGGGAGTAGGGTTTTCCTCATGGGAAGGTGGGTCACGGTTCCTTGTTGATGTCTTTCTCGATCTCCTCCATGTAGAGCAGGTCGACGGCCTCGGCGGCCGTGGGGGTGATGGAGAGCACGCTCTCCAACTGGGATATCTGCACCAGTTTCTGCACGGGTTCCTGCAGGCCGCACACGACCAACGAGCCGTTCACGCTCTTGCACAGGCGGTTGGCCACGAGCAGGGCGCTCAGCCCGCTGGAATCGCAGTAGCGCGTGGCGGCCAGATCGATGATCACGTTCCGCACGTTGGTCTTGTTCAGGTAGACCAGTTCGCTCTTCAATTCAGGCGCGCAGGTGGTATCCAGCTTCTCCACGTTGCTGGTCACCAAGGTGTAGCGGCCTTTGTCTTCGATGGTGAAGTTCATGGTCCGGTGTTCCGGTCAAAGATAATCAGGGCCGGGATCCGAAAGGGCAAGGCGCGGCGGGCGCGGTCTCACACATGGCCGCGTGGGATCCGGGCGGCCAGCAGATAGAGCACCGCCATGCGGATGGCCACACCGTTCTCCACCTGGTCCAGGATGATGCTGTTGGCGTGGTCGGCCACCTCGCTGGTGACCTCCACCCCGCGGTTGATGGGCCCCGGATGCATGATGGTGATGTCGCGGCCCACACGCTGGTATCGGGCCAGGTCCAGCCCATAGAGCATGGCGTACTCGCGCAGGCTGGGGAAGTTGGCCAGGCCATCGCCCCCCTGCCGTTCCATCTGGATGCGCAGCATGTTGGCCACATCGCACCAGGCCAGCGCCTTGTCCAGGTCGTGCTCCACGGTCACGCCCAGGCTTTCCACGTGCCGGGGCATCAGCGTGGCCGGGCCACAGAGCATCACTTCGGCGCCGAGCTTCTTCAGGCAGAGGATGTTGCTGAGGGCCACCCGGCTGTGGAGGATGTCGCCCGCGATGAGCACCTTCACGCCCTTCACCCTTCCGAGCTTTTCGCGGATGCTGTAGGCGTCCAGCAGGGCCTGGGTGGGATGCTCGTGGGTGCCGTCACCGGCATTCACGATGCGGGCGTCCACGTGGCGGCTCAGGAAGATGGCGGCGCCGGGGTCGGGATGGCGCATCACCACCATGTCCACCTTCATCGCCAGGATGTTGTTCACCGTATCCACCAACGTCTCGCCCTTGCTCACGCTGGAGCCGCTGGCGCTGAAGTTCACCACGTCGGCGCTGAGGCGCTTCTCGGCCAGCTCGAAGCTGACGCGGGTGCGGGTGCTGCTCTCGAAGAAGAGGTTGGCGATGGTGATGTCGCGCAGCGAAGGCACCTTCTTGATGTGACGGCCCAGCACTTCCTTGAAACCGTCGGCGGTGCGGAAGATGAGCTGGATGTCTTCGGCACTGAGGTCCTGGATGCCCAGCAGATGCTCGGTGCTGAGCTGGCCGCTGGGGCTGTCCAGGGAGGTGTCGGGTGCCGGGCTCATGGGTGTGCTTGGCGCTTGGTCATTGTCCCACACCTTGGGCGATGCTGGCCGCGTCGGTGGCGTCCACGTCGGCACCGTGGAGCAGCACGCGGTCCTGGCCGTCGGTCTCGCGCCACTCCACGGTCACATGCTGCCCGGCGATGCTGTCCACCCAGCGGCCCACGTGGTCGGGTTGGATGGGCAGTTCTCGGCTGAAGCGTCTGTCGATGAGCACCAGGAGTTGCACGGTGGCGGGTCGTCCGAAGGCGAGCAGGGCGTCGAGGCCGGCGCGGATGGTGCGGCCGGTGAAGAGCACATCGTCCACCAGCACCACCTTGCGGCCGTCGAGGGAAAAATCCAGTTGTGTGGCGCTGGGCGTGGGCGGCGTGGTGCGCAGGCGGAAGTCGTCGCGGTGGAAGGTGATGTCGAGCTCGCCGTACTGGAGTTGCTCACCACCGAGGATGCGGGCCAGCACGGCGCGCAGGCGGCGGGCCAGCAGAATGCCGCGGGGCTGCAGACCGATGAGCGCTACGCCGGTGAGGTCGCCGTGGTCCTCGATCAATTGGTGGCACAGCCGCTCCACGGTCAGCTCCAAGGCTTTGCCCGAGAGGATGGTCACCGGCCGCATGGCGGCGAAGTTAACCGGCGGCGAAAAGGGACGATGCTGGCTTTGGAAAACTGTTGTCGCGGAGGAGGGGTGAGAGGGTGCGCAAGATGGATCCCACCACCCGCGCACCCTCCCACCTTTGCGCTCTGCTCTCGCTGCACTACCGCACCTTCACCGCCCGCTTCACCAGCGGCTCGCCATCCAGCAACAGCGTCACGTAGTACACGCCCGGTGCCAGCTGCGCGGTGTGCCAGTCGTAATGGTGATCGCCTGCGGAGGCCAGGCTCTCATGCAAGACCTGGAGTTGCTTGCCGTCGCCGCTGTTCACCAGCAGTTGCATGCGGCCCGTGCGTTCCAGCGTGTATCGCACGGTGGTGGCGTCGGTGAAGGGGTTGGGGTCGATGCGCAGCAGGCGCTCCAAGGTGGGGTCCTTCTTCACCTCGCCGTGGCCGTCCATCGGCCCGGGCTGGTAGGCCTTGTCCGTGTCCTGGGCGCAGCAGGCGGCCACTTGCTCTTGCATGGCGGCCATCTGTTCCTGTAGCTGGGCGATGACCTGCTGTTGCGCTTGCACGGCGCCCACCAGCACGGGGATCAGCCCATCATAGTTCATGGCCTTGAAGGTCAGTGCCGGCTCGGTCTCCGTGCCCGTGCTGTCGATCGCCGCAGGGCGTTCCACGTCCATGACCAGTTCCGGCAGGATGGCTTCCACCTCTTGCGAGAGCAGACCGATCTGCCCGCCCGTGGGCAGGGAGAGGTAAGGCATCTCGGCAGCGGCGAAGGCGTAGCGCTTGGGCTTCAGTTGCAGCACCAGGTCCAGCGCCTCCTCCAAGGCCAGCTCCTCGATGCCGGTCTTCAGGTTCGCGTCGGAATAGGTCCATGCCGAGGCGCCCAGAAAACCGCGGCCCTCGAAGTAGCCGCCCCACCAGTTGGCCATGGAAGTGTCGGGGACAATGGCCTGGCCATACACGCTTGCAACTAACCCAGTGCCCAAATTGAAGGACTTCACTGCCACGCCATGCACACCATAGACTGACCCACCCAAAGCCGCTTGCGTGGTGGTCAACTCTCCACGGCCGGATACGCCGTATGTACCGCGGCCATTGCGGGACAGGCCGCGCACACCGTAGCTGTTCAGGCCCACTGCTGCGCCGGTGGGTAGGCAGAACCCATACATCCCGAAATGATCCTGTTGGACATTCGGCACCACTGTGCCGCGGATCGCGATACGGTCCAACTCGGAGAAGACCTCATGATGCACGTCCAACTTGGCCTTGGGCAACTGCAGGCCGATGCCCACGCCCTGCGGCATCTGCGGGCAGCCGGGATTGGCCGGGTAGGCCGTGGAGATGGAACTGTTGGAACCCGGCGGGCCTTGCAGCGTCCAGGTGCAGTCGGAACCGTTGAAGTTGTCGATCGGCCGCCAATAGACCCGTCCATCGGTGGAGTCGGCCACCAGAACACGGTACAGCGAATCATTCCGGTAGAGCGTAGGATGCACGAAATCCCGCAGGCGGATGGTACGGTCCAGGATGTCGAGGCGCTCCTCAGGCTGAATGTCCACCCCTTGCACAAAGCTTTCCGCCTGGTAATCACCAATTCCCACGAGTATGCTGTGGTGGCTTTCCGGGAACAGCCGCATGCCTTCCAGTCCTTCATAGCTGCGCGCTCCGGTGTTCGTTCCTGCCAGCGGCGATGTGGTGAACCGGAAGGTGAGGATGTCTGGCCCGAACGAACCATCCAGGTCATTGCTCCACTGCACCACCATGTCCGTGCGGTCGTTGATCAGTCCGCCTCCGCTGTTGAAGTGGTACTTCTGGCCCACGTATCCATGGTCCCCATTGCCGGTGAAGGTGACACCATTGCGCTGCCAGGGCCGGAAGCCGCGCTGCTGCGCATAGACACCCGGTGAATTGGTGGTGCTATCGGCCAGATGCAACCTGGTGAATGGCCCCTGGGTATTGGTGAAGAACAGGGGCTGGTTGCTGATGCCCAAATAGCCGTTCTGCGGAATGCCAGGGTAGGTGTTCACATTGATGGTTCCGGTGGGATAAAGCCGCATCCGTTGCAGGCCATGTGTGTAGAACTCGATCGGCTGGTTCGCATCGTGCCGGATCATCAGCGGGTCGTTCGTCACCGTATTGTCCCAGCCGACGAAATCGGTCGCTGAATTGAGGCTGTTATTTCCCTCAAATGTCACCTGTGAATGCCCAACCCCAAGGGCCAGCATGCATACGGCCATCACGGATGACCGCAAGAAATTCTTCGCTTTCATGGTTCGTTGTGCTTGTTGTTACCAACAAGACCAGACCGATGCTATTCGGCCAACACGAACTTGAACGAACGTTGTCTCCCGCCTTGCTCCATGCACAACAGATAAGCACCCCGCGCCCATGCGCCCACATCCATGCGCCATGTTCCAGCTACTGCATTCCCTGTCCATAGCTGCCGCCCCAAAGAGTCGTATATCGCCACCTGTGTACACTGCGACAAACCGCTCATGCACACTACGCCGAAAGCCGGGTTCGGGAAAAGCACCACACCGTCCTGCACCGTTTCAGGAACCCCAAGCGCCATCGGGCAGCCATCCGGGTCCGGCGAAACGCACACTTTGTCGATCACCGTATACCCGCGGCCTTGGATCGTAAGGTGTTCCAAGTGCAGCGTGTCCGTATTGGCGTTGTCGAAGTGGTTGCCCAGCATCACGTACCGGTAAGCGCTGTCTGACACGAAATTTCCGCTCACCAAGGTCCATTCCGCAGTGTCCGCAAGTATGCCGGCGTGTTGGATATGAGCATGGTTCACAGGCGTCGGCAAGGGATCCCCGGCTTCGTATTGACGTGGCTCCATGGTAAAGAGCATCCCCACTCCGCTTGATGCGACCCATGCCTGATTGCTTTGCCCATCATTGCGAAAGGCAGCGTTCGCATAGAAGCTCGCATAGTAGGTTTGCCCGACCACCAGCGGGGATGTCAATTCCACCATCCAATATTCACGCACACCAAACTGCTCGTTGTACGTAATCATCCCGGCGTAGGCCTCGCCTTCGTATGGATACTGGAATGTCGCAGCGTTCAATGGCACGCCATTGAATGCACCAAAGGGCAAACAGCTTTGGAAGTGATCTGTCGATCCGCCACCTGTGAACCAATGGAGCGGCCCTGTTTCCGGGTAGTAATACGTGTTCAAGATCAAGCAGGTATCCGCTTCTTCGAAGGAGGGGTTGGGCACCAGGTTCTGGGCCATACAGGGCAAAGCGGCCATGAACAAGAGGCAACCGAGCATGCAGCCGAGGCTACTGCCCGGCCACCCACCGTTCATCGCGCAAGGAAGCATCGTCGTTCGCATTGTTCGTGATGACCGGCAGCACCTGCCTTCGGCAGGCAAGTAGGCCCGGTCTTCTTCCGCTGGGGATAATGCTCCATCCGTCGCGGGTTGCGGTGGGGCATCCGAAGGTAAGACCGCCTTCGGTGGGCGTTGCGCTGCCTATTGCGCTTCACCAGCGCGTGTCCGGTGTGTACCCCAGCCCTTCTGCCCTGCGGCTTTCGGGCCGGGGCCGTCGCAAGCGCTGTTTGGTGCGCAGCGCGGAGCGGTCATCAACAGCGGTGATCGTTACCGCACAGCGCGTGTGGAAAGACGGTGCGCCCTTGCTTAGGCGCGGAGGATGGTCGCCGCTACCTTGTGGTGTTGCAAGATCAGCGGTCCAGCGGTCCAGCGGTCCAGCGGTCCAGCGGTCCAGCGGTCCAGCGGTCCAGCGGCGCTGCGGCGCGAAGGATGCGTTGCTCAGGCCGGGCGTTCATGATGGTGAATGTAGCAGAAGGATCCATTCCGTGTATGCCATGCGCATAATTCGATGGATCACGTGTTGACTACAGGCAATTCATGCGATCCGCGCCCCAAAGACTTGAATTGGAGTTGTCGCTCCGGTGGGTCACCGTGACGCTTGCACTGACAACCACATCTTGTCAGTCATTGCACACCACGGGATCTCCCTGCCGACAGGGAACAAGGACGACCGAAGACATCTGAATGCACGAAGCCCGGCCGCTGGGGGCCGGGCTTCGCAGCTTGTTTGGCGCAGGGGTCGCCTTACTCGGCTTCGTCGCCGGCTTCCTCCTCCTTGGCTTTCTTGCCCTTGGTGGCGCGCTCCTTGGTCTCCATGGCGCTCTTCAGATCGCCCAGCACGCCCAGATCGCCCAGGGTGCTCTTCTCCACCTTGTCATTCACGCTCTTCAGGCTGGCACTGGCGGCGCCATCGCCTTCCTTGCGCGTGCGCTTGCCTTTGGCGGCAGGTGCCTCGATGGGCTCCTCGCCCTCCTCGAAGGTGCGCGTGTGGCTGAGGGTGATGCGGCGCGCCTCGCCATTGAACTCCAGCACCATGAAGGGGAGCTTCTCCTCCACTTCGGCCTTGGAGCCGTCGGCTTTCTTCAGGTGCTTGGCGGTGACGGTGCCTTCCACGCCATAGGGCAGGCTCACCACGAAGTTCTGACCGGCACGGCCGGTGATGGTGCCCTCATGCGTGCTGCCGGGCGTGAAGACGCCTGCGAACACTTCCCAGGGGTTCTCCTCCACCTGCTTGTGGCCGAGGCTGAGGCGGCGGTTGTCCTTGTCCACTTCCAGCACCACCACTTCGATCTCGTCGCCCACGTTGCAGAACTCGCTGGGGTGCTTGATGCGCTTGGTCCAGCTGAGGTCGCTGATGTGGATGAGGCCGTCCACGCCTTCCTCCAGTTCGGCGAAGATGCCGAAGTGGGTGAAGTTGCGCACCTTGGCGGTGTGCTTGCTCTTGAGCGGGTACTTGAACTCGATGTCGGCCCAGGGGTCGGCGGCGAGTTGCTTCATGCCCAGGCTCATCTTGCGCTCTTCGCGGTCGATGTTGAGGATGACGCAATCGATCTCCTGCCCTTCCTTGAGGAAGTCCTTGGGGCTGCGCAGGTGCTGGCTCCAGCTCATCTCGCTCACGTGCAGCAGGCCTTCCACGCCGGGGGCCACTTCCACGAAGGCGCCGTAGTCGGTGATCACCATCACCTTGCCCTTCACCTTGTCGCCGGCGTTCATGTCGGCGCTGAGGGCGTCCCAGGGGTGCGATTGCAGTTGCTTCAGACCAAGGGCGATGCGCTTCTTCTCGTCGTCGAAGTCGAGGATCACCACGTTGATCTTCTCGTCGAGCTTCACCACTTCCTCGGGGTGGCTCACGCGGCCATAGCTCAGGTCGGTGATGTGGATGAGGCCGTCGACACCGCCGAGGTCCACGAACACGCCGTAGCTGGTGATGTTCTTCACGGTGCCCTCGAGCACCTGGCCTTTCTCCAGGCCGCCTATGATCTGCTTCTTCTGGGCTTCCAGTTCGGCTTCGATCAGCGCCTTGTGGGAGACCACCACGTTCTTGAATTCCTGGTTGATCTTCACCACCTTGAATTCCATGTTCTTGCCCACGTACTGGTCGTAGTCGCGGATGGGCTTCACATCGATCTGGCTGCCGGGCAGGAAGGCCTCGATGCCGAACACGTCCACGATAAGGCCGCCCTTGGTGCGGCACTTCACGTAGCCGGTGATGATCTCGCTGGTCTCCATGGCGTGGTTCACCTTGCCCCACGCGTTGTGGACACGGGCGGTCTTGTGGCTGATCACCATCTGACCGGTCTTGTCCTCCTGCTTCTCGATGTAGACCTCCACCTGGTCGCCGATGGCGAGATCGGCCTTGTAGCGGAATTCGCTGATGGGGACCACGCCCTCGGACTTGTAGCCGATGTTGATCACCACCTCCTTCTTGTTCATGCCCACCACGGTGCCCATGAGCACCTGCTTCTCGGAGATGCTGCTGAGGGTGTCCTCATAGGCCTTCTCCATGGTGTCGCGGTCCACGGCACCCGGCAGGGCGTCGGCCTCCACCACGCCCCAGTCGAAATCGGCGGGGGGTTCGGCGAAGGTGATGGTGGTGCGGTTGCCCACCTTGGTGCTCACCGGCGTCCGGCGTTCGGCCTTGGCGGGCGGGGTGGCCTGTTCGGCCTGTTGTGTTTCTTCAGCCATAGGGCTGTTCAAGCTTGTATCCCGGTCCTGGGGGGCGCTGGCCGGAAGGGGTTGTTGGTTGGTCCGCTGCGTCCCTGCGCGAACATGTCCCCGAAAGGGGCCGCGAATGTAGGCAAACTTGCTGGGAATTAATGCCTCAGCGACCCTTCCGGCAGCAGATGATGGGCCGGATCCGGTCATGCCCATGAACCGGCCGGGTACCTTTGGCGTTCGGAACCCGTCCGCGATACCGATACCCCCGTGCGCACTTTCACCATTCCCACCCACTACCGCAGCGAACTCATCGGGCGCCTGAAGGCCTGGCGCAAGACGCAAGACCCCAAGAAGAAGGACCTCTCGCCCACCCTGCTGGACCTGGGGGCGGTGCGCTTCGTTTTCGCCCGCCACTTCGGCTTCTGCTACGGCGTGGAGAACGCCATCGAGATCAGCTACCAGGCCATCGAACAGAACCCCGGCAAGCGGATCTTCCTGCTGAGCCAGATGATCCACAATCCGGCGGTGAACGAGGACCTTGAAAGCCACGGCCTGCGCTTCATCCAGGACACGCACGGCAACATGCTGATGGACTGGGACGAACTGGGGCCGGACGATATCGTGATCATACCCGCCTTCGGCACCACCTTGGAGACCGAGGCGAGGTTGAGGGCCATCGGCATCGACCCGCTGAAGCACAACACCACCTGCCCCTTCGTGGAAAAGGTGTGGAAGCGCAGCGACCAGCTCGGCGACCAGCGGTACACGGTGATCATCCACGGCAAGGCGAAGCACGAGGAGACACGCGCCACCTTCAGCCACACGGTGCGGAAGGCGCCCGCCGTGGTGCTGCGCGATATGGCCGAGGCCGAGTTGCTGGGCCGCATCATCCTGGGTGAAGAGCCGCTGGAGACCTTCGAGCAGGTCTTCCGTGCGCGCGCCAGCGAAGGCTTCGATCCCGCGCGGGACTTCCAGCGCTTGGGCGTGGTGAACCAGACCACCATGCTGGCCACCGAAACGCAGGCCATCGCCGACCATTTCAAGCAGGTGATGGTGCGCAAATACGGCGATGCCTACCTCAAGGCCCACTTCGCCGACACGCGCGACACGCTCTGCTACGCCACCAACGACAACCAGGACGCCACCAACGAACTGCTGCGGGCCGAGGCCGACCTGGCCTTGGTGGTGGGCGGCTACAACAGCAGCAACACCAGCCACCTGGTGGAGTTGCTGGAGCGGAGGTTCCCCACCTTCTTCATCAAGGATGAGGGCGAGATCCTCAGTGAGGAAGCGATACGGCACTTCAACTACCCGGCGCAAAAGCTGGAGACCACGAAGCATTGGCTTCCGGCGAAACGCCCCATCACCATCATCCTCACCAGCGGTGCCAGTTGTCCGGACTCCCTGTTGGACCGCGTGATGTTGAAGGTGCTGGGCATGGTGGAGGGCGCGAAGGACCCGGTGGAGGTGGTGGAGGGGCTGGTCGCCTGAACGCCTGCCTCGATCTCCTTTGGACCGGCGGTCGTCCTTCGAGTCAGCCGATCGATCCAGCAAACCTCCGCCCCAAGGCCCAGCGCATGGCGGTGAACATCGCCAGGGCCATGAAGAGCACACAATAGACCTTGGCCGATTCCTCCAGTATCACGGAGGTGTGCGAGGGCGGCTCGGAGATGCTGTCGATCACAGTGTGCGCCACGAAGGCCGCGAAACCCAAGGCGATCAATTCCGCGAAACGCGGTGGGCGCAGCACCTCGGGCAGGAACCACAGGCCGGCCAAAAGGGCCACCACGCCGTAGAGGATCACAATGATGTCGTTCCAGCCACGGAAGATGCCGAAGACCCTCTCCCCTGAGGTCTCCACACCTGGAGTGACATCCCCGATGGCCTCGTGGAAACCGACGAGTTCGTCCACCGCCATGAAGGCCAGGCCAGCCGCAGCCAGGGACCAGAACAGCCGTGTGCGGAAGGGCTCGCGCCCCATCTGGAGCGCGGTGACCAATGCGAAGGCGCCGCCCCAGGCCATGCAGAGCGCGGAAAGCGCCGTGACCGCTCCGCGCTCATCGTAGAAATGGTAGGAGGCACCCAAGCCTTCTGGAGCGGCCACAATACAAAGGGCCAGTAGCGACAAGGTGATGACGGAGGCGATGATGACGAGGATGATGATCTTGCCTGGTGCGGATCCGTGGCGGTTCTTCAGGGCTTCCTGGATCCTTTGCTTGTAGGACATGCTTGCGATGGATACGATCGGAAAATGAGGGAGAGTGTGCAGCCAATGTTAAGGAAATGAGCTGTGATGGACGGCGTATGCCCGTCATACAGACATATCGAACCGACGCGATAATGAGCCATGTACCGCATCCCCAGAAAGCGATCCAGGGCGAGGCGAGCAAACTGTATCCGTTGCTGATCCTTGACCCCGCCAATTTGAGAACGCTCTGCTCTTGGAAGCTCAGCACGAGACCTCCCGAAGTCAACAAGTGTCAGCCATGCGGATCATCCTTCAACTTCTCAATGACCTTCTTCCTTGAACCCCACTTGACGACTTTGTGCAGCATGTAGGCGAAGGTGCTGTTCGTTCCGATGGTCACGGTAGACTTCACCGTGGAGGACTTCCCCGCCTTGATCTTGATGTCGAAACCTTGCTGCGAGGCCGCGAATTCCACACGGCCTTCGGTCGTGACCTCCGTTGCGAATCGTCCTTCCATGGCCACCCAGATGGCACTTACCAAGCGGCCATCAGATCCGCTGGCCAACGAGGACAAGGCCTTGGGCGCATGGTCATTCACCGCATCCCGCAATTGATCGCGGTAGATGATGAACTTCATCAATACCAAATTGGCCATCGCGGCCGATGAATGACTCAGGTCCGCTTTGGCTCCATCTCCTTTGATATACTTGACTGTACCGCTCAAAGCCAGATCCCCTTTGGCCACTTTGCTCCAATCAATGGCGATCGGTCCGTAAGTATGGATCTGCACGTTGTCCATCGCGGTCACTGGAAGTTTGTTGCCTACATCGAGATAGGTGCCGTTGTTCATGCTTGATCGCTTGCTGCCATAGCAACCGAGCATGATATCCTCGGCCTTGCCGCGGTAGTAACCGACCCGGTTGTATTTGAAGGCATTGCCCTTGAACTTGTAATTGGACATGGTCTGGTGGATTGGTGGTTGATGGCTGTTGTCAAGGATCGCATCGATATGATCCTTGGTCATACACGAACGTCATGCGCTTGGCCTGATGAAGTGGCGAACCATTCTGATCCCGGCCCTCGGTCAATCCGTCACTCCTGCATGTTCATCCCAGTAGCTTTCTGACCGACTCCACGGTCAGACCACCCGGAGGGTCGTCCTCCTCACGTATGGCACCTGCCACACGTTTCACCTCATCGTCCTCCAAAAGCGGCGCCATCCTCTCCGGCAGCTTGATGCCTGTAGCACCATGGAGCAGGTTCGTGGCTTCCGGCTCCTTGGTGATGTGCTCGGCCAGGGTCGGCCAGCGCAACTCGAGGATGGTCCATCGTGCAAGATCGTCAAGATCGCTGAAATTCTGCTGCAGGTCGCGCACAGCGAGATTCATGGCGAAAGCGTTCACCAGGCGTTTCATGGCACGGGGATTATGTTCCAGCAGATCGGCGAAGCGCATGAGGCGATGCTCCAATGCTTTCGCCTGGTCCGATTCGGTGGATCGCTCCACGATCTTTTCAGCGATCACCTGCCGTTTGGCAGGATCGTCGGTGCGCTTGCCCAACTCACGCAACTCCTCATTTGACGGAAGCTTGGCGATCTCTTCCAACACCTCGGACCGTGCGGTCTGAGTGTTCAATGGTGTTCTTTCATCGGGCCGCTCGCTGCTATCCAACAGTTGTCTCAAGAACCGATCGCGTGCCGCACCCGGCACTCTCGGCAACTCCGCGGAGATCTGGAACATCTTCTCCAGGAAGAGGTGTCCCAAGGGCCTACCGGGTACGCCGATGACCGGGCCGAAGGTGGTGTAGTGCTGCTCGAAGCTGGTACAGATCCACTGCTTGTCCGCTGCCACTAGGAAAGTGACGGGCGTATCCCGGAAAAGGGTCTGAACCCCTTCGAGCAGTTCCACCACATAGGGTTGGTCGCAGCGGTCCAGGTCATCGATGTAGATGATGACCGGCCGACGCATGAAGTGGATGATCCGATCGAAGAGCTTGACCACGGGACGCATCACATCGGACCGCATGTCAGCAAGATGCTGCGCCGAGCGGGCATCCAGAAAGAAGGTACGACTCCATGCCACGAAACCGAGCAGGATCGTCAACACACCGGAAATCGCCGCCCACCAATCCTTGTAGCCCTTGAACTTCCCCTCTGTAACGGACCCCATTGCGACCGAGGTGTCCTGCGCCCCCCCATTGGCTGTGCTCAAGAACAGTGCGATGGACAACGCCAGGAACACAATGGCCAGTCCCCAAGCCAGCAGGTCGGCCCGAAAACGGCGCAGGAACCAAGTGACCCCAAAGCGCTGACGTTCCGCCCAGGTAAGCTGTTTGCGGCCTTGCGAGGCGATCACATGGATCAACGACCACCAGGGTGGCTTCACCCGTTGATGCCGCCAGGCATTGAAGTCTACCACTACCCAGGCCCGACGGCGCATTGCACGCAATCGGTCTATGGCCGAGGCCCGCGAGAACATGTACCGTACTGCGCCATGCACACGCCATTTCCATCGCTGCCAACGAGACAGGTCATGGAGCACCACCCTTCGCCGTCTACGGTCCGCCTTCCACCCCCAATGGGTCAATTCGTCTTTCAAGAAGTTGAGCACGGACGATTTTCCAGAACCCCATGGGCCGTGCAGATGCACCATGAAAGCGTAGCTGTCGCCGGCGCCTTCAATATCGTCGGTACCTTGTATCAGCCCACGCGCCTGCCGGATGCGCTGGGCCAGCAGCTGGGCGAAGGCTTTCCGGCCCAGGTGGTCCACCTTGGCGGCATCGTCGTGGTGGGTGCGGGTGGTTTCGCGGAGGGTCTTCTCTTGGACACCCTCTGTTCCCATATGCGGAAATTCACGCGGATCGCTCAAGTCGATATCACCCCGATGGTCTTCGAACAACTCGAATGAGCCGACTACGGCGGCTTCATTTCCTACCATGTGCAATAACCCTGATGCGGTCAGGGGTCCAGGGTTTCGCTCCGTCCAATTCAAGCCCTTGATGACAGCCTTGACGAACGCACTCGGGCCATTGGCTTCAGAATTTCTCTCATCCGGAGGAGCTGAAACCCCAGCGATTATCGACCATGGAACCTCGCGCGGAGACAGGTACACATCGTCCTTGATATCATAAGACACACTTTGAGTTGACACAAGGTCCAGGATACATGTGACCGACAACACCGAAGCGAACAGGGATACTTGGGATACCAGGACATGGGGAGCAACACCAAGCGGTTCATCAGTCAACAAGCGCGCTACAAAACGCCCCGATTGGTTCTCGATCCCGTAACCAGAATAGAACAGGATCACATGCACACCTTGGCCGTCCTTCAAGGGTGCGCTATTCGGGAAAAGAACTTCCCTCCTGAATCGATCCATACTGAACCCATCTGCTTCATCGATCCGTGAAATGACCGTCTCGATGTTCAGTAATGCTCCGGCCAGCGCTTCACGAAACGCCATGGCACCTGCACTGGCCGTTCTCAGCACAGGATGCCCCCGGTGTCTTGTGGATCCGATCACGATCGCGATCCGCTTGGACGCGACGTCTTCGGTGGCCGACCCTTGACCACCTTCACCCCGTGTTGCTCGCGCCCCATCGAGTGCAGCAGCCTCTGATAGGCCAGCTGCATCCGCAGCCTTGGATCGCACCCGTTTCTTGGCCCTGACCTCCATTGTCCTATCAACTTCCTCAACCTTCTCCACCGTCAAATACCTCCCATCCACCCAACCATTGAGGGTGTTCTTCCCGTCATGGGCCGCGATCAAGGCCCAATCGCCGTCTTTGGACCGCTCAAGCACACTGACCACTGCACCGTTATCTAGTTTCCCAATGACCGGATGCTTGGGTCCAGGCCCTTCGCGCATGTTCAGGACACTCGCGGTAACACGATATGCTTTGTCGCGATCTGGAACGGACCTGCTAGTTTCCCCCATCTCGGGCGCGTTGGCCATGCGATCTGTGGCGCATTGTAGCGCCACCACGAATCTCCGCCGACGCAATCATATCCGCAAGGCCCCGCACACTGTGAAAAACCCCCATTGCGGATCCCCTCACGCACGGGTTGCTTTGTGGCGCGGCGGTGACGAAACGCTCACTGGTCCCTTCGTGCCCGACGCTGCATGCTCCTATCCGCTCCACTGCTGCTGACCGCGCTGACGCTGGGCCTGGCCTTGCTGGCCGCCCTGGCATGGCGGCTGCGCCACTGGCGGCGGCGCGCGGCACAGGCCGATGCCGGATCGCAGCTGTTGCGCCTGATGCTCCACACCGAGCGGGAGGACCGCCAGGCGGAGATGCGTGGCCTGTGCCATGCATTGCGCAATGACCTGGGCCAACTGCTGGCCGCCGCCCAACTGGATGTGCGGCGGACCGTGACCGCGTCAGGGGATCGCGGCCTGCTGGCCGTGGCGCGCGAGGCCCTGGCCGGCGGTGTGGAAGAGGTGCGCGCACTGGGGCGATGGGCCGAAGGCGCCGCGGAGGGCCGCGTATCCCTGGCAGCGGAACTCAGGCGCCTGGCACGTGCGATGCCCGGCGTCGCGCTGGAGCTGTTGGAGACCGGCCGTGCAGACCCCCTGGAGCGCGACACCTGCACCGTGCTGCGCGCAGCGATCGCCGAGGTGCTCATGCGGTCGGCGCGCAACGGCGACCAAACTGCCTTCGCCTGCTACATCAAGCACCGTGCGGATGGTGCGCACATCACCCTCCGTCATGGCGCGCACCACATGACGAACGACATGGACCGGGACGGACTTCCTTCCTTGCTTGCCTGTCACTGCGCGCTGGTGGGCTATGCGTTGGAGCACCACTGCGGCAGTGCCACCATGACCTGGACCCTGCGACCCCTGCGGACATGAAGCACCACGTGGCCTTGGTGGACGACCACCACCTGTTGCGCGGCGGACTGGGTTCCGTGGTGAACCGGCTGGGCGGCTATCAGGTGACCCTGGAGGCCGGGCACGGCAAGGAGTTCATCGAACTGCTGCGCGACGCGGAACCGCCTGCGATCGCCATTGTGGACCTGAACATGCCGGTGATGGACGGCTACGCCACGCTGCATTGGCTGCGCGCCAACCGGCCGGAGATCCGCCCGCTGGTGCTCACCTTCGACGCCGACGACGATGCCATGGCGCGCGCGGTACGTGCCGGCGCCCGCGGCTTCCTCCTGAAGGATGTGAGTCCCGCCATGCTGAAGGCCGCGCTGGACGGCATCATGCGCGACGGCTACCACCTGCCGGAGGAGGCGCTGCTGGCCGCCGATGGCCACGGCGGCCGTCGGCACGGGGATCTGATGGCGCGCATCAGTAAGCGCGAACTGGAGTTCCTGTTGCACATCTGTTCCGATGAGGAGCCGACCTACGAGCAGGTGGCCAAGGCCATGGGCGTGAGCCGCAGCACGGTGGACAAGTTCCGCGAGCACCTCTTCGAGAAGCTCGGCGTGAAGAGCAAGACCGGCCTGGTGATGCTGGCCATGCGCATGGGGCTGGTGCGCTGATCCGCCCCGCCCACCGCTCCTCCCCCATGGGCACCGCTCGTGTAAGCCGCCCGGGCTGCCCGCATGCACCGGGTACTTTCGCACGGTCATGATCCGACTCACGGGAATCCGCAAGAGCTATCGCATGGGCAGCAACACGCTGCAGGTGCTCAAGGGCATCGACCTGCACATCGCCCCCGGCGAACTGGTGAGCATCATGGGCAGCTCCGGCTCTGGCAAGAGCACCCTGCTGAACATCATCGGCATCCTGGACATCCCCGACAGCGGCGAATATCTGCTGGACGGCATGCCGATCAAGGACCTGAGCGAAACGCGGTCCGCGGGACTGCGCTCGAAATACATCGGCTTCGTGTTCCAGAGCTTCAACCTCATCAGCTTCAAGAACGCGCTGGAGAATGTGGCCCTACCGCTCTACTACCAGGGCGTGCGGCGGAAGAAGCGGCACGAGCAGGCGATGGCCATGCTGGAACAGGTGGGCCTTCGCGAGTGGGCGCACCACCTGCCCAACGAACTCAGCGGCGGCCAGAAGCAGCGCGTGGCCATCGCCCGCGCGCTGATCGCCGACCCCAAAGTGATCCTGGCCGACGAACCCACCGGCGCATTGGACACCACCACCAGCGAGGAAGTGATGGAACTGCTGCTGCGCGTGAACCGCGAACTGGGCATCACGGTGGTAATCGTGACCCACGAGCACGACATCGCGGCCATGACCCAGCGTGTCATCCGTCTGAAGGATGGCCTGATCGAGAACGCGCATGTGGATCCCGCTTCCCTCCTCGAGCACGCCCGCTGACCGCAGTGCATCCACCAAACCCCCGGCCTTCAACCCCCAACCCTCCCCCGGCAATGTTCGACCGCGAGAAATGGGGTGAGGTGTTCGAGAGCATCGGCAAGAACAAGCTGCGGGCGGTGCTCACGGGCTTCGCCGTGTTCTGGGGCATCTTCATGCTGATCATCCTGCTCGGGGCCGGTGCGGGGCTGCGCAACGGCTTTGAGTACAACTTCCGCAACACCGCCACCAACAGCATCCGCATCTGGGGCAACGAAACGAGCAAGCCCTGGAAGGGTCTGCCGCCGAACCGCTCCATAGACCTCACCGAGGAGGACATCGAGGCGCTGCGGCACGCCATCCCGGGCATCGAGCACATCAGCGGGCAGTACCGCGTTTGGCGCGGCAACAGCCAGCTGCGCTACGGCATGAACACGGGCAGCTACAACATCCGTGGCATACAGCCGGAATTCCGCCACCTGCAACACCACGAGATCATCGCCGGCCGCTTCATCAATGAGGTGGACCAGGTGCAGAACCGCAAGGTGATCGTGATCGCCGAGGACTGCCGCACGGAGCTCTTCAAGCAGGAGGACCCCTTGCACCAATGGGTGCAGGTGAACGGCATTCCCTTCGAGGTGGTGGGCCTCTACCGCTATGAGACCGGCGGGCCGGAACGCGGGCAGCGCAGCCCGGTGTACATCCCACTGGCCGCCGCACAGCGTGTGTTCAATGCCAAAGGCCTGGTGGACGACATCACCTTCAGCTTCGCCGATGCCAGCATCGCCGGCGCCAAGCAGGCCCAGCAGCGGGCGGTGCATACCCTGGCGCGCCGCCACGATTTCGACCCCACCGACGAGCGGGCGCTGTGGGTGAACAACAACGTGGAGAACGTGGGCACGGTGGGCATGATCTTCACCGGCATCACCACCTTCCTCTGGTTCGTGGGCATCGGCTCGCTCATCGCCGGCATCGTGGGCGTGAGCAACATCATGCTCATCGTGGTGAAGGAGCGCACACGGGAGATCGGCATCCGCAAGGCGCTGGGCGCCACGCCCGCCAACGTGGTGGGGCAGGTGCTGCTGGAGGCCGTCACCATCACGGCCATGGCCGGATGGACGGGCCTGGTGCTGGGGGTCTTCCTCATGGAGGGCATCGCCAGCGTGGTGCCCGGCAGCGAATTCTTCCGCGATCCCACGATCCAGATCAACGTGGCCCTGTGGGCCCTTGCCGCGCTGATCCTGGCAGGGGCCATGGCGGGATTCATTCCCGCTCGGCGCGCGGCGGCCATACGTCCCATTGAAGCTTTACGCGACGAATAAGACCATGTTCGACAGCGACCGCTGGGGAGAGATCTGGAACACGCTGAGCCGCAACAAGCTCCGCAGCTTCCTCACCATGTTCGGTGTGGGCTGGGGCATCTTCATGCTGGTGGTGATGCTGGGCATGGGCAACGGTCTGAAGAACGCCGTGATGGGCGGTTTCGAGGGCTTCGCCACCAACAGCGCCTTCATCTGGACGATGCCCACCACCAAACCTTTTGCGGGTTTCCAGAAGGGACGGCGCTTCTTTTTCGACAATGAGGACATCGACCTCATCCGCCGCAACGTGGAAGGCATCGAGATCTGTTCACCGCAGTTGCAGCTCGGCGGCTGGCAGGGTGGCAACAACGTGAGCCGGGGCAGCAAGGTGGGCTCCTTCTCCATCTACGGCAGCGAACCCGAGGTGCTCCAGGTGGAGGGCGTGGCCATTGCACAGGGCCGTTTCCTCAACCGCATGGACCTGGCGCAGGAACGCAAGGTGGCGGTGGTCGGCGTGGAGGTGGTGAAGCAACTCTTCGGGGCGGAGGATCCGCTGGGCGGCCACATCAAGATCAACGGTGTCTACTTCCAGGTGGTGGGCGTGAGCAAGAAGAAGAGCAGCGCGCAGATGGGCGACAACCCCGACGCGAAGATCTACGTGCCCTTCACCACCTTCCAGAAGGCCTTCAACAGCCTGAACCAGGTGCATTGGTTCACCATCGTGGCCGAACCGGGCGTGGACGTGGCACGCGTGGAAAAGGACATCCGTCTGCTGATGGCGCGGAAACACCGCGTGGACCCCACCGACGAGAGCGCCTTCGGCAGCTGGAACCTGCAGGAGTTCTATGGCAAGATGAACGGCCTCTTCATCGGCATCGGCGGCCTCAGTTGGTTCGTGGGCATCTGCACCCTGCTCGCCGGGGTGATCGGCATAGGCAACATCATGCTCGTGAGCATCCAGGAACGCACCAAGGAGATCGGCATCCGCCGCAGCATGGGCGCCACACCGCGCAACATCACCGGACAGATCGTGCAGGAGGCCCTCACCCTCACCTTCGTCGCCGGCTACTTCGGTCTGCTCGCCGGCGTGGGCGTGCTGGAAGCCGTGCGCAACCTGGCGGGCGATGCCGACTTCTTCAAGAACCCCGGCGTGGACCTCTTCGTGGCGCTGGTGGCCTTCGCCGTCCTCATCGCCAGCGGCCTGCTTGCCGGACTGTTGCCCGCGCGCCGCGCACTCGCCATCAATGCCGTGGACGCCCTGCGCGCCGAATAGAGAACATCAACAGCATCAAGACCCATCGCGATGCCGGCCCGCCCCCGGCATGACAACCAGAACAAGCATGAAACGCATCCTCAAATACCTCCTCCTCGCCCTGCTGGTCATCCTCTTCCTCTGGACCATGGTCTTCCTCTACCAGAAGAGCGCCAGCAAGCCCGATGAGTTCAACATCGAGAAGCCCAAGCGCGAGAACCTGGTGAAGAAGACGGTGGCCAACGGCAAGATCGTGCCGCGCAAGGAGATCCTCATCAAGCCCGTGGTCAGCGGCATCATCGCCGAGCTCTACGTGGAGGCCGGCGATCTGGTGAAGAAGGACCAGCCCCTGGCCAAGATCCGCATCGTGCCCGACATGCTCAGCCTGAGCAACGCCGAGAACCGCGTGCGCGCCGCCGAGATCAACGTGCAGAACGCGCAGCTGAACCACGACCGCAACAAACCGCTGGCGGACAAGGGCGTGATCAGCGCCGCGGAGATGCAGACCTTCGACATGGCCCTGCGCAACGCGAAGCAGGAACTGGAAGCCGCGCGTGAAGCCCTGCAAGTGGTACGCGATGGCATCAGCCGAAGCAGCGCCGGCAACACCATCGTGCGCAGCACCATCGACGGCATGGTGCTGGACGTGCCCGTGAAGGAGGGCAACAGCGTGATCGAGCGCAACAACTTCAACGAGGGCACCACCGTGGCGGCCATCGCCGACATGACCGACCTGATCTTCCAGGGCAAGGTGGACGAGAGTGAAGTGGGCAAGGTGAAACTGGGAATGCCCGTGGTGCTCACGGTGGGCGCCATCGACAATGCCAGCTGGGACGCCGAACTGGAGTACATCGCGCCCAAGGGCATGGAGGAGGCCGGCGCCATCCAGTTCGAGATCCGCGCCGCGGTGAAGGCCAAGGCGGACCAGCATCTGCGCAGCGGTTACAGCGCCAACGCCGACATCGTGCTGGACCAGCGCGACAGCGTGTACACCGTGCCCGAGAGCATCGTGGAATTCAACACGAAGGGCGACAGCGCCTTCGTGAACGTGAAGGACGGCCAGGGCTGGAAGCGCACGTACATCCGCACCGGTCTCAGCGATGGCATCAACATCGAGGTGGTGGACGGCATCGGCCCGGACACGGAGTTGAAGGGTGCCAAGAAGGTGGCCCAACCGAAGGAAGTGGGTGCAACGGTGGAATAGGGGGTTGGTAGTTGGAGATTGAGGGGTTGGACCCTGACGACCGTTCCCGATCTTCGGCGCATGATCACGCACCGCCTCCCCGCCCTGCTGCTGCCGCTGCTCTACGTAGCGGCCGCCGCCACCGCCCAGAAACAGCCCGACCTCCGAAAGCTCGACGCGTACATCGCCGACGCGGTGGTGAAGTTCGATCAGCCCGGTCTGGCCGTGGGCATCGTGCAGGACGGCAAGCTGGTGTGGAGCAAGGGCTACGGCAAACTCGATCTGGCCAGGCCCGAGCCGGTGACGCCCAACAGCATCTTCTACACCGCCAGCCTCAGCAAGGCCTTCACCGCCGCCGCCATTGGCCTGCTGGTGGAGGATGGCAAGCTGGGCTGGGACGATCCGGTGCGCACGCACCTGTCGGAGTTCAATACGCCCAACCCCTACGTGACGACGAACATGACGGTGACCGACCTGCTCTGCCACCGCAGCGGTTGGATCACCTTCGACGGCGACCTGCTGTGGTATGGCACCGACTACACCCAGGAGGAGATCCTGCGGCGCCACGCGGGTGAACCATTCAGCTTGGGCTTCCGCACGGACTTCGGCTACAGCAACCTCATGTACATCACCGCCGCGCAGCTGATCGAACGCGTGAGCGGCCAGGGCTGGGGCGAATTCGTGACCGAACGCATGCTGAAGCCCCTGGGCATGACGCGCACCACCACGGCCACCGCCGACCTCGCGCGCTTCACCGATGTGGCCCTGCCGCACGTGCGCAAGGGGCAGGACCACAGCGCCCCGCAGAAGAGCATGGCCTATCAGCCACTGGCAGGCGCCACGGGAGCCGTGGGCATAAACAGCTGTGTGACCGATCTGGCGAAGTGGGACGCCATGTGGGCCGCTAAGGGCCAGGTGGACGGCAAGCCCTTCCTGAAGCCCGCCACCTTCAACAAGCTCACCGCCGCGCACCTCCCCATGGGTGGCCGGCGCGATGGTGCGGCGCTGGGCTGGTTCCTGGAAACGCAGTACAACCAGCAGGTCATCACCCACAGCGGGGGCATGCCGGGATTCATCCTCAACCACGCGGTGGTGCCGGGCAAGGGCCTGGCGGTGATCGCCCTGGGCAATGGCGAGAGCTATTGCGTCTTCGCCATCACCAGCAAGATCCTGGACCTCTATCTCGGCGAAGGCAAGGCCGATCCGGTGAAGAACATCCTGCCCGCGCATGAGGACAGCCACAAGCGCGACGCTGAACGCCGCCAGGCCCGCCAGGATGCGCGCGTTCAGGGCACCTCGCCCACCATTTCCGCGCAGGACCTCACCGGCACCTGGACGGACAAGGTCTACGGCCAGGCCGAGATCACCGAGGTGGACGGCAAACTGCGGTTGTCCCTGCTACCGGCCAGGGATCTCCTCACCGGCACACTGGACCACTGGCACCACGACACGTGGCTGTGGGACCACGCCGACCCCTTCCTCGAAGCCGGGTATGTCACCTTCCACTTCAACGCGGACCACCGGCCCACCCACTTCACCATCGACCTGCACAGCCCGGATTTCCACTTCTACAAGCTGGAATTCCGCAAGCGCTGAATGCCCCGGGTTCCGGCGATCGCGGCCCCGAGTTATCATTGTCTTAACATGGTGGTGACGATCACACAACGGGGCGGCGGGACCTTTGAGCGCCATCCTTCCATGCCCTTGCGAGTGCGATCAGCCCGTCCAATTGGACATGGGAGCCATGCCGGCCCTTGCTCCAACGCTTGTCATACAACCTGGGTCTGATGGCGAAGTGGAAGCGCACAGAGCGTGACCGGCCGTACCTGAACGTACTGGAATACCTCGTCAAGGAGCGCGTGTTCCTGGCGATCATCATCGTGGGCGTGATCCTGGCCCAGGTGCTGGTGGGTTATGGCCAGGCCGCCATGTGGCTGGGCTTCATGTTCGCCGCCTACTCGGCCGTGGCCAACGACAGCATCCAGTCGCTGGGCACCTTCATCGAAAGCAACAAGGCGCGGAAATGGTGGGTGCTCTGGCTCTTCACCGGTGCCATCTTCCTGGCCACGGTCACCTTCAGCTGGGTCTATTATGATGGCGACGTGACCTACCAGCGCCTGCTGAAACCTGACGGTAGTTCGCCCTACCCGCACCCCACCCAGTTCAGCTTCTTCCAGATCATCGCCCCGCTGGTGCTGCTGATCCTCACCCGCCTGCGCATGCCGGTGAGCACCACCTTCCTGTTGCTGAGCGTGTTCAGCGCGGACACCTCGGGCATCACCTCCATGGTGGGCAAGAGCATGACGGGCTACGGCCTGGCCTTCGTGCTCTCCTTCCTCATCTGGTACTTCAGCTACAGCACCATCCGCAAATTCTTCAAGGGCCGCAAGACGCATGTGGGCTGGATGGTGGTGCAATGGGCCGTGAGCGGATCGCTCTGGGCCGTGTGGTTGATGCAGGATGGTGCCAACATCGCCGTATTCCTGCCACGCCAGCAGACGGGCCTCCAGTTCACCATATTCGCCGGCACCATCTTCCTGGGCCTGGGCATCCTCTTCTACCTGCGCGGCGACAAGATCCAGGAGATCGTGAGCGAAAAGGTGCGCATCAGCGATGTGCGCGCCGCCACCCTGGTGGACTTCAGCTATGTGCTGCTGCTGATCTACAAACTCTTCATCAGCACGGTGCCCATGAGCACCACCTGGGTCTTCCTCGGGGTCATCGGCGGAAGAGAGATCGCTGTGAACCTGGCGCGGCTGAAGCGCGGCAAGACGCACAAGATGAAAGCCACGCGCATGGTGCTACGCGACCTGAGCTACGCACTCATCGGCCTGGCGGTGTCCATGCTGTTGGCCATCGGGGCCATGCCTTCCGTGCGCGCCGCGGCGATGGAATGGTGGAACGGGCTTTTCTGAGCCGCTTTCCCAGCATTCCTGATCTTCGCGGCACCCCCTGCCGCATGGACCTCTTCCATTGCCCCCACCTGCACGAACCCGAGGTACGCCTGCCCGATGAGGAGGCCCACCACGCCGTGCATGTGTTGCGCCTGAAGCCCGGCGACCGCATCGGACTGCTCGATGGCCGGGGCACGCGCGCCACTGCGGAATTGATCGTGGCCGACAAGCACGGTGCTCGGGCCACCATCCTCGATCGCGTGTTGGAAGGCCCGGAAAGAAAAGCGCGCATCCACCTCGCCGTGGCGCCCACCAAGCAGCAGGACCGGATCGAATGGCTGGTGGAGAAGGCCGTGGAGACCGGCGTGGACCGCATCACACCCCTGCTCACCAGGCGCACCGAACGCGATCGTCTGCGCACCGACCGGCTGCTGCGCGTGGCCATCGCCGCCATGAAACAGAGCCGGCGCGCATGGCTGCCCACGATCGATGCGCCCTTGGCCTTGGATGTTCTGCTTCGCGAAGAACTGCCCGCGCAGCGCTACTTCGGCCGGTGCGAAGGGGATCGCGCGACACTGATGGAACGCTACGACCCCGCTGCGGATGCGCTGGTGCTGATCGGACCCGAGGGCGACTTCACCACTGAAGAAGCTGAGCTGATGGAACAGACGGGCTTCACCGCCATCAGCATCGGCAGTGCACGCCTGCGCACCGAAACGGCCGCCCTCGCCGCCTGCGTGTGGATGGGCCTTGCGCAGCAACGGTAGCTTTGTGCCCATGCTGTTCCGCTCCATCGCGCTCCTCCTCCTGGGCACTTGCGCACATGCGCACATGAGCACTTGTGCCCAGGGCACGTACCAGCTGGCGGTGCTCAAGTACGGTGGGGGCGGCGACTGGTACGCCAACCCCACGGCGGTGCCCAACCTGGTGCGCTTCTGCAATGAACAGCTGGGCATGGGCATCCAGGCGGAGGTGCCCGTGGTGGAAGTGGGCAGCCCCGAACTCTTCAACTACCCCTGGGTGCACATGACCGGCCACGGCAACGTGGTCTTCAACCAGCAGGAGGCCGAGAACCTGCGCACCTACCTCATCAGCGGCGGCTTCCTGCACATCAGCGACAACTACGGCATGGACCCCTTCATCCGGCCGATGTTGAAGCGCGTCTTTCCTGAACTGGACCTGCTGGAACTGCCCTTCGCGCATCCCATCTACCACCAGAAATTCGACTTCCCGCGCGGTCTGCCGAAGATCCATGAGCATGAGGGCCTGCCCGCGCGCGGCTACGGACTCATTTGGGAAGGGCGCCTGGTGCTCTTCTACGACTGGGAGAGCGACCTGGGCGACGGCTGGGAGGATCCCGATGTGCATGGCGACAGCCCGGAGACCCGCCTGAAGGCCCTGCGCATGGGCGCCAACATCGTGAGTTACGCGTTCTCGGGCGGGGAGAATTGAGGACGAGGCAGCTGTGCAGCAGGTAGGCGGAAGTTGAAGATCGCCACGGCGCGATGGACAGCCGACAATTCCCCTAGCGCTTCACCGCCACCTTCACCAGTTCTTCCATCACCTTCATGTCCACATCGCTCAGGCGTTTCACATAGAGGCAGCCCTGGCCGGTCTTGTGCTTGCCCAGTTGGTCCAACAACTGCTGGTGCCGCTTGATGTCCGATGAGAGGTAGAGGGTGAGCGCCGCCTTGCGCGGACTGAACGCCACCACGGGCCAATCGAGCTCGCGGCCACTGGCGTACTTGAGCGGGACGCTGCCAAAGCCTATGATGGACGGTCCCCACATCTTGGGCGGTGCCTTCGTGATGCGGCCCATGAGCTTGACCAAGGTGCGGCTGTCATCGCGCTGTTGCTCCAGGGGCAGCGCATCGATGAAGGCGTCCACGCTGGCGTCGGTCTGGCGGGTCTTGGGGGTGTGGGCCATGGCGGGCGGATTGTGAAGCGAAGTTATCCCGGGCCTGCGGGAAATGCCATCGCGACTACCTTTGAAACCTTACGATCCGCAAGGCCATGAGCATGAAGGAACAAGCCGACGCCGTGGAGGAAGGCATGACCCTGGAAGAGGTGCGCGAGGAGATACTCCGTGACTACCGCATCGTGAACGAAAGCCGTGAGGCCAGCCTGCTGGGCCGCAAGGAAGTGCTCACCGGCAAGGCCAAGTTCGGCATCTTCGGCGATGGCAAGGAACTGGCCCAGGTGGCCATGGCCAAGCAATTCCGCCACGGCGATTGGCGCAGCGGTTACTACCGCGACATGACCTTCATGTTCGCCATCGGCGAACTCACCGTGCGGCAATGGTTCGCGCAGCTCTATGCCCACGCCGACCTGGCGCATGAGCCCGCCAGCGCCGGCCGCCAGATGAACGGGCACTTCGGCACGCGCAGCCTGGACGAGCACGGCGCGTGGAAGGACCTGATGGCGCAGTACAATTCCAGCCCGGACATCAGCCCCACCGCAGGCCAGATGCCACGCCTTCTTGGACTGGCGCAGGCCAGCAAGGTCTTCCGCCAGAACTCCGCCCTGCACGGCCACACCCACCTGAGCGAACAAGGCCATGAAGTGGCCTTCGGCACCATCGGTGACGCCAGCACCAGCGAGGGCCACTTCTGGGAAACGATGAACGCCGCCGGTGTGCTGCAAGTGCCGCTGGCCATGAGCGTGTGGGACGACGGATGGGGCATCAGCGTGAGCAAGGACCACCAGACCACCAAGGGCAGCATCAGCACGCTGCTGCAAGGATTCCAGAAGGAGGAGGGCACCAACGGCATCCGCCTCTACCGTGTGAAGGGCTGGGACTACGCGGGGTTGAACCGCGTGTACGAGGAGGCCATCGCCTTGTGCCGCGAGGAGCACGTGCCCTGCCTGATCCACGTGGAGGAGGTGACACAGCCGCAGGGCCACAGCACCAGCGGCAGCCACGAACGATACAAGAGCAAGGAGCTGTTGGAGTGGTACAAGGAGTTCGACTGCAACGCCAAGTTCCGCGAGTGGATACTCAACTTCAAACCCGGCGGTGGACCCATCGCCACGGCGGAGGAATTGGACGCCATTGAGAAGCAGGCCAAGGCCGATGTGCGCGCAGCGCAGAAAGCGGCCTGGGCGGCTTTCCTGGAACCGCTGAAACAGGAGGTGAACGACGTGTTGGGCCTGGTCGAAGCGTTGGGCGGTGAGCGGGCCGCCGCACTCGCCAATGAATTGCGCAGCGCCATGGACCCCGGCCGCAAGGAGATCCTGGGCATCGCACGGCGAGCGCTCACGGCCACCTTGGGCGAGGACGGTCCTGCACGGCAGGCGCTGGAAGCCTGGATGCAGCACCAGCAGGCACTGAACACCGACCGCTACGGCAGCCACCTCTACAGCGAAAGCCGGTACAGCTGCCTGAAGGTGGAGGAAGTGCCTGTGCGTTACGACAGCGATGAGCAGGTCGATGGCCGCATCATCATCCGCGACAACTTCGCCGCGCTCTTCGAGAAGGAGCCACTGGTGCTGATGTTCGGCGAGGACACCGGCAAGATCGGCGATGTGAACCAGGGCATGGAGGGCATGCAGGCCCGCTTCGGGGAGGTGCGTGTGAGCGACACCGGCATCCGCGAGGCCACCATCCTGGGCCAGGGCATCGGCATGGCCTTGCGCGGACTCCGTCCCATCGCTGAGATCCAGTACCTCGATTACCTGCTCTATTGCCTGCAAGGCATGAGCGACGACCTGGCCACCGTGCAGTGGCGCACCAAGGGCGGGCAGAAAGCCCCGCTGATCGTGCGCACACGTGGACACCGCTTGGAAGGTGTCTGGCACAGCGGCAGCCCCATGGGCATGATCGTGCATGCCCTGCGTGGGGTGGTGGTCTGTGTGCCACGCAACATGCAGCAGGCCGCAGGCATGTACAATACGCTGCTGCAGAGCGACGATGCCGCATTGATCATCGAATGCCTCAACGGTTACCGCAGCAAGGAACGCCTGCCCGGCAACCTTGGCGAATACACCGTGCCCATCGGCAAGGCCGAAGTGGTGCGCGAAGGGCGTGACCTAACGCTGGTGAGCTACGGCAGCACCTTCAACATCTGTGCGCAGGCCGCCGATCGTCTGGCGGAACTGGGCATCAGTGTGGAACTGGTGGACGCCCGTACCCTCCTCCCCTTCGACCGCACGCACATTTGTGCGGAGAGCCTGAAAAAGACCAACCGCCTGCTGGTGGTGGACGAGGATGTGCCCGGCGGTGCCAGCGCCTACATCCTGCAACAGATCCTCGAAACCCAAGGCGGCTACCAGTACCTGGACGCTACGCCGAGCACCCTCACCAGCAAGGCACATCGCCCGGCATACGGCAGCGATGGCGACTATTTCAGCAAGCCCAGCGTGGAGGACGTGGTGGAGAAAGTGGTGGCGGTGATGGGCGAATAACGGTCCGGTCCAATGTTCGCATACGCCTTTCCGAAGCTGCGATCCATGACCTTCCCATGCTGCCTGATGCTCGTGTCCATCGGCTTTTCGCTCCACACACACGCCCAACAAGCTGTGCCGTCCTCCGGAGGTGATGCGGCCAGCACTGCCGGCAGCATCTCATGGAGCGTGGGCCAACCGGCCTACACGGCGCCAGAGAGCTCCGCAGGCCGTGTGTCGCAAGGCGTACAACAGGTCTACGACGTCACTACCGTGAGTACCACCGACCCGATGGACCCCGCGCTGGTGGCCACCGTGGGTCCGAACCCCACCACAGATGGCGTGGTGCTTCGCCTGCAGGGCATGCCACCACCCGGCACCGGGTACCAACTGATGGATGCCACCGGCAAGCTGCTACGGACCGAGGTCGTCACCTCGAACGAAACACCGATCACGCTCGCCCACCTGTCCAGCGGCAGCTACCTGATCAGCCTGCTGGAGGAGGGCCTGCCCATCCTCGTCGTACGCATCATCAAGCATTGAACATGATCCACAAGACCCTGCTCCTGCTTCTCATCGCGTCGGCCACAGGTCATGCCTTCGCGCAAACGCCGCAACGCATGGGTTTCCAGGCCGTGGTGCGCGATGGTGATGGGCTGCTTGTGACCGGCACCACCGTGGGCATGCGCATCAGCGTGCTGCAGGGGAGCGACACGGGCACTCCGGTGTTCGTGGAAACACATGCTCCGCAGACCAACGCGAATGGTCTGGCCACATTGGAGATCGGCGGAGGCAATGTGATCAGCGGCGTTTTCGCGGCCATCGACTGGGCGAACGGCCCGTACTTCCTGAAGACCGAGACCGATCCCAACGGTGGCACCAACTACGGCATCGTGGGCACCAGTCCCCTGCTGAGCGTGCCTTACGCGCTGCACGCCGCCAACAGCCAGCCGGGTCCACAGGGTCCGCAAGGCCCGCCGGGCACCAGTGATTGTCCCATCATCCGCACCGCCGACGGCCGGGCCGTGGTGTGGACCGCCACCACCGCGCATGGCTGGGGACTGGCCGCCACCGGCGGTACGCAATGGTTCAGCACGAACATCAATGGCCCGATCCTCGGCAGCATCGCATCGGACAGCAGCGTGGTGATCTGGACCGCGACCACCGCGTATGGCTTCTATCCGAGTTCGACCGGTGGCAGCATCTGGGGCAACACCTCGTTGAGCGGCCCGGTCATCGGGGCCGTCGCATCCAGCGGCCGCATCGCGGTATTCACGGAGACACAGGCCCACGGACTGGGCCGCGCTAGCACCAGCGGCATGCAGTGGTCCACCGTGAACCTCGCGGGCCCTGTCATTGACCATGTGGTGGCCGGCAACCGCATCGTGCTGCTCACATCCACCACTGCCGTGGGTTACGGACTGGCCTCCACCGGTGGAAGCATCTGGTCCACCACCAACCTGCCCAGTGTGCCGCTCGGCGTGGATGGTACCCGCTGAGCGGACATGATCGTTGCCCATCCCCATCAGCATGCCTATCGTCACCTTCCCACTTCGCGGGGACCACATCGAACTGAACCAGTTGCTGAAGCTGGCCGGCGCCTGCAACAGTGGTGGGGAAGGCAAGCACCTGGTGGCCGAAGGGCTGGTGCGGGTGGATGGCGCGGTCGAGCTACGAAAGACCTGCAAGATCCGGCCGGGGCAAGTGGTGCGTTATGAAGACCTGGAGATCCATGTGGAGGCGGCCTAGCATGGGCGTTCGGCCGCTGGTCGCCATCAGCGTGATCATCATGCTCGCAGGGTGTTCATGGACCCATCATGTACGGCTGTGGAACCAGTCGGAGCAGGCGGTGGCGATCGTCTACAAACTCGCCTGCCCCGAAGGCGTGCGGTGTTTCTTCACGGACAGCGCGGTGGTGAAGCCTTCTGGTGAACAGGATCCCGCGAATTGGACCGTCCATCGACTGGACCGGAGCGACAGCACCATGCGCTTCACGCTGCCACCCGGGCACACGGCCGACCTGGCCACCGGCTGGAACACCACCTACAAGTACATCCAGGAGAACCCCGGTCCAGGGCCTCCGCACGACAACCTGTTGTGGATGCAGGTCACGGGTCCAAGCGGCACCAGGCGATACTCCGCCAAGGAATTCATCGCGGCCAGTGACACCCGCCGTTCGGGCGTCACCTTGCTCAAGGTCACGAAGTGACCGGTGACCTGGTCGCCAGAAGGCAGGAGCGGTAGTCGCGATCCAGCAGCAACAAGGCGCCACCCAGCAGGGCGAAAGCGATGAAGCCCGCCACGCCCACCGGAGTGGCCACCAGGGGGTGCCCACCGCCGGCGAACAGCACGAAGCCACCGGCGCTGCCATTGATCAGGCCGTGCAGCAACACCGATGACCACACGCTGCCGCTGCGCGTCCGGCTCCAATCAAAGAACAGCGCGAAGAGCACGCACAGCACCACCATCATGCCCACACCGGACCAAGGCGCCGAGGGATAGTTGTGCCCCATGAGGATCAGCGGCGCATGCCAGAGACCCCAGGCCACACCGGTGAACAGTACGCGCCGCGATCCGGACCAATGCGCCGTGCGCTGCCACAGATAGCCGCGCCAACCGAGTTCCTCGCCCAGCATGAAGGGTACGTTGAAGGTCAACGCGCCCAAGAGCGCCACCAACTGCAATATCACCAGCACCATGGCGGCCGGGACGCTGGTGAGCAGCTTCAACTGGCCCTCGGGGACCGGCACCCCCTGCGCGGCGGCGATGTCCTGGATGGATCGCACGAGTCGTTCCGATGTCATGCTCACGCGACCGATGGCGTCCCATCCCCCCATGTTCCCCAGGAGGTGTATCACCAGCAAGACCGTGGGGACGAGCAGCATGCCCAGCAAAGCTGTCCATGCCAGCATCTTCCAGCGTGTGTCGCGAAAACGCGATCCCAAACCTTCCCAACTGTCGCGATCGATCAGCCGTTGCTGGATGATCGCCGCGATGGCCGGTCCGAACATGCAGACCGCCGCGACAACGCCATAGAACGGGTGCCCCGCATGACGTGCGCCCAGGATCCAACCGACGCCCACCAAGGCCCAGGAGATGCCAAAGGCCAGCAACAGGAAGGAAGCGATGCGGTGGCGGCGCATGCGGCCAAGTTAGCCGGGCACCATCACCGATCTACTGATCGATACGCCCGCCATGTTTCTCCTGGCACCACGCGCTCCACTGCCGGAACTGGTCCGGGCTGAGCACGGTGCGCAGCGTGGCCACATGGCGGTCGAGCACATTGGAGATGCTCGCACCGCGTTCCTTGGCGGCGACGCAATCCTGCAGGCAATCGCTCTGGATCGCGTTCACGCGCAGGATCTGGTCGCCATCGATGCCGAGGCGCGCCCAATCCGCACCGGTGGCCATCAGGCAATGTTCTCGGGGGTCCGCCGGACGCTGGTCCTGGGCCATCAGGCCCGCAGCCGCCAGGCACATCACGAAGCTCATCATGCGTGTCATGGAATACAGGTATTGGTCCGGTGGAAGGACACACACATCATACCACCGTGCCGGACGCACGACAGTGGCCCATGCCAGGGAAACCCATCGTGGAGCGCACACCAAGTAAGGGGACACAACGCCCCGATCACCGGGAGGGCCGCATGACGCGCACATGCGACAGCGACAGCTTCTCGTTACCCGGCAGGGGATCGGCGAGTTCCAGAACACCCGCACGCGTGCTGCTGGCCTCCTTCTCATCGATGCGCAGCGCGCTGTGGCAGCGGTCCACGTTGATGCGCGGCGAGCTCACACGCGTCCGGATCCTGAACGCGCCACTGAACCAGCCGATGTCGACCAGGTTGAGCTGGCCGCGCAGGTACTCGATCACCGGCGCCTCCATCTTGCCGTTCCAGTACACGTTGCTCAATGTCACACTGCTTTGCATGGGCATGTTCACATGGATGGAGGCTTTGCGCACACGGTGTTCCACATGGAAGTTCTCCAGCGTGAAGGACTTCACCACGGGGTTGTTCGCCGTACGGTCCTCTCCGCCACCCGCCGCCGAAAGGAAGAGATCGTGGTCGCAGGCCGATCCCTCCGAGATGCAGTCGCGCATGCGCACACCTCCGCTGTTCAGCACCGTGAAAGCCTGTGTGGTGGTGCTCGCGCAATACACGCGGCATTGTTCCAGCACCGTGCTGTTGCTCTGGCTGTTGGTGGCCGTGGCGCCAGGCCAATCGCCCGTGCGCAGCACGATGCCACGCTTCGCCGGGTTGGTCACCAATACGTTCTCCACCCGGCACATCAGGCAGAAGCTCAGGTCCACGGCCACTTCCGTCTGGGCCATGAAGCGGCAGTTGCGCACGATGCTCCCCAGGCTCGCTCGTAGGTCCACGCCCTTGCGGCCGCCTTCGATCGCGCCGAAGTCCTGGATCAAGTATCGGCTGGCCGTGCGCTTCATCGCTTCCTTCTGATCGCCGATGCGCACGGTGAATCCGTTGGAGTTGGGCCCAAGTACCAGCCGCGCGCCACGCCCATCGATCACCAGCAGACGCCGCGCCGGCAGAACGATGTCCGCGTCACAGCGATACTCGGCCGCTTCGCTGAAGATCACCGCCGTGGCATCTTCGGGAAGTGTGGCGAAGAAGCCCGCCACATCCTTCACAGGCACAACGTACTCCCTGGACCAAGCGGCCGCCGGAAGGGAGAACATGGTCGCCAACAAGAGCAGGGCTGGAACTGGTCGCATGGTGCGAAGGAAAGCAAGCCGGGCGCCATATTCGTGGCATGGCACGCGAACGACCCACCCTGGTCCTGCTTCATGGATTCCCGCTGGACCACACCATGTGGCAAGGACAGGTCCAGGGCCTGGCCGATGTGGCCGACGTGTTCGCGCCCGATCTGCGCGGGTTTGGCGCCTGGAAGAAGAAGATCGACCACGTGCTGACCATGGAGGACTTCGCGACCGGGTTGCGACAGGAGCTGGCCCTGCGCGCGGCCGATCGTGTGGTGTTGTGCGGCCTGAGCATGGGCGGCTATGTGGCGATGGACTTCGCCGCGCGCTGGCCCCATCGTGTACAGGGCATGGTGCTGGCCAACACGCGCGCCAACGCCGACGATGCGGAGGGTATGGCGGCACGTGAGGGCATGGCGCAGGATGCCCTCACCAAGGGCATGGCGGTGATCGCGCGGGGCATGGTGCCCAAACTCATCGGGCGGCGCAGCCTGGCCTGGAAACCCGGGTTGCAGCAGACCCTCCGGGAGATCATCGTTCGGCAGAGACCTGAAGCCGTCGCTGCGGCTGCACGGGGCATGGCGCTGCGGCCCGACCGCTTCGCCGACCTGCGCCGTTGGACCTTCCCCACCCTGGTGATCACCGGCGATGACGACGATCTGATGCCCTTGCCCACCAGCCGGGCCATGGCCGATGCCGTGCCGGGTGCGCGGCTGGTGGTGGTCCCTGGCGCCGGACACCTGAGCCCCATGGAACAGCCAGACGCCTTCAACGCGGCGGTGCGCGGTTTCCTGCTCGGCATCGCCGATGCTTGATCGCATCGCGAGCACGCGACAAGGGAACGCCCCTTCCGATCGCTCGGAAGGGGCGTCACCAACGAGCAGGCCGGGTCCCTAAGACCTTGCCGCCGCGGCCGCTTCACGGGCGGCTTTCGCGGTCTCGTTGGCACCATTGCGCAGGGCGGTCTTGGCTCGTTCGGCGCTCTCATCCGCCTCCTGCCGCATCTTGCCGAAGAGGGCCTTGCCTTCTTCCAGCAACTCGTTCAACTTCTCCCTGGCATCGCGTCCCCGCCTGGCGATCCGCTTGCGCGTCTTGCGGCCCGAGGCCGGTGCGAAGAGAATGCCCAGTGCGGCTCCCGTGGCCAAGGCGGCCACTGTCAGTCCTATCGCTCCTTTCTTGTTCATGATCCTATGGTGTTCGTGGTTCAACAATGAATGGACGTCATCGATCATGCAGCCACCGTGCCATCACCGCCTGTCATACGCCCTGGCCCATTTGGCGCGGCATCCGGTGATCCCGGGCATCCGCGGGGCCGTCATGCCGCGCGTGATCGGGTCCACACTTCGTGGCGCACATGCCACACGAAAAGATCCCGGCACTTGGCCGGGATCTTCCTGGGGATCGATGCCATGGTCGGCCCATGGCTCGAGGGGGGGCGTGTCAACCCTGTCAGGGTGTCGGCTTCATGTGCGTGCCCTCGGGCTTCTGGGCCTTGCGCTCGCACCAACCTTTCCACGTTTCATACTGCTCCGGCGTGAGCACCGTCTTGAGACGTGCTTCATGGGCGTCCACCGTCACGCTGGCATCGCGCCCCGCGTTGACGGCCGCGGTGTACTCGCGCTCACAGCTCGCCTGGATCTCCGTCACGGAGGCACGCTGCTGCTCGGTGAGGCCGAGCTTCTGCCACTTCTCCGCACCGAACATGATGCACTTGTGCTTGCCCTCATGGTCGTGGGCCACGGGTTCCGTGGCGTTCGCGCCGGCGCCGATCAACAAGGTCGCCGCCAGCATCATCATCAACTTCTTCATGGTCTTGGGTTTTGGGGATTGAAAATGCTCACTCATCGCCTGACGCGACGAGGACCGTGCCGATCCGGCGATGAATACCCGGAACACGCATGGCGCCCGGCGATGCGGCCGGTCCACGCGATCACCGGAGCAACCTCCGCCGTGGTCCTGGCACCCCGATACGTGGTGCCGCTTGCCGACGGACCGGATCCCCAGGCGGATATTTTCGCCTCGCCATGGAACAGACCCTGTGGGTGAACATGACCATTGTGCGGCCCATCATCATGGCCGCCGTGGATGCCGGTGCCACGCTTGCGGAGATCTGCGCCGCGGCGGGCATCGATCCGGCGTTGGTCAGCGACCCACAGGCGCGCGTGACGCTGGAGCAGCGCTACGCCATTCTCGCGGCCTGCGAGCGGTCGTCAGGCGAACCTCATTTGGGCCTCATCGCCGGACAAAGCGCTTCGCCCATGATATTGGGCCTGGCAGGACATCTGATGGAGACGAGCGCCACGATGCGCGACGCGCTGCATGGCATGGTCGCCTTCGCATCCACGTTCTCCCAGCAGATATCCTTCCGCATCGAGGAGGACCACGGCCGGTTCGCACTGGTCATCGAGCCCACGCCGCTGTGGGAGGAAAGCTCTCCGGGCACGGTGGCGATGCCGGTGGACCTGATCATGTCATCGGCGGTCTTTCTGTTCAAACTGTTGGGCGGAAGGCACATCCGGCCCCTGGTGGCGGAGTTCCGCAGGGAACCGCCCAAGGACCAGGACCGCTTCGAGGAGACCCTGCGCGTGCGTCCCACCTGGCGAGCTTCGCGCGACCGCATCGTGGTGAGCAGCGCGGACGCCGACCTCCCGGTGATCGGCCATAACCCGGAGTTGAACCTCCACTTCCAACGGATGCTGGAGACACAATTGGCAGGCATCGCACAGGAACGGGGGGTCCGCGATGAGGTGCGGCGGGTGATCCTCCAACACTTCAAATTCCTCCTGCCCAGCCTCACAGAAGTGGCGAAGCTGCTGCATGTGACGCCCCGTACGCTTCAGCGCAAACTGGCCGCGGAAGGCACCTCCTTCCAACGGGTGGCCGACGAGGTGCGGCACGATCTGAGCAAGGGCATGCTGGCCAACCAGCGGCTGACGGTGAGCGAGGTGGCCTACAAGCTGGGCTATGCGGAACCTGCGGCGTTCCAGCGTGCTTTCAAGCAGTGGACCGGTCTGACACCGAAGAACTACCGCGCCGCATTGTGATCCCCAATGCGAACGGGGACCCACCTCCCGGTGGATCCCCGCCACGTTCGCGGCACCCTTGGCGTGTACCTCCCTCAAAGCACCATGATGCGCACGGTGCCGCGTTCGCCACCCTGGCTTGTGGTGGTGGCGATGTAAGTGCCTCCTTCCAATCCTGTCAGATCGAGCACATGTTCGCGGCCACCGGCGAGGCCGGCCTCACGGCGCACCACGCGGCCCGCACCATCACAAAGCTCCAGGAGCAAGCCCTCTCCTTCAGGCAGTGTGACGCGCACATGGTCATGGGCCGGGTTGGGCCAGGCATGCAGGGTCATTGGCCCGCGCGATGCCTCAGGCACGCTGGTGACCGCAGGATACGCCCACTCGGTGAACTCGAACTCGATGGGCTCCTCGCCCAGCCACAAGGTGATCCGGACCAGGCGCACCAAGGGCCATGGCGTTCCCGGCACATGGTAGCAGAACAACTCGGTGATGGCCGTGAACTCCACCTCACCTTCGGTCTCCACCTCCACCTCCACCGTGTGCACGCGCAGCACATTGCCCACCGTGCCGTAGGGCATTTCCAGTGTGCCATGGCCGTCGGCCACGCCCAGGATCATGCCTGCCACTTCCCACAGCACGCCGTTCTCCAGATAGGTGCCTCCGTACTCGTCCTCCCATTCGGTGCCGAACGTGCAGGGAAAAGGCATCTCCAGCTTGTGATCATCGTAGGGCACCACAAGATCATCGTAGCCGCGGCCCACGAGCAGCAGCGCATCGTTCTGCAACCGGATGAAGCGGTTGGAGAAAAGATCGGCCTGCGCCACGGTGGCCTCCGGGAAGCTTCCGCCGTTGGGCAGATCGCCGGGGCTGAAGAGGGTCACCTCTTCTTCCTCCATGCCTTCCAGCATGCTGAAGTCCCAGGTGACGTTCGCTCCCGATGGGCCGGGTGCCTCGTACATGTGGAAAAAGCGCGTGTACGCCTGTCCCGCTTGCGGGCCGTTGCCGTTGGCGGTGAGCGTGGGTTGTGCGGCGGCCGTGCCGATGGTCTTGGCCGCGATCAGGAAGAGTAGGAAGTGCTTCATGGTGTCTTGGGTCTTGTTCGGATCTGGGACTCCCATGGGCCATGGATCGTTACATGGGCCGCCCAACTTTTCATCCAGTGATGGATGGTGGCCGCGTGGGCCCGCTTCGTGCGCGCGGCCGATCTTCGCCACATGCCAGTGCACATGGAACCGAACGAACGCCTGCTCCGTGCCTCGCTCTTCACCCACCTCGATGGCCTGGTGGTGCTGCCCACCCTGGCCGCCCTGCAACATCGGGGGCTCCACCTCCAGTTGTTGGACCGAGGCGGCGCGGATGTGGACGAGCTGGCGGCGCGCTGCGAAGGCCATGCCGGCTACCTGAACGTGGCCTTGCGCCTGCTGGCCTCGCAGGGCTGGCTGGCCATGCGGGTGGAGGGTGACCGGGTCGGTTACGACCTGCTGCCTGAAGGGGAGGCCATTTTCCGGGCCGGGCGTTTCGCCGAACCGATCGCCGCGTTGGTGCCCATGGTCATCGGCATGCACCGCGTGTTGGAAGAAGATGGCGCCAAGGAGATCGCCCGTCTTTTCCAGGAGGCCAGGGCCAGGTTGGCGCGGCGCGGTCTGCCGGCCGTACCTCATGCCCGGTTGGACCGAATGCTGGAAGGGCTGTTGGCCGGACCCTTGCTCACGCACCTTGCGATGCACGGTGCCAAGGCCAAGCGCGACCATTTGGGGCGCGGCCGCCTGGCGGGCATCGCCACACCCTTGCGAGGCGGCGCGGACATTCTGCTCGGCGCACTGGGTTGGGTGGAAACACAGGACCTGGAAGCCCCGTCCATCACGGAGGAGGCCTTCTTCTTCGCGCAGCGCGCATCGGCCTATGGGGTGACGACCAGCTACCTGCGCACCATGGACCGCCTGGATGAGCTGCTCTTCGGGCGTGGCGACGTGCTGTGGAACGTGCCAGCGGGTTCGCCGGAGATCCACGTGGACCGGACGATGAACGTGTGGGGCAGTGGTGGCGCGCATGCCGCCTACTTCAAGCGCATGGACGAACTGGTGGTGGAACTGTTCGACCGGCCCATCGAGGAACAACCGCGCGGATTCGCCGACATGGGATCGGGTAATGGCGCGCTCATCGTACACCTTTTCGACCTGATCTACCAGCATACGCGCCGTGGCCGGATGCTGCGCGAACACCCCCTCTTCATCGTGGGAGCCGACTACAACGAGGCCGCACAGCGGGCCACGCGCGAAAGCCTGTCTCGCGCGGATGTATGGGGCGAGGTGATGTTCGGCGATGTGAGCGACCCCGGCCGGTTGGCGGATGACCTGCGCGTACGGCACGGCGTGGACCTCGGCGACCTGCTCAACATCCGCACCTTCATCGACCACAACCGCATGTACCGGCCGCCCGCATCCCTGGATCCCGGGCGAACATCCCGCTCCACCGGAGCCTTCGCCTTCCGCGGCCAACGCCTGCGCAATGCCGACGTGGAACAGGACCTGTGCGACCATCTGCGACGGTGGACGCCCCATCTGGAGCGCTTCGGATTGATCGTGATCGAATTGCATACGCTACCGCCCGATCTGGCCGCGGCGCATCCGGGGCGCACGGCCATCACCGCCTACGATGGCACGCACGGTTACAGCGACCAGTACATCGTGGAGCACGATGTCTTCCTGGCCGTGGCGGCCGAAGCGGGACTGCATCCGGTGCCTGGCAGCGGCACCGTGTTCCCAGGCACGGATCTGCCCGTGATCAGTGTGAACTGGTTGAAGGCGGCCGTTGCTTAGGAACGGTCCTCGCCGGTTTCTTTTTTCGCCAGCGGGGAGAAAGCGAAGAAGCGGCGGATCTTGCGCCCCGTGATCGAATGCCGTTCGGTGCCCTTGTCACCCAGCAGGAACGCCCAGGGCTTCAGCATGGGCACGTGGTCGCAGGCCACTTTCACCATGGCCAGCACGGGCACCACCACGAACATGCCCGGCAGTCCCCACAACATGCCTCCGCCAAGCACACCGAGTATGATCATGAAAGGGTTGATGCGCAGCATGCCACCGACGATGTTCGGCGTGAGGATGTTGTTCTCCGTGAACTGGATGATCGCGAATTGCAGCAGCACGGCGAAGGCCATGTCCGGGCCCGAACCGGTGAGCAAGGCGAAAAGGAAGGGGATGGAATAGCCGATGATGGTGCCGAAGTAGGGAATGAAGTTGCAGATGGCCGCGATAACGCCCAGCAGAACGGCGTACTTCAGGCCGATGAGCAGGAAGCCCGCGGAATTGACCACCGCCAGAATAAGCACCACGGCGGACATACCGGTCATGTAGCGCGTGGTGACCTGCCCCACCTGACGCAGGATGGTGCCCGCCAGCGCCTGGTCCTTGTCGGGCACGAGCATGAGCAGGAAGCGGGAGAACTTGTCGCGGTAATAGAGGAACATGAAAACGTAGACCGGCATGAGTCCAACGGCCAGCAGGGTATTGCCGGTGGCCGTGAGGATGTTGGCCAGTGAATCGCCGGTGAAGCGCAGCAACTCCTCGATCCGATCCAACAGCATGTTCTCCGTGTCGCGCGTCACCGCGATGCCCAGGCGCGCACCGGCGCCCTCCAGGATGATGCGCAGGTTCTCCACCACCTTCTCCTTCAACTCGGGCATGTCGCCCAGCAGCCCGCTGAGCCTGCGGTAGAGGAAGAGCATGACACCGTAGACCACGCCGATGCCGAGAATGATGCTCAACAGGTTGGCGAGGATGCGCGGCAGTCCGACGCGCTCCAGCCGCCGCGCCACAGGCAGCAGCAGAAAGGCGAATAGCACCCCCAGGGCCATCGGGTAGAGGAAGTTGCGCGCGAGGATCAGCGTCCAACCGGCCAGCAACCAGAAGATGAGCACCAGTGTAAGGCGCAGCAGCAGCGGCATGGGCAGGCGGTCGCGGTCGAGGAATCGCTGGGGCATGGCCACGAAGGTATCCCCCCTCTCACCGCCCATGGCGATCTTCGTTCCATGCACTGGTGGAGGTGGGCGGTCATGGCAGGGGGCATTGTGCTCCTGGGATGGATCGGTGGCCTGATCTTCGACGAACTCGTTCGCCGGAAGTTGGAACAGGTGGCCACCAAGGCCGCGGGAGTGGACCATCGCGTAAGCATCGGCGCCCTGCGGAGCAACTTGTGGAGCGGCTCGGTGGAATTGAAGGACCTGCGCATGGAACACGACAGCCTGGCGGATGATGCCGACCTCACCACAGGGCTGATCGCCATCCATGCGGAGCGCCTCGGCCTTACGGGGGTCTCCTACCGGGCGCTGCTATTCGGTGGCCGTATCCATGTGGCGCGCGTGGAGATGCATGCACCACGTGTGGCACATGTGCACCACTCCGGGGCGCCACGCCCCGTTGTGGAACCGGATACCGCCACCAACGCGTTGGCGGGCCTGCCACCATCCATCCGGCTTGATTCGCTCATCATTCGTGACGCATCGGCACGCACGTCCGACCTGGGTGGAAAGAAGTTCAGCGCCGATGTGGGCACCCTGGACCTATGGGCCGGGGGCTTGGCCTTGCACAACCTGCCCGGCAGGGGGGCGCAATTCGTCGTCAACAGCGCGCGCATCAGCATCCGCGAGACCACCGCCGCCTTCCCACCGCTCTACGACCTGCGGATCGGGGAGATGTGGCTGGAACATCCGGCCGGCCGCGCCAACGTGAAGGACCTCTCCTTCCTGCCACGGACCGACCAGCACAACTACCACAAGTTGCTCGACCATGAAACGGACCTTTTCATGGTGGAAGTGGACAGCATAGCACTTGGCGGACTCCATGTGGGCCGATTCCTGGCGGAACACGCGCTGTGGATGCGGCGCATGGACATCCACAGGCCCGAAGTGGAGGTCTATCGTGACAAGACCATGCCCGATGCGCCATGGAAACACAAGCCACTGCCCACGGGCATCCTGCGGAACATCACCCTCCCGATGCGGATCGACACGGCCATCTTCCACCACGGGAAGGTGACCTACCACGAGCGCGTGGAGCAGGAGCATGAATATGGAAGCCTGGAATTCACGGCACTCCACGGTGACATCACGGGCATCGCGTCCGGCGCACCATCCGGCAGGCGGCTCGAACTCCGCGCGCACGCTCGCATCTACGGGCGCAGCAAGGCCTTCCTTTCCTATGGCGCCGACCTGGACAAACCCGGCGACGCCTTCTCGCTGAGCGCCCACACCACCGACCTTCCTTTCGACATCTTCAATCAAATGACGGACAGCCTGCTGCGCGTGGAGGCCACGGCGGGCACCATCCATCGCTTGGAACTGCAAATGACCGGCGACGACCACCGTGGGCACGGCACCCTCCACCTGGCCTACGATGATCTGCGGCTGGCCATCCACATCACAGGCGGAAAGGGACGCGACAAATTGTTGGGATTGCTGGCCAATACGGCGGTGCGCAGCCGAAACGTGCCAGACCTCAAGGGCTATCGCCAGGGCTCCTTTGCCATTGACCGCCGCCGGGACCGCAGCCTCTTCAACTTTCTGTGGCAGGCGGTGAAGGCCGGCAGCATCGACACCATGGCGCCGGGCATCCTTCGGAAGAAGGCCAGTGAGGCCGGCAAGGGCCCCGCCAAAGCGGACCGGCTTGGACAGGATAAGATCCGCCGGTATGGCCGGTCGGCATCGTTGGAAAGCGTTGGAGGAGCGTTGGCGATCATACTACCTTCGGCATGATCGTTGAAGTCCACACCGCCCATCCAACCCCCTAAAACCCAAAAGACATGATGAACCGTTTGATCACGGCCGCTTTGATATCGGCCACGGCCTTCACCGTGCAGGCCCAGAGCTTGACACCCGCCTCCCAGGAGCGTACCCGCCCCACCCAGGATGCCCAAGTGAAGCAGGAACGCGCCGCAGCGGCCGCCACCGCCACCGATGCGAACAACCAGCCCGTTCAAGCACAGGGCGCAGACCGCATCTCCCGCCTGGTGCAGGAGTTGGGCCTCACCCCGGAACAGGAAAAAGGGCTCCGTGCCGCACAGGAGAAGCGCGACAACCAGATGAACGATCTGCGCAGCACGCCCGGCCTGGACCGCACACAGCAAGGCACCCGTGGCGATGCCATCCTGGCCGAGCATGACGCGCATGTGCGCACCATCCTCACGCCAGAGCAATACGAGAAGTACCAGTCCTCCCTCCGCGTGCGCAGGGTGGAGGCCGCTCCCGAGCAAATGCGCGAACGCCCCGCGGCCGCGCCTGAGAACCGCTGATCGGCCGGGGAATGATACGAACATGGGACGCGCCCTTCTAGGGCGCGTCCTTGTTTCCGGCCATGTCATTCCCCCGCTAACTTGTGCGCCACCTGCCCATGTGGGAACATCTGGACATCTGGCTGCTGCCGTAGTGTTACCGGAATGGGCCTATGCGTTCCCATGCGCGGGGTACCACTTGCCTCCGGAAGTCAGATTCGTGCCTCTGTAGAGCCTGTAGAGGCTTGGGGCAGGGTCCCTTCGTGCCTCAGGAGAGCCTGCGGAGGTTTGAGAGCGCGGGGCGTGGTGCCATGGAAGACGTCTTCAGAGGTCCAGGCTGGCTCGTTATCTTGTCCCAGCGGCATGCGCTGCGCTTTTCGTCATGTCTTTTGATGGGATGACCGATGCTGAGTTGGATCGCCTACGGCGCATGCCGAAGCGGGTGGAGAACCCCCGTGCCCGTGCCCAGCGGTTGGAAGGCCGGGAGCAGTATAACTACACGTTGACCACAGAAGACGGCGAGCACCGCTTTCAGCTCTACACCAGACAGAACATCCGGCCGGGTATGGAAGACAGCTTTTCCTGTGGCCTCAATGTGGTGAAGGCCAATGGCGAAACGCTCACCCTGTGCCGATACAACGGCCCCAGCCACCCGCATCGGAACCATTTGGAGGGCGAAGCGTTCGCGTTCGTTTGCCACATCCACACCGCCACCGAGCGCTACCTGCTGGCAGGGCGGGATGCCGAGACCTTTGCCACCACCACGGAACGGTTCAGAACTTTGCAGGGCGCCCTGCACTGCCTGGTCACCGACTGTGCAGTTTCGGGCTTGGAACCCACACCCGACGAACCCACCTTGTTCCCCGTGCCATGAACACGAACCTCGACCTGTTGCAGGAGAGCCTCTGCAAGGCCATGTGCGCCGAGGTACAGGTGCGGCCCAAGGGCCGGGACTCGGCCATGGTGCTCACGCCCTTCGCCTTTGCCGATGGTGATGCCTACCAGCTCTACCTCACCGAGTTGCCGGGGGGGCTGCTGCGCCTGAGCGACATGGGGCACACCCTCATGCACCTCAGCTACCGCAACGACACGGAGAAGTTCCGCAATGGCACCCGCGCCAAGCTGCTTGAGCGGATCAAGGCGGAGACGGACGTGGCCGAGGATGACGGGGCCTTTTATGTGGACACCACGGCGCAGGAACTTGCGCCTGCCATCTGGCGCCTCTCCAAGGCCTTGGTGCAGGTGAACGACCTCACCTTCCTGAACCGTGAGCGTGCCGAAAGTACCTTCTATGAGGACCTCCACGAGCAGTTGATGCGCCTGGTGCCCGAGGATCAGGTGCAGCGCAATTACATCCATGCGGCGCTGGAGGATGCGGCCAACTACCCCATCGACTACCGCATCGAAGGCAAGCATGCGCCCCTGTTCATCTTCGGCATCGCCAACAAGGACAAGGCCCAGCTTGCCACCATCATCCTGGAGCGCCTCAAGCGCCACAAGGCCGACTACGAGTCGCTGCTCATCTTCGCCGACCAAGGCAGCCTGCCCCGGCCAGTATTGGCCCGCCTGAGCAACGTGGGCGGCGAGCAGATCGCCAGCCTCGACGCCCAGGAGGATATCGAGTGGAAGATCTTGCGGAAGAGAGCGTAAGGGGAGCGGGTGCGCAGGGTCCCTTCGTGCCTCAAGAGAGCCTACAGAGGTTCAGGGTTTTCGTGGGCGGTCCGGTCGTTCAACTTGGCATTGGCCGGTGCGATCAATGGCTGGCCGAAGGGTACTCTCGTGATTCGGGTGACCATACCGAGAGCTCTGTGTTCTGGTCCGACAGGTCCACCACTTGAACATGGCATAGGCTCACCAAGTTGTTCAGCATTCCCGGCCGCACGAAAACGGTCCGCCAACGCCGGCTGTACATCAAGCAGTGCTTCGCCTTTTCGCCGATCCTGATCGATACGGGCGCATGTTCATTGTCCTTGTAACGGAGCACTCCGAAGACCACCAGGTCATCGCGGCTGTGGCCATAACTCGCACGGAACTCTTTCATGCATAGGTACCCCTTCCGTACGTAGCGGTTTCGCACTTCATTCCATGAAGCTTCATCCAGGCCCATGGGATATTCCGGCAAGGCTCGTTCGCCCTCCAGGCTTCGTCTGTAGAAATAGTCGGCGACCGCTTCTTCGTACTCGATCTCCACCGATCGCATCACGCGCTTTTCGACAGCTTCCACATACTGCTTCTTGATCAGGATCAGGTGGTAATTCTCATCGAACAACAGGTACTCCAGACCTGCGCAGGTAGGTCTGTATCCTTTGTAAGGGTCCATAGGGTGCACGGGGTCGTGCCGTTGCATCCAGCCCCATGCGGCAAGTTGATAGAGGCTGGGCGTTAGTCTGCACCTGTCCAACAGATCCACATGTCCCTTCCAAATGAGCTTCAGCCAACGCTCATTGCGGCCCGGAGGGAGTTTGAATTCAAGGATGCGCTTGGTCATGGACTGATGGATCTTCGCGATATCCCTGGATGGAATGATCCGATCGGCGCATACACATTGGCGCCTTGCTTCGTTCGTTGGCTTGCCCTATCCCGTTCCCACCCACCATCTCTACATGTTTCTCGAATAGGAACGCCACCTGCTGCCCCCCTCCTTCTCGAAGCCCTGCTTACCGTAGCACTGGTCCATCGCGCTTCCAACGCTTGCTGGGCTTTCAACGGGTTGGCGCGCATCGTGGCTGAAGAGTGGGTCATGTTCATGTCTTCAGGTGCTCTTCATTTCATCCTGCTTGGACTCGCGCTCGCTTTTCAACGCATCCAGGAAGCGTTCCAAGGCTTCATAGGTGACGATCGCATTGAAGCAGAGGTCGCCATAGCACAGCGGCTCTCGTCCCTTGCCCCCGTCCACATCGAAGGCGGCCGAATCGAAAGTGATACTGAGCCTGACCCTTGGGTCACCGGGATCGCGCTGCAAATGGAACCTCTTCGGACGACCGAGCCGATCCATACGATCGTGGTCCCTATCCTTGGCGGCGTCACCAAGTCTCCACCAGGATTCCTCGTTATAGCCGAAGGGGTCACGCATTTCCAGCGCATTATGGAAGGCACTGGGGTAGCCGAGCACTACGCACCATTGGCCGCCTTCCCGGTCCATCCAACGAACAGGCCATTCCTCATGCAACAGGTCGCGGAACGTCTCATCGAAAGCATCATCCGCAGGTATAAAAAGATGGCCTTCTGGAAAGGTATCATCCCCCTTCATCCAAGGGGCAAAGACCTGGATGCCTCCGCAGGTCAGGCTCAGCATGTAATCGTATCCAAAGGACATAATGTCAAGGAGGGTCAGCTCCATCACATAGGTCCCTAAGTTGAGTTTGGCCATGTTGGTGTGGGCTTGGTTGGCTCGTACACTGTGTTCATCTGCGTTTCGTTCTCCCACCCCCCAACAATCCCCCCACCACCTCCTCATACTTCTCGAACAAGTACGCCACGCGTTCCTCCTCGCTCCCGAAGGCCTTGCTCCGGTAGCACTTGTCCACCGCGCGGTCCAGCGCTTGGTGGGCTTTCACCAGGTTGGCCGGCATGGTGAGCGGGTCGTACAGATCGGCCAGGCTGGCGCCGGGGTGCGCCGCACGCGCGTCCAGCACCCCTTGGGCGGCGGCCTCCACCGCGGAGCGCTGCGCGGGCGTGGGCGACATGGGCCAGGGGAAGTTGTTGTAGACGATCTTGTTCGAGTAGCGATAGCGACTCTCCAAGCGGCCGCATACGGCTCTGATCCAAGCATTGTGCATGGTGCTCTGAAGCACTCCAAAATGGTAAAGCGTACAGCGCGGCACGCACAGGCAGCTATCCGCCACGATGTCCTTCGGACTTTCCCATCCCATCGGAATGAACCTGCGTGTCTCTGATGAATGGCGTGGCACCAGGATGTAGTGTCCCTTCGGTTGCCGGATCTCCCCGAAGAGGGCCGGTGTTTCCGCCAGCTTGCGCGTACCCTCCCGGTTGCTGGCACTCCTGTGGTCGCGGACTGCGTTGACCCGCTCCAATACTTGGGGCATTCCACGCAGTTTGGCCGCCGGGGCATCCACGAGCCAAAGGCACCAACGCGCGTGTCCGTTGAGGAACTCATGTGCGCTCAGGAAGCGCTTCATGTAGGGAGCGGCTGCAGGCTCCTCCTTCAGGAAGGCCTTCTTCTCTTCGTCGGTGAATAGGAAATGGCCGCCATCATTGGGCATGTTCCCGAACACGATCTCCGGCACGTTGCAGATCGGTTTACTGCGGCTGGGGATCAGCACATCGCGCCCGCCCACCAGGTAGGGGTTGATGTTGTCCACCACTTCCACCGTGGCTTCGGCCTTGGGGTCGGCGTAGTGGTACAGCCGCTTCTTCGCTACGTCATGGTCCGCGAAGCCGATGATGACGCAATGCACGGCCGCCACGCCGCGTGCCTCGTTGTTCCAGCGGAAGGTGCGGTGCGCGAAGTGGATCTTGATGCCCTGCGCCAGCAGCGGCCCCCACAGCGCGGCCACTTGCTCGCCCTGGCTGATGCTGTTGGTGCTGACGAAGGCGCAGCGCGTGCGGCCCCTGCCGTGTTGCTGCAGGTAGCGAGCCGCCAGGCCATACCACGCGCACACGAAGTCCAGCACGCCGCTGGTGGGCGTGTGGCCCATGGCGGCGGTGAGCCCCTCGCGCATGGCGGGCGTCATCATCTTGCTGCCCACGAACGGCGGGTTGCCAAGGATGTAGTCGTACGCGCCGCCATCGGGCAGCAGCGAAGCCCAATCGGTGCGCAGCGCATCGGCGTTGCGGATGGTGGCGCTCTTGCGCAGCGGTATGCGCACCATGTACTCCCCAAAGGCCTGGCTCACCTCCTGGTTCATCTGGTGGTCGGTGAGCCACAGGGCCACCTGCGCGATCTGCGCGGGGAAGTCCTCGATCTCGATGCCGTAGAACTGGTCCACGTTCAGGCGCACCAGTTGGTCCACGTTGGTCACCTGCTGGCCGCCTTTCAGCAGCACGCGCACCACCTCCATCTCCAGGCGCCGCAGTTCGCGGTAGGTGATCACCAGGAAGTTGCCGCAACCGCAGGCGGGGTCCAGGAAGCGCAGTTCGCCCAGCTTCTGGTGGAAGCGCACCAACTGGGGCTTGCTCCGCCGGGCGCGGTTGAACTCCTCCCACAGCTCGTCCAGGAAGAGCGGCTGGATGAGCTTGAGGATGTTTGCCTCGCTGGTGTAGTGGGCGCCCAGGTCGCGGCGGGCCCTGGGGTCCATCACGCTTTGGAACAGCGCGCCGAAGATGGCCGGGCTGATGCGGCTCCAGTCCAGTGCGCAGGCCTCCAGCAGGGTGATACGCATGGCCCCGTCCCAGTCGGCCATGGGCAGGCGCTCCTCGAAGAGTTTGCCGTTCACATAGGGAAAGGCGGCGAGGCGTTCGTCCAGGTTGCGGGAGCGCTCCTCCTTTTCGGTATCGAGCACTTGAAAGAGGCGCTCGAGCCTGGGGCCCAGGTCGCTGCCGTCCTCGCTGGTGTGGCCCTCCAGCCAGTCGTAGAAGGCGCCGTTCTCGAAGATGCCCGTGTCGTCCGCGAAGAGGATGAAGAGCAGCCGCACGAGGTACACCTCCAGGGCGTGGCCGGTGTAGCCGTTGGCCTTCAGTTCATCGTGCAACCTGCCCATCAGCTCGGCCGCGCGGATGTTCACCGGGTCCTGTTCGCGCGGGGTGTGGCTCCTGTACCCGCTGATGAAGTCGAAGCGGTCGATGTGCCTGGGCAGGTCGGCCAGCTTCAGCTCGAAGGCTTCGCCGCTCTCCAGGCGGTGCAGGTGGATGCGCGCGAAATCGCTGACGATGATGTATTCGGGCAGTTCGTGGTCCTTCAGCCCGTGCAGGTAGCCGATGGCCTGGCCGTGCGCCTTGCCCAGGTCCTTGCCGCGGCTCTTGTGCTCCACCACCAATTTGCCGGGCCAGTAGAGGTCGATGAAGCCATGTTCCTGGTCCAGCTTCTTCACGATCTGCTCGAAGTAGGACACTCGCCTGCGGTTGACGCCGAACACCTGGAGGAAGCCGTCCCAGAAGCTCTTGGCATCGGCATCCTCGCTGTGGGCGTCGCGCCATTCGTGGGCGAAGGCCGTGGCACGGCGGCGGATCTCGTTCTTGGAGAGTGGCATGTGGAATTACGACAAGAGCGCTGGTATGCCGCTGAAGGCCAAGGATAGTACAAGCCTGATCCATTCCCAAAGCAGGCCAGGTGGTACTTTCCACCTGGTCCGCGGCTGAGCTCCGCGGCTTAGTGTCTTCAAAGCTGCGGGCACATCTTGCACAGCGCATCGGATCGCCACCTTCCGTTTGCCTCCGTCAGGGTAATGCTCCTTGATGAAGATGGTGCCCATGGTCTTGTTCCTATGCGTCATTGGATCGGTGGGTCCCAATACGGGGAGCCCGGGCCAAACCTGCCTTCGAGGGCCAGGGGGAAAAAAGGCAGCCATGCGGCAGAGGGGGTTGGAGTCGGGTTCAAAGGAGTGCAGTAGGGTCCGTACCACTTACGACCATTCCACAAACCGGCGGCAAGCTGCATGAATAGAAAGTAAGAAGTGGGGACAGCTGGCATTTGGCCATGCTCGGGCACCGGCCACAACCGGACCGGCCCTTGGTCGGACCAAGAGCTATACACCTGAATCACCAAGCATCAAAAACTGGGGACAGAGTGTGACCAAATTTTGTAGCACAGCTATTTCTGCACAGGTCCGAAGTGCATCGGCCCTGTATTGACCTCCACTGGGTCCCTTCGTACCTCAGGAGCCCCTGCGCAGGATTGGGCCGGCCGGATACAGGCAGGCTTGAAGGAAGCACGAAAGGCGCGTTTCGAGCATGAGGGTCGAGAAGTAGCCTGATCAAACCCCACACTGTCAGTTGTTCAATGTGCTCACATCATGGCACGCAAATGGTCTTGAGGCCTGCCATATCCAAAGTGGCATGAATGATCTAAGGGAATGGCTGAAGGCCTACACCACGTTACCCGATGATGCCTGGCAAGACCTCGCGGTCGCGCTTTGTGAGCAGCATCTTCCCAAAGGAGCCGATTTCCAGCGGGCGGGTGCCATGGCGGATCGCATCGCCTTCCTGAAGCATGGCGCCCTGTATGCCCGCTATGCCAAGGAATGCGCTCGGCACAGCGTTGCATTCTTCAACCTGCCCGAGGTGAACCGGGTGGTGTGCGACTTGAGTGCCTTTGTGGATAGGAAGCCAGCCTCCATGTGCATCAAGGCCGTCGCGGATTGTGGTCTGTTGGTATTGACCCGCGACCAGCTCTATGGCCTGTACGACAAACATCCTTCCATTGAGCGCCTGGGCCGGAGGATGGCGGAATACAGCTACACCAACGCCATGCTGCGCTTGGCTCGGATGGATATGGGCCGCGCTGAGCGGATCGCGGACCTTCAGGAGCGTCATCCGGAAGTGTTCGGCACCTTTCAAGACCAGCTCATTGCGGACTACCTTGGCATGACCAAGAGTCAGTTCAGTAAGCTGAAAGCAGCCAAGTTGAAGGCAGCATGATTTGTTGTCTTTTGACAACTGGATGTATTGGATGCCCGGGGATCTTTGCCATTACAGAAACCAAACAGCAATGCAACACCAATACCCTCGCCCTACCAAAGTGGACTACAATGGCATCGACGAGATCTCACGCAATCTGAACCGCTTGCTGGGCGACCTGACCGGTCGCACGGTAACCCAACGGACCCAGGACGGTATCTACCGCATCACCAATGGCCAATGGGACCCCTCCGGTGAGATCACGCACACCATCATGGCCGCTACATTGGCTGGCTTGGTATCCCGGAGCAACACCGGTGTACTGCTGGGCTTGGCCGGTCTCTTCTTTCTTGCGGCGGCGTGGCGGGAAGGCGCACATGAAGGCGCTGTGCGCCCGCACCCTATTGCAGGTTATACCTATTTCTGATGACCTATCACGATCTCGCCTTCCATCCCGCACACAACCGCCATTGCCGCCTTCACTTCCATGACGGCAGCAGCGTGAGTGGTGTATTCAGCTCCTACTTTGATGACGAACCGGAGCGGCTGTATTTGGTGCGTTCCAATGACCTTATCGCCTTCAAGCCGCTCATGGAGTCCGGAGATGCCAAAGCCATGCGGCCGTATTGCATCCCGGTGGATCCGGCGTTGGTGAAGGATGTGGAGTTGCTCTAGCTTGTGCCATCGTGCACAGCCGGCACAGCCCTGCCATGGACCGCATCACCTTCCTCCGTTCCCTGCTGGGCAGCACCAGCCTGCTCACGCTGCCACCTTGGGAGCTGCTCCCGCCAGAGGAACAGGACCGCATGGCCTGGACCAAGGAGGCCCACCACATCTTCATCTACGATGCCTTCGTGCGCGGCTTCAGGCACCACCAGGGGCAGCAAGTGCTGGCCCGCATCAATGACCACGACGACCTGGACCTGGTGCGGGAGTACGAAAACCCGCACGACGCCGATGCGGTGGCCATTTACTGGGAGGGCCACAAGCTGGGCTACCTGCCCATGGGGGAGAACCGCATGCTGGCCAACCTGATCGACCACGGCATGCTGCTGGCCGCCTATGTACTGTATACCGCAGCGGATGCGCCGCCTTGGGAGCAGTGCTTTGTAGGCGTGGAACTGCTGCTGCCCGGCAACCCCAGCTTCGATGACTACATCGACCACTACATGGAAAGACCGGATGCGGGCTACAAACTGCACCAACACTACGGCGGTGAGGCATGCCCAGGTCCTACGCGGATCAAAGTGATCGATCCACCTGCCAAAAGAATGGATCCTCTTGATCCAAGGGATCGATCCATCTGACAGAAGAAGGGATCCACTTGATCAAAGGGGTCGATCCATGTGACAGCAGAAGGGATCCACCTGATCAAAGGGGTCGGTCCATTTGCCGGAAGAAGGGATCCAATTGATCAAAGGGATCGATCCATCTGCCGGAATATGGGATCCACCTGATCATGTGTATCGATCCATCTGGCAAAAGAAGGGACCCACTTGATAGGTGATCGATCCATCTGGCAAGAGAAGGGATCCACTTGATCAAAGGGATCGATCCATCTGGCAAGAGAAGGGATCCACTTGATAGGTGATCGATCCATTTGCCGGATGAGCTTGGATTCAGGGCTACCCCGGCAGGCGCTTGCCGGTGGAGCATCCGCATGGCATGTCGAATTGCATCTGGCATGAACAGCACACCAACGAACCGGTCATGGCGGCTTGCTGACATGCCATTGGGGATCAAGGGGCGGGCAGCGCAAACCCTGGTGGGGCAGGCGCGTTGCAGGCCCCGCGCAACGCCCCCGGCCTGGACCGTAGCCAGCAGGGCACACGCGGCGATGCCATCCTCTCCGAACATGATGCCGGGCTGCGCCCGATCATGACGCCGGAGCAGTAGGTGAAATAAAAGTCCTTCTTGCGCATCCGCCGCGTGGAAGGAACCCCTGAACAGCTGTGCAAGGCAGCAGCCGATCGGTGAACCTTGTTCCGGACCACCAGATGCAGGTCGCGCATTTCGCGGCGCGTCCTTGTTTCCGCCCATGTCATTCCCCCGCTAACTTGTGCGCCACCTGCCCATGTGGGAACATCTGGACATCTGGCTGCTGCTCGCCGGGCTGGGCATTTTCCTCTTCGGCATACGGCTCATTGAGGATTCCATCGCCAAACTTGGCGGCCGGAGCTTCAAGCGGCTGGTGCGTGAAGGCACCAGCACGCGCGGCAGGGCCATCGCCACGGGCACTGTGGCCACCGCCCTGCTGCAGAGCAGCTCGGCCGTCACCCTCATGGTGCTCGCTTTCGTGGGGGCGGGCATCGTCACCTTGGAAAGCGGCATCGGCGTGGTGCTGGGCAGCAACATCGGCACCACGGCCACCAGCTGGATCGTGGCCACCATCGGCTTCAAGCTGGATATCGAGCAACTCGCACTGCCCTTCATCGGCGTGGGCGGCCTTGTCCTCATCTTCCTGGGCAAGTCACCACGGTACAGCCAGGTGAGCCACCTGCTGGTGGGCTTCGGGTTCCTCTTCCTGGGCCTGGATCAGATGAAGGACAGTGTATCCGCCTTCGCCGAGGACTTCGACCCCTCCCTGCTCGTGAACGCCAGGCCCTGGGTCTTCCTGCTCATGGGCCTGGTGCTCACCGCCGCGATGCAGAGCAGCTCGGCCACCGTGGCCATACTGCTCACCGCGCTTTACGCCGGGGTATTCGATTTCCGGGAGGGCGCCCTCGCGATCATCGGCAGCAACGTGGGCACCACCATCACGGTCTTCCTCGGGGCGCTGGGCGGCACCGTGGTGAAGAAACGGCTGGCGTGGTCGCACCTCTCCTTCAACACCTTCGCCGCGGTGATCGCGCTGGCAGGGCTCTCCATCTATCTGCGTGCGGTGTCCTTCGTCCTGGGCGAGGGCTTCGACCCGGTGATGGGCCTGGCCCTCTTCCACACCTTGTTCAATCTGGTGGGCGTGCTGGTCTTCCTGCCTTTCGTCACTTGGTTCTCCGGGTGGATCAAGCGCGCGATACCGGAGAAGGAGGAGCAACGCACACGGTTCATTGGCCGCACGGTGCCCGATGTGCCGGAGGCCGCCATCACCGGTGTGCGCAACGAAGTGCGCCAGCTGCTGCTGGAAACGATCGGCTTCCACCTCGATCTGGTCGGTATCGAGAAAAAGCTGGTGCTGCCGGACGGGGCGCAACTGATGGAACAGGAGGACCATGCCACCTACCAGGAACATTACACCGCGCTGAAACTGCTTCAGGCCGACATCATCACCTTCGTCACGCAGGTGGAGAAGCATGAACTCACCGAGGCGGAATCACACGAGTTGAACCGGATGGTACATGCCGCGCGCCTGGCCTTGTACGCGGCCAAGAATCTCAAGGACGTGAAGGGCAACATCGACGGTTTCGAGGACACCAGCGCCTTCCTGGACCGCTTCCATGCCATGCTGCGCAAGCGGATGATGGTCTCCCACATGCGCATCGCGAAGGTGCTGGAGGACGGCGAGCCGCATGATGACGTCACCGAGCTCGCCGCCATCATGCGTGTGCTGGAACAGGCTGATGCGAACGGCATGCGCGAAGTGAACATCGCCGCGCGCGAGGGCCATCTGCGGAGCATCGACCTCAGCACCGCGCAACTGGTGAACCGCGCCATTTCGCGCAGCACGCACGATCTGGCCCTGGCCGCGGCGGAGCTTGTGCTGCCACCCGCGGAATACCACACCTTGGAGCGGATGCAGGAAGTGGAGGAGGCCATCGGTGGTGCGGACGCCCGGCTGGATGCTTGACATTTCTTGGCATTTCGGGATCGAACCTTGCCACAGGCAGCGGGTCGTACAACCAAAACCAAAGGACCATGAAGAACTGGAACAGAATGATGGGGCACCTGCTGGTGGCGGGTTCCCTGTTGGTGGGCACCGCCGCGTTCGCGCAGGACACCTCGAAGCCCATGCACAAGGGCAAGGACTTCGAAACGCGCCTGGCCCGGATGACCGAGCAATTGTCGCTGAGCGAGGACCAGACGGCCAGGATGCGCGCGATCCACGCGGACCATGCGCGGCGCATGGCGGATGTGCGCAAGATGGAGGACGAGGCGGAACGCCAGGCCGCGATGAAGGAATTGCGCAACGCGAAACACGATGCGATGCAGGCCGTGCTAACCCCGGAGCAGAAAGCACGCAAGGAACAGTTGAAGGCCGAGCGCAGGGCCGCGCATGAAAAGGGCGACGGCCAACGCAAGGGCCACCAGCACGGCGGCCACCGGCACAAGGGCGGCAAGCCCGTTGATCGCTGACAGCGGAGGCCCCCGGCTATATTGCCGCCATGTGGGCCCTGCTCCCCTTCATGGCGATGGTGGCCTTGGTGGCCACGCAGTTGCGGCGGGACCATCGCATCGTATCACGCATCCACCGATCCGGCGTGCTTGGTCCTCCCACCAGGCGCGCCGGCCTGGTGTTCGCCCTGCTCATCGTGGTGCCGGTGGTCTTCGTGCGGTACAGCGGACTCGAAGGGATTCTCGCGGGTATCTCCTGGATGGCCATGACGGTCAACGTCGTCGTCTCCTTCCTGATCTCCTACACCTGGTACCGCTACCTCACCTGGCTCGATCCCTTCGCCCATGAGGGATGGGGCTGGGTGCTGGCCACCTTCCTTCTGGGCTGTGTGGTGGTGCCGCTGGTATTCCCGCTGCGCGAAATGGCCGAGAGCGGCCTGGGGCTTCGGCTGGATGGCACACTGTGGAACGACTGGTGGTATTGCTTCATCGCCATCGGCCTCACGGAGGAGATCGTGAAGCTCATACCCCTGGTGGCCATCCTGCTGTTCACCAAGCAGGCCGACGAACCCTTCGACCTGATCCTCTACGGCAGCATCAGCGCGCTGGCCTTCGCCTTTGTGGAGAACGTGGACTACCTGGGCGGATCCGAACTCTTCGCCGTGGGTGGACGAACGCTCTACGCCAGTGTGGCGCACATGTTCTTCACCTCCATTGTGGCCTACGCCATCGCCATCGCCCGGCACCGCGGCCGCTCCACGGTACTCGCTGGTGCCGCGGCCTTGCTGCTGGCCGCCATGGCGCATGGCTTTTACGATCTGTGGCTCATGGCGCCCGACCGCCCCTACCTCATCACCCTGCTTTTCCTGCTGGCCAGCATGCATCTGTGGGTGGCCATGAAGACCAACCTCGTGAACCTCTCGCCACACTACCAGGAACACATGGTGCCGAAGCCCACGATGTTCCGCTACCGCATCATCAATGCGCTGCTGGCGATCTTCCTGTTCACCTATGTGATGAAGTTCCTGCTCACTGATCGCCACGCCGCCCAGGCCTTGCTGCTGGTGCAGGGTGGCACCATGGGCGCCACGCTGCTCTATCTGGCGGTGAGCTTCAGTTCCTTCCGCTTCATACCCGGCTACATCGGCCCGCTGCGCCCCAAAGGCGGCCTGTGGCGCATGCTGCTGCCGGTGACCAACTGGGGCGAGGACCTCACGGGCAGGGAATTGCTGCTGCGGATCCCGGAGAAACGCTCCGATGTGCGGCACTACATGCCGTTGCACCGCATGCTGCCATTGCGCGGCCGATTGCGCCAACGCGTGGTGCTGGGCGATGACCGTGACTGGTACCTCTTCCGGCCCGAGCGGCCCATTCCCTTCGATGGGGCGTTCGGCGAGGCGCTGCTGATCCGCCCGCACGCCACCAACGACACGATCCCCGATGACCGCTACGTGGTGGTGGTGGCGATGGTATTCCGCCATACGCCCATGCTGGCGGCCGGTACCGCGCGTGTTGACGAACTGGAGTTCGCCGGATACGTCCACGGCAAACTGGGCTGATCGGAGGGCCTGAATCTATTGCGGCTGGTCGAAGCGTACATCCACCTCGCGCCACACCTTCACCGGCCTGCCATCCTGCGAGCCAGGCTTCCAGCGTGGCATGGCGCCCACCACGCGCAGGGCTTCCTCATCGCACCCGTATCCCAGTCCACGCTTCACGCGCGTCTCCAGGATCTCGCCCTTCTCCCCCACCACGAATGCCACGCGCACCGCGCCGACCATCTGCGCATCGCGGAATGCCGGCGGCACCCGGGTGTTCTTCGCCAGGTAGCGCTGGATGGCCTTGGCACCACCGGGGAACTCGGGCATGCGCTCCACGCGCAGATACACGCGCGATGTGTCCTCCACCATCTGGGGACCCGGAATGGGCAGGTGGATCTCCGGGCGCATCACTTCACGGCCCTTGCCCGAGGCCTGCTTCAGATCCTTGACGCTCTCCTGGGACAATGCACCAAGTGGTGCGAGCAAAAGAAGGAACATGCATGACCGTGACATGGACGCGAATTTATCGGTGCACAAGGCAAGTACCGGACCGCACCGGAACGCGGGGCCTCCCGGACGATGAGCGGCATCAAGCTGGCGGCGACAAGGCCCGGCTACATTTGGCCCGCGCCCCATGTGGCGCACGAGCCCATGAGCAACGTGTACTACCCCGACTACCTGCAGCTGGACAAGATCCTTGGCGCGCAGGCCCCCGAGAGCGACAAGCTCGGCGTGGAAGCCCATGATGAAATGCTGTTCATCATCGTGCACCAGGCCTATGAGCTCTGGTTCAAACAGGTGCTCCATGAGGTGGGCAGCGTGATCGGCATGTTCGCCGACGGCCATGTGGACGACAACGCCGGGGAACTCTCCATCGCGGTACACCGGTTGGAACGCGTCAAGACCATTCTGGGCCTGCTCGTGCACCAGATGGATGTGCTGGAGACCATGACCCCGCTGGATTTCCTGGACTTCCGCGATCTGCTGCGCCCGGCGAGCGGCTTCCAGAGCATGCAGTTCAAGGTGGTCGAGGCGAAGCTCGGTCTGCGCATGGAGGACCGATTCGGCAGGCAGTACTACACCAGCCAGCTGCGGCCCGAGCACAAGGCGGAGATCGAGGCGCTGGAGCAGGAACCCACCCTGGTGGACCTTGTGAACGGCTGGCTGGAACGCATGCCCTTCCTCGATGCGCGCTATTGGTCCGCCGATGAGGATCCCTTCTTCGATCGGCTGGAGCGCATCTACACCGATACGCTGGTGGCCGGCGAGGAGAAGAACGCCCAACTCTGGCGGAACATCTTCGTGGAAGGTGACACGCCACGCCGGCTCTCCCCCGCGGCCTGCCGCAGCGCGTTGTTCATCATGCTCTATCGCGACGAGCCGCTGCTGCAGATGCCCTTCCGCTTCCTGCAAGTGCTGCTGGACATCGACGCGGGCATGGCCCAATGGCGATCGCGGCACATCGACGTGGTGCACCGCATGATCGGCCTGCGCATGGGCACCGGAGGCAGCACCGGCAGCGGCTACCTCAAGGGCGCCAAGGACAGCCACTACATCTTCAAGGACATCGCCGACCTGAGCAGTTTCCTATTCGAACGCCGCAAGCTGCCGGCCCTGCCGGAAGCGGTGCGGCACGCCGTGCGCTTCCGGTCCTAGCGCCCACGTTCAGCTCAGCTGAACGCGTTGCGCACGCGATCGCCCAGCAGTGCGCCCAGGCCGGCGAGCAGCGCTCCCAGTGCGGCGGTGATCAACACCATGCCGGTTGCACCGGTGCCGAAGAACTGACCGATGCGTGTGGCCAGAATCGAAGCGTTGGCACTGTCGATATGCCAAGCCAGACCACCCCAGAGCAGCGCACCTGCCAGAAGGCCCGCCAACAGTGAACGCCAGCCGCCGGGATGGACGAGGAAACCAACGGCCGCAGCGGCGATGGACAGGCTCCAGAACGGCAGGAACAGGCCCAGCAGCCAGGCCAGGGTGATGATGGCCACGAAGGTGAGCGGCGTTCTCATGGTTGGAAGGTGGTGGTCGGCATGCCCTGTTTCGAACCCTCCTCGGCACTGGAAAGGAACCGCACCTGGCGGTATACGCCTTCATGCCATTCCCCCAACAGATCGTCGTAGCGCGGGCTGCCCGGGTTGCCGCTGACACCACCGGGCAATTGGAACCATGCCTTCGGTGGCGACGAAAGTTCCACCACGAAGCGCTGCGAGGGGCCATGGCCGCCACGCTGCGCGTTGATGGCCGTACCGCTGCCGTTCACGGGGATCAATTCCCTGCTGAACGGCGCGATCATGGCCAGGTGCGTGACGCGGGCATTGTTGTGGTCGCGCCAGAGCAAGGGTCCTTCCGCCACGCGTTTTTCAAGCATGCGGATGAAAGCCATGAAGACCACCTCGCGCGCATCCACGCCCAAGGCCTTCTCCACGCGATCGAGGAGTGTGCTGTCCGCCAGGATGCGGATGGTGTTGTAGGCCGTGGGCAGACCGATAGGATGAACGGACAGATGGGCAAGTGGCGCCCACAAGCTGTCGCGCACACCATCGAACCACAGGTTGAAAAGCGTCGGCTCCTCACGGTCGTGCCGGCTGTCGCAGTCCCACTCGCGGAGCATGTGCAGCGTGGCCATGGCCATGCTGTCCATCGGCAGAGTGTCCAGCAAAGGCACCAGGGCTTGCAGGGCTTCAGCGGCTTTGAGGTCGAAGGCGCTCTGCTGCAGGTCCATCATGTCCTGCACATTGAACTGGCGAAGACTGTTCAGCGCAGCGTTGATGCTGCGGTTGCGGTAGTACTCCAGATGGTCGTTGTGGAACCAGTAGGGATAGGCCTCGTCCACGCTGTGCTGGTTGGCACTGCTGACGAATCCGCGCGCGGGGTCCACCTGGACTGCGGTGTGTTCAAAGGGGATCCAACCCTGCCAGCGATGCGCGATATCGGCCCCATCGAGAATGAAGCGGCCCTGCTCCTTCCACTTGTTGGGGAAACGCCCCTGCACACGCATGCTGATGGTCCCGTCCACCGTGGCGAAGGCCCAGTTCTGCGCCGGGGCGTGGAACCAGCGCATCGCTTCCACGTGGTCCGCGTGGCCGCGGACCCTGTTGTTCAGATAGAGCGCCCGTTGCGTCAGGTTCGCTTCATGCCCGGTCCAACGCAAGGCCAGCGCATGCCCCGAAGCCGGGTCGCCGCCGCCGGCTTCATGCACCACCGGGCCGTGCAGGGTGAGACGTACCGTATCGATGACGTCCGCTTCACCGCGCACCTTGATCGTTTCCACGCAGTGGTCCACCGGCAGCCATTCCCCGCCATGCAGATATTTCGATCGCTTCCCATCCTGCCAGGTGATGCGGTACCAGTCCCTGGTGTCGCGCGGCGCGTTGGTCACGCCCCAGGCCGCATGCTCGTTGTGGCCGATGATGACCCCGCAGGCCCCCGGTATGGTGAAGCCGAAGACCTTGTGCTCCGGCGTCGAAAGTTGGATCGGCATCCAGATGGGCGGAAAATTCAAGCCCAGATGTGTGTCGTTCGCCAGCAGCGGATGTCCGTTGACGCTGCGGCTCCCATGAACCGCCCAGTTGTTGCTGCCATTGGCCGGATCGCTGCGGTGCGCATCGGTGGCGTAGCCGTAGAGTGGATCGTAGTCCGGCGGCGGGGCCATGGTTTCCGGGATGAAGGGCCACACGGAGTCCGTGGGCACCGTGGGCACCACCCCCGGCGGGCGTGATGGGAACAGCAACTCGAAGAGGTCCCTGCCGAGGGCGGCGAGTGCGTGGGTGTTCTCCGCGTCGCGGTCCCAGCCGCTGAGGTTGTCGATCATGTATTGCTGCACCAGCGCCGAACGCAGCGGGGACCAGGGCTCAGGCCGGTAGGACAGCAACTTGTACTCCACCGGCAGATCCCGGTAGCGCAGGGTGGCCAGATACTGGTTGTATCCATCGGCATAGGCGCGCAGCAAGGGTTCCATGCCCCCTTCGTCCAACAAGGGGTCGATGCTGGCCTGGGCGCCTGTGAGCATGCCTTTGCGTCGCTTGTCGCGATCGAACTCCAAGGCCCGCGCACCCACGATATCGCTGATGCGCCCAGCCGCGGCACGTGCCACGAAATCGAGCTGCCACAGCCGCAGCATGGCCATCACATGGCCCTGTGCGCGGTAGAGGTCCGTGTCGTTGGCGGCGAAGAGATGTGGCACGCCACTCTCGTCCCACGCCACTTCCACCGGCGCGGAAAGGCCCTGGAGTCCTATCGTCCGCGGGGGCCTCGCGTCCAAGGGATCCGCATTGCGCCAGAAACCTTCCTGCGGGGAAAGGAAGCGGCCCAGCGGCGGCAGCGGGTTCTCGCCCACCACCAAACGCACGTTCAGCAGGCAGTTGAGGCTTACCAGGACAAGCAGCAGGAAGGCCGTCAGAAGTTGTCGCATGGGGTCCGGTCGTCCAGCCGCAGGGATCGGTGCGCCGCCAATATCGGCATCGGGCGCGTTCCTTTCAAAGGAAGAAGCGTTGGGCCCGGCGCGGCACCACCGTGTCCGTGAAGCCCGCCCGCACCACTTGTTCCTGGAAGGCGCCCAGGGCCTTCTGGTGTCCGTGGACCAGGAAGAACTTCCGCACTTCTGCGGCGTTCTGGCAGGCGAGATAGCGCAGCAATTCGCCACGGTCGGCGTGGGCACTGTAAAAGTCCATGCGCAGCACCTCGGCGCGCACAGGCACCTCCTCGCCGAAGATGCGCACTGTGCGCGCACCGGCCAGCAATTCATGGCCCAGCGTACCGGGCGCGCAAAAACCAACGGCGAGCAAGGCATTGGCGGGATCGGGCAGGGCGTGCAGCAGGTGGTGGCGCACCCGGCCGGCCTCCATCATGCCACTGGCGCTGACGACGATGCAGGGTTCACGCAGCGTATTGAGTCGCTTGCTGCCTTCGGCATCGCGTACGAAGGTGACCCCGGGGAAGGAGAAGAGGTCGGGGTCGTGATGCAACTCCTCGCGCACCTCATTGCGGAAGAGTTTCTCATATCGGCGCACGATCTCCGTGGCGCCAATGGCCAGGGGGCTGTCCACGTAGACCGGGATCCTGGGCAACCGGCCGGCGTTGCTCAACGCGTTCAGGGTGTAGAGGATCTCCTGGGTCTTGCCGATGCTGAACGCCGGGATGATGAGGCGCGCACTGCGCTCTACACAGACCTCCCGCACATGGCGCAGCAGTTCCTCCTCCGCCTCGGCGATGGGCGCATGGTCGCGGTCGCCGTAGGTGCCTTCACAGATGATCGCATCGGCTTGCGGGAAGGGCACCGGTGGTGGCAGCAGTCTGTCCACATAGCGGCCCACGTCGCCGGTGAAGGCGAGCCGCACCATGCGGTCACCATCATCGAGGTGGAGATGCACGGCCGCACTGCCGAGGATGTGGCCCGTATCGGTGAAGGTGAGCGCTACGCCCGGGAGGATGTCGAGCCGCTCACCGTATTCCATGGTCTGGAAACGCGCCATGGCGGGGGGCACATCGTCCACGGTGTAGAGCGGCTCACCGCCCTCCACGCTGCGGCCCTGGCGATGCGCGCGCTTGCGCTCATAACCGGCATCATACTCCTGTATCCGGGCGCTGTCCTCCAGCATGATGGCGCAGAGGTCGCGCGTGGCGGGGGTGCTCCAGATGCTTCCGCGAAAACCCTCCTTCACCAGGCGGGGCACCAGACCACTGTGGTCGATGTGCGCATGGCTGAGGACGAGCGCATCGATCGATTCGGGGTCGAAGCCGAACCGGCGGTTGCGGTCCTTGCCGCTGCCATCGGCCAACGCTTCGCCTTGGAACATGCCACAATCCAACAACAGCCGTGCGATGCTGCCATCCTTTCGCTCGATCTCCAACAAGTGCTTGCTGCCTGTGACCGTGCCGGCCGCGCCGTGGAAGGTGATGGAGATGGGCATGGCCGGGATGGATCGGACAGGATGCGTTGAACGATGGCAAAGTTGCAACAGCAACTCCGAGGTCGATGCGACAAAGGCCCGGAAGCCCCAAGCTGGGTGCGGAACCAATTCGGCGCCTTCCCGTTCAAAGCCGCGCCATGACAGGAACCTGGAAGACTTGCGGGGCTCGGGGGTTGTTCCATTCCATTACCCGGACCATCGCTGCCCTGGCGATGACGCTCGCCTATATCGATGCCTCCGCCGTGACCTGCACCACCATCAGCAACGGAGCTTGGAACCAAGCTGCCAGATGGAGTTGTGGACGTGCCCCGGTGGCCGGCGACACCCTGATCATACAGGCCGGACACATCATCACCGTCACCGGCAACCATGTGTACAACGGCGCGCCCATCTTCCTCATCATCCATGGCACGCTCCAATTCAGCGGCACGGGTTCCAAACTCACCTTTTCCTGTGGCTCCTTCGTGCTGGTGCAGGCCGGTGGTGCCGTGCTGCCCGATCCCAACGCATCGGGCAACAGTGAGACCATCAGGATCTGCAACACCACGTACTGGAGCACCAACAATGGTGCAACGTATGGACCGGTGGCCTGGCCTTATGATGTGCTGCCCGTGGAACTGATCGCCTTTACCGGATCATCCAGCGGTGACGGGGTGGACCTGCACTGGTCCACCGCCTCGGAGAGCGGGTCGCAACGCTTCCTGGTGCAGCGCAGCACGGACCTGCTGGACCGCACAACGGTGTCGGCACAAGCGGCCATGGGCCACAGCATGACCGTGACGCACTACCAGGCGACCGACCGGCCCGCGCACGGTGGAGTTCTCTATTACCACCTGGTGGAAGAGGACGAGGACGGCACCCCGCACGATCTGCGTGTGGTGGCCGTGGACCATACATCGGATCCGACCATGCGCTGTTGGCCCAACCCCATCGCCCGGGGCCAGGAACTGACGATCCAGCATGCCGCGGTGAAAGGAGCCGCACAACTCGAATGGTGGTCCGACGAAGGCAGGATGCGCCCCTTGGACATCACGCCCGGGCCAGGCTACTCCCAGCTGGCGCCTTCACAAATGCCGATCGTGCCGGGTATCCAATGGATCGTGCTGCGGCACGGCGGCAAGCCCATCGGGCAATGCCGCCTGGTGGTCGAGGACCGCTGAGCCGGTCCCTGCGCATGATCCGAATGGCCCGCTATCTTGGCGGCCATCCAACCATTTACCCGGCCGCATCCCATGTCGCGTTGCGCTTTCCCACCACGGCTGTCGGCCTTGGTCGTGGCGGTCCTGCTGTTGAACCTGCACCTCGCGGCCCAGCAATACATGCTGCGCGGCACGGTGGTGGACGGCATCACCGGCGAGACGCTCATCGGCGCGGCCGTGGTGCTGAAGGGAACGACCACCGGCGGGGTCACCGATGTCAACGGGCGTTTCGAGATCGGGGTGAATGAACTGCCCCCGTACACCCTGGAGGTGAGCTACCTGGGCTACCTCACGCAGACCATCGAGGTGAAGAGCCTGGACCAGAACCTGCGCTTCAAGCTGAGCACCGACCAGGTGTTGCTGAAGGAGGCCGAGGTGATCGGCAGCCGCATCAGCGAGAAGCAGAAACAGGCCCCACTGACCGTGGAGAGCATGGATGTGATCGCCATCCGCGAAGCGGCCAGCGGCGATTTCTACGAAAGCCTGGGCACGCTGAAGGGCGTGGACATGGTGGCGGCCAGCTTCGGCTTCAAGGTGATCAACACGCGCGGTTTCAACAGCACCAGCCCCGTGCGCAGCCTGCAACTGATCGATGGTGTGGACAACCAGAGCCCCGGCCTGAACTTCTCGCTGGGCAATTTCCTGGGCGCCTCCGACCTGGACGTGATGAAGGTGGACGTGATCGCCGGGGCCAGCACCGCCTACTTCGGACCGGGCGCCTTCAATGGCGTGGTGAACATGACCACCAAGAGCCCCTGGGCCTTCCCCGGCCTTTCAGTCAGCGCCAAAGGCGGCCAGCGCGACATGCTGGAGGGGGCTGTGCGCTGGGCGCAGGTGCTCAAAGGCAAGGATGGCCAGGAGCGCTTCGCCTACAAACTGAACCTCTTCGCCCTGCGCGCCGAGGACTGGTACGCCGAGAACTATGACCCCACGAGCAACTCCCCCACCGGACGCCTCAACCCCGGGCGTTTCGATGCGGTGAACATCTACGGCGACGAACTGACCGAGGTGAACAGTGACTTCACGCGCAACTTCTTCGACCGCCGCAGCTATCCCGGTCTGGGTCTCTTCGTGCGACCCGGTTACCGGGAGACCGACCTGGTGGACTATGGCACCGACAATCTGAAGGCGGGCGCATCGCTGCACTACAAGCTGACCGACAGTGTGGAGGTGATCGCCGCGAGCAACTACAGCCGGGGCAGCACGGTATATCAGGGCGAGAACCGATACCGCCTGAAGGACATCCAATTCTGGCAACAGCGGCTGGAGATCCGCCGCGAGGGCAGGTGGTTCCTGCGCGGCTACCTCACCGGCGAGGACGCGGGCCGCACGTACGACATCTTCACCACCGGCGTGCGCATGCAGGAGGCCGCCGGGCCCACGCGTGAATGGAACATCCGCTACTTCACCCTGTGGGACTTCTGGGTGCGCCCCACCCTGCTGCCCCAGATCCCCGGGTGGCTAACCACCAGCCAGGCCGGGGCACAAGGGATCAACTCGGAGGAACTCTATGACGCATGGCTCACCAACTTCATCAACAACAACCAGGAGACCTTCGCGAACATCCACCAGATGGTGGCCGACTCGGTGAACAGCGTTGACAACCTGCAGCTGGACCCGGCCTACGTGGTGGGCACCCAGCGCTTCGACGACAAGCTGGAGGAGATCACCAGCAAGCGCTTCACCGAGGGCGGCTCACTCTTCTTCGACCGGTCGCAGCTGGCGCATGCCATGGGCGAATACCGTTTCAAGCCCGGCGGTGAGCAGGACACCGTGGCCCGCATGGAGGTGGCGGTGGGCGGCAACTTCCGGCAATACATGCCCAACAGCGCGGGTACCATCTTCCGCGACACCGGCGACGTGCGCATCCGCAACAGCGAGTTCGGCATCTACACCGGCGTGGAGCGCAGCTTCATGGAGAACAAGCTGCGCGGCACCGTGACGATGCGCATGGACAAGAACCAGAATTTCAAGGCACTGTTCAGCCCCGCGGCAACGCTGGTGTATGTGCCCAACGCCGATCGCACTTTCCGCGTGAGCTTCAGCAGCGCCGTGCGCAACCCCACCCTGGCGGACCAATACCTCTATTACAATGTGGGCCGCGCCATCCTGCTGGGGAACGTGGATGGCCAGTTCGAGGAGGGGCGTGACAGCCTGATCACCATCGCCAGCTTCAACGCCTACCGATCGGCCACCAACCTGGTCACCGGCAGGTCCCTGCTGGAATACTTCAACGTGGACCGCCTGCGGCCCGAGCAGGTGAAGACCATCGAGGCAGGCTACCGGGGCACGCACTTCGAGAAATTCTACGTGGACCTGGGCGCCTACAGCAGCTGGTACACCGACTTCATCGGCTACCTGATCGGCATCAGCGCCAACATCGACCCCATCACGGGATTCCCTGTGGGCGGTCTCCAGGCCTACCGCCTGGCCGCGAACGCCACGGACATGGTGCGGACCCAGGGCGCCAATGCGGGGGTGAACTACTACCGCCAGCGGATGACCTACGCGGTGAACTACAGCTACAACCAGCTGGTGAGCGGTGAGGACGACCCGATCATCCCCGCCTTCAACACCCCCCGGAACAAGTTCAATGTGAGCATCGTCGGACACGATATGAAGGTGCCCTTCAGCGGCAAGCCCAACCTGGGCTGGGGCGTGACGCACCGCTACATCGAGGGTTTCGTCTTCGAGGGCTCGCCACAGTTCACCGGGCGCATTCCCAGCTACGACATGGTGGACGCGCAGGTGAACGTGAAGTTCCCCGAGCGGCACCTGATGGTGAAGGTGGGCTGCAGCAACCTCTTCGGCCTGGTGCCCTTGTTCGACCGCCGTGTGCCGGATGGTGAGCGCTTGGAACGGGCCTGGAACAACAACGTGTTGATGGTCTATGGCGGACCCTACATCGGCCGCCTGGGTTACGTCCAGGTCATCTACGAATTAGACAAGCGAGCACGCTGATTACCTTTATCGGCACAAACCCATTTCGATCATGAAACGAACCCTACGCGCCCTTCTGGGTATCGCCCTTGTGGCCGTGGCGGCCAACGCCCCCGCCCAGCGATACCTCACCGAGGTGTTCACCAATGCCCAGATCACGGTGACACCGGACATCCCCTATGGGGTGAACATCGATTTCCTCACTTCCACGCTGACCGATCAGCAGCAGGTGCTGGCCAACGCCATTGAACTGCAGGGCCTGGTGACCCAGGGCCAGCCCATACCCCCGGCCTACTTCGACCCCACCAACCCCAGTACGGCCCTGAAGGTGACCACGGTCCGCTTCGACCTCTACCAGCCGGACCAGAGCATCGACACCGAAACGAAACGCCCATTGGTGGTCTACCTGCACACGGGCAACGCGCTGCCGCCGCCCTTCAACGGCAGCCCCAATGGCCGCCGTACGGACAGCACCGCCGTGGAGGTCTGCAAGCGCATGGCCCGCCGCGGCTACGTGGCCGCCAGCGTGAGCTACCGCCTGGGCTGGAACCCGCTGGCCCCCACCGAGGAGGAGCGCCGCGCGCAATTGCTGAACGCCATCTACCGTGCGCTGCATGACACGCGCCACTTCATCCGCACCATGAAGGAGAGCGCCGAGGCTGGTGGCGAGAACCAATACAACATCTGCGGAGACCGGATCATCGTGCTCGGGGAAGGTACCGGCGGCTATATCGCTTTGGCCCATGCCACGCTGGACAAGCCCGCCGAACTGTTCATTGAAAAGTTCCGCCCCAATCCTTTCGATCCCACGGTGAGCTATGTGGATACGAACCTCGTGGGCAACCTGTCCGGATTCGGCGGCCTGCTCAACCTGTACCGGCCCAACGGCTACGACCACAAGTCGCATTTCACCGCCAACATGGGCGGGGCACTGGCCGACACCAGCTGGCTGGAACCAGGTGACGGTCCCATGGTATGCTTCCACACCGTGTTCGATCCCTTCGCGCCATTTACTGAAGGCATCGTGATCGTGCCCACCACCGGTGGCCCCGTGGTGGATGTGCAGGGTCCGAACCTGTTCCTGCAACTGGCGAACCAGTACAACAGCAACATGAGCTTCTCGGAGTTCCCCAGCGCCGACCCATACACGATCGCGGCCCGCAGCCGCTATGGCAACACCTACGACGGCGTGACGGTGAACACCGGTGTGGAGGGACTCAACGCGTTCCTGCGACCGCGCTGGCCCGCACCTGCCGGCGATGAGGCCAGCCCCTGGCAATTCTGGGACCCCAACCATCCGCTGGCGCTCGCCGAAGTTGCGCCCGGGATCACCGCCCACATGGCCTCGATGGCGAGCAACCCGGACATGAGCCCACAGAAGGCCCGCGCCTACATCGACACCGTCATGGGCTACCTGAATCCGCGCATCTATGCCGCCCTGAGTTTCGACGCGCCCTGCCTGTGGGTGGGCCAGGAGGAGGAGACCGCGCAGGCCCATGAGGTGAGCGTGTTCCCGAACCCGGCCAATGACCGCGTGTTCATGGTAAGCAAGCATGCCGGCATCCGCGCCTATGAGGTGTTCGATGTGAACGGCCGCCTGCAGCGCACCGCCACTGTGAACAGCGACCGCGTGGTGATGGAGCGCCAGGGCTTGCAGCCCGGCGTGTACATCATCAAGCTGCATTTCGCTGATGGTGAACTCGTGCGCCGGGTGGTGCTCGAGTGACCCACGACCGTCCTGACCTTCTCGAAAGGGCCGCCGCTTGGCGGCCCTTTCCTTGTTACATCCGGTCAGGTACGGCCCTATCTTCGATGGACCACATGCGGCGCCTGGTCCTCTTCTCCGCCAACCTCTGCATGGCGATGACCGCCACGGGTCAACGCTATCTCCAGGAGGTCTTCACCGATGCGCAGATCGGCATCACCACGGATCTCGTCTTCGGGATCAATACGAACTGGCTGAACTCCCCCTGGACCTGCCCGGGCTTCGCCACCGAAATGGCCTTGTTGCAGCAGCTCACGGATGAGGCCGTGGCCTATCCGGAAGCCTGGTTCGACGAGGCCGATCCCAGCACCTGCGTCAAACTGTCGGCCTTGCACATGGACGTTTATGCCCCGCTGCCCGCGGATGACCCCTGCACGGACCGGCCTGTGGTGCTGGTGCTGCACGATGGATCCTGGCTGCCCGTGCCCAATACCTGGCAGCCTTATGGCATGCGTACGGACAGCAGCGTGGTGGAATGGTGCCGCCGGCTGGCCAGGCGCGGCTATGTGGCGGCTGCTATCGACACGCGACCGGGCTGGAACCCGCTCGCCTGGACCCTGGACGATCTCCGCTGGTCGTACTACAACGCGCTGTACCGCACCATGCAGGATACCAGGCAGGCCATGCGTTGGCTCACCAACAGCGCCGGTGAGGACGACCCGCACGGTATCGACCCCGACCGCATGGCCGTGATGGGCGTAGGCTTCGGTGGGCGCACCGCGATCGCGACCGGCTATTGGGACCGCACGGAGGAATTGCACAGCGGACAGTTGCTCATGGACCCGAATGATGCCAACAGCAGTTACATCGACACCTTGCTCGCCGGCGGACCGCAAGGCGAGGGAGGCCTCCTCAACCTCTACCGGCCGACTGGCCAGACGACCTCGGTGCGCGTGGTGGTGGGTCTTGGCGCCAACCTGCCCGACACCTTGTGGATCGAACCTGGCGATGCTCCATTGGTGGCCTTCCATGGCGTCGCGGACCCCTTCGTTCCCTTCGACCATGCCCCCATCATCGCGCCTGGCCTGGCCGCCTACATGATGCACTCCCATGGTTCCGAAGCGTTGGTGAGGCGCAGCAACGCCGTGGGCAACAACGCGGCTTTCCCAAGTATGCCCGGCGACCCCTTCACCGACCGCGCACGAGCCCTGTATAGCACCACCGTATGGGATGAGGTGATCTCTCCACCCGAGCAGGCGGAAGGTCTATTCCCCGTGGTGCGTCCTCTTGTCCCCGGCTTCAACCACGAAGCACATCCCTGGCATTGGTGGGACCCTCAGCATCCCAACGCGCAGGTGGAGATCGTACCGGGCGTGACGACCCATGACGCGGCGCTTCTGTACAACCCCGACATGGGTCCTGCCAAAGGCAGGCATTACGCCGACACCATCTTCGGCTACCTCACGCCCCGGCTTTTCCTGGCCATGGACCTTGGGGAAGCATGTGGCTTCGTGGGTGTGGACGAACCGACCGATGTGGACCTGCTGCGTGTTTTCCCCATTCCCGCCAGCGATGCCTGGCACATCGATGCGAAGGACCATCGCATCCTGCGTGTGGAGTTGCTGGACGCCACAGGCCGCATGCTGCGCGACATCAGCATCAACGCAGGCCGGGCCACCTTCCAACGTGGCACACTACCGGCCGGCACCTGCCTGTTGCGCGTGCATCTCGCGGATGCCGTGGTGGTTTGCAAATTGGTGCTCGAATAGGGGGGCGTGCCCGCTTCCTTTGTGGCCATGGAGCGCATCACCGAGCAAACCTCGCGGCACGACGATCTGGAGCGCATGTCCACCGGCGACCTGCTGCGCGCCATCAACAGCGAGGACCGCACCGTGGCCGATGCCGTGGCGCAGGCCATCCCAGCGATCGAGGCTTTCGTGGACGCCCTGCACGAGCGTATGGCGCGTGGCGGCAGGTTGTTCTACCTCGGCGCGGGCACCAGCGGCCGCCTCGGCATCGTGGACGCCAGCGAATGCCCGCCCACCTTCGGCGTGCCGCATGGCCTGGTCATCGGTCTGATCGCCGGTGGTGATGGTGCCATCCGCCGTGCGGTGGAATTCGCCGAGGACGACCCGCAACAGGGCTGGAAGGACCTGCAGGAACACCACATCGGTGGGGACGACACCGTGGTGGGCATCGCCGCCAGCGGTACCACGCCCTATGTGATCGGCGCGCTGGAGTCCAGCAGCGACAAAGGCATCCTCACCGGCGGCATCACCTGCAACCCCGGCAGCCCGGTGGCCGTCATCGCGAAGCATCCCATGGTCGTGGCCGTGGGTCCGGAGTTCGTGACCGGCAGCACACGCATGAAGAGCGGCACCGCGCAGAAACTCGTGCTGAACATGATCAGCACCAGCGTGATGATCAAACTCGGGCGTGTGAAGGGCAACCGCATGGTGGACATGCAACTGAGCAACAACAAGCTCATTGACCGCGGAACCCGGATGGTGATGGAGGGGCTTGGCGTGACCTATGAGGTGGCCAACGAACTGCTGCGCCACTACGGCAGCGTGCGCCGGGCTATCGAGGCCGGGCATCGGCTCTGATGGTGGCCTCACGCGCGATCTTCGCATCGGCACAACGGTCATGCACGACATCGAGCCCTTCTGGAACTGGCGGCACCGCTACATGGCCGAGGAGGATGAGCGCTCGCCCTTCTTCGGTCGGGAGCACAGCGAGTTGTTCTACACCCACGCGGTGTACGACCACGCCATCCACCCGCAGTGGGATGAGATCGGGAGCGAAACGCTGTACGTGAAACTGCTCTTCGCCGACTACGACGAGGGCTATGCCATCCTGGAATTCATCGGTGAATGGAACGACCTGCTGGGCAACGACATCATGTTCCTGAAACGCGACCACATCGAACCGATGATGGCGGAGGGGATCGGCAAATTCATCCTCATCGGCGAGAACGTGCTGAACTTCCACAGCAGTGACGAGGAGTACTACAGCGAGTGGTTCGACGAGGCCTCCGACCGCGACGGCTGGATCGCCCTGCTGAACTTCCGGCCACACGTGCTTGCCGATCTGCAGCAGGCCAACATCGACCAGTACTTCCTGCTGGGCGGTCAGTTGAACGCGCTTCGGTGGCGTACGCAGGAGCCGGAGGATCTCTACCGGCGTGTGGAAAGCCTCGTGGTACGCAGACTCGGCGCGTGATCAACGCCCCCGCAACATCGCCCACACCAGGCGATCGATCGGCAGGGTGACGGCTTCCTCCGCCGGGGTGCCGACGGCCATCCAGCGGAACACTTCCCGATCGCCCGGTCCGGTGATGCCGGAGAACGGCTCGGCCACCACGGCGATGGACCTGGGATCCTCCACACGGAAAGTGAAGTACACGCTCACCACCTGCATGGGCGTGCTGTGGAAGGCGCTTTGCTGGAAGAAGTCGGTGGTGTAGAAATGCAGCACCTCCAATGCCTCGACACCGATCTCTTCGCGGATCTCCCGTATCACACAATCCCTCAATCCCTCCCCATGCTCCAACCCGCCACCGGGGAATTTCGTGATGCGACGGCCCTTGATCAGTTCATCGGCGACCAGCACCTTCCCTTCATGGATCAACAGGCCGTATGCGCGGAGTGTCAGCAAAGGTGGAGGGTTGGGAAGTCGAGGTGTTGGATGCTGGCGCTCTAAGGAAAGGGTTTCGTGGCGCGGAGCATCTCGCGTTTCCCCGGCGGGCCGGGCAGCCTTTCCACGGCGAAACCCGCCGCCTGCATCGTGCGGCGCACTTCACCCTTGGCGCAATAGGTCACCAGGACGCCGGACGGGCGAAGACAGGCCCACATCCGCCGGAAGACATCGAGGGTCCACATGTGCGGCGCGCTGTTCGGCGCGAAGGCATCGAAGTAGACCACATCGAAAGCTTCCCGCGCTTCGAGATCCTGCACAGCCGTGGACGATCGTGTGAACTCCAGACCTCCTTCCGCTTCTTGTCCCACGCCCAGCGGTCCGGTCATCATGCGGATGAGATCATCGTGCAGGCCAGGCCAACCAAGGTCCTGCGCATGGGCGAGCCGGTGCAGGACGGCCTCCTCCAAAGGGTATGGCTCCAGCGCGGTGTAACGAACCACGCATTTGCCTTCCAAGCAGCGGATCCAGGTGAGCAGCAGGTTCAATCCCGTTCCCAAGCCCACTTCCAGCACGTCCACCCGGTGTTCGCCCGCGTGCTCCAGACCCGCCCGGATGAAGACGTGCGTGCTTTCCGTGACGGCCCCATGCAGGCTGTGGTAGTGTTCACCCACCTGCGCGTGGCGCAGCGTGAAGGACCCATCGGCGGTGCGGTGCGGAAGAAGATGGTCGGACGGCATGCGCTTCGTGGGCACGAAGCTATCGTGCCTCAGCGCGCCGGTGTGGCGGTGTCCTCGTGCTCCGTGGCGAAGGACACGCGGTAGATGTCGTCCTCGCCCAGGCCTCCGGCACGCACGGAACTGAACCAGCCCGTAGTGCCATCCGCGGAGAGCACAAAGAAGAGGTCGTCGTCCGGCGAGTTGATCGGCCAGCCCAGGTTCTCGGCCTTCGTCCAGCGGCCATCCACCAGGGTGCTGCGGAAAATGTCGTAGCCGCCCATACTGTCATGGCCCTTGCTGCTGAAGTAGATGGTGCCGCCGTCGGGGGTGACGAATACGCCATCCTCGTCGTACATGCTGTTCACATCGGGGCCCAGGTTCTCGGCCATGCCCCAGTCGCTGGTGGTCTCGTCCCAGCGGCTGCGGTAGATGTCCTGCCCGCCCACGTTGTCGTCCGGCCTGTCGCTCACGAAGTAGATCCACTGCCTGTCGGTGGTGATCCACGCGCTGCTCTCGTGATGCTTGGTGTTGATGTGAAGGCCCAGCGCCAGGGGCGCCTGCCAGGCATTCCCGTCCCAGAGACTCTGAAGGATGTCGCCATGGCCCTTGTCGTCGCGGTAGATGAGGAGCGTTCGGCCTTCCACGTCGATGCCCACGCTGGCGTCGTTCCCGGGACCGTTGATCGGCGGAGCCAGGGCGAACGCATCACTCCACCTGCCATCCACCAGTCTGCTGATGTGGATGTCCTCGTAATACTCACGTGTGGCCTTGTTCACTTTGGCGGTGGGGCCGGGGCGGCGCGAAGTGAAGAGGATCGTGGCACCATCAGCGTGCGGGAGCACACCGTAGTCGGCCTGCATGGAATTGATGGCCTCACCGAGATTCTCGATCATCACCTGTGCGGAACGCCCCGCGAAGCGCTGGCCGTTGCGGCATTCGGCGATGCGCTTGTTGGCCAGGCCATAAAGGGGATCGTCTCCAGGTTGCGGATTGTAGGCCAGCCGGTGTTTCTCATAGGCGGCCACCGCCTCTTCCCAACGGGCATTGAGCTGGTAGGCATAGCCGGTGAGGAAGTGGATGCGCTGCGGCTCGGCACCCAGTTCGCGGGCCTTCTCGAAATATGGGAGGGCCTGGTGGCGGTAGGGACCGTTCAACTGGCAGAGGCCCATCTTGAAATTGAGCTCGGCATGGTCGGGCGCCAGGACCAGCGCTTCGCCGTAGATCGTTTCGGCATGCACGAATTCGATCACCCCGCTCTGGGCGTACTTGTCGGCCTTGCGGATGAGATCCTGGACCCTTTTGGCGGTGGTCGCATCGGCCTGTGCCATGGCGCTGGTGGCGGCCATGGTGGCGAGCACCAGGACCGTCAGGGCCTTGAGGGAATGCTGCATGGCGATGGTCTTTTCGTTGAGGGGTATCCTGCTGAAGGTGCGGTTCATACGGCGACGGCCCCGCAGGGTTCCCTCTCCGGCCGCTTGGTAGCTTTGGCCCGCGCGGAACCAGAACGCACGCCTCTCCCATGGCCAAGAAAAGCGGCAAAACGATATTCAGCGGGGCCTCCATGGCCTTCCTGGAACGCTACCTGAACAACCCCTCGCCCACCGGCTTCGAGAGCGACGGTCAGAAGCTCTGGCTCGAATACGTGAGACCCTTCGTGGACGAGCACTTCGTGGACCCCTATGGCACCGTGGTGGGCGTGGTGAACCCCGAGGCGAAATGGAAGGTGGTGATCGAGGCGCACGCCGACGAGATCGGATGGTACGTGCATTACATCACCAAGGAAGGTTTCATCTACGTGCGCCGCAATGGCGGCAGCGACCACATCATCGCGCCCAGCAAACGTGTGAACATCCATACGGACAAAGGCGTGGTGAAGGCCGTGTTCGGCTGGCCAGCGATCCATGTGCGCAACGGCAAAACGGAGATCACCCCCACCACCGAGAACATCTTCCTGGATTGCGGCGCATCCAGCAAGGATGAAGTGGAGAAGCTCGGCATACACGTGGGCTGCCCCATCACCTACGAGGACGAGTTCATGGTGCTCAACGGCAAATGCTGGACGGGCCGCGCGTTGGACAACCGCATCGGCGGGTTCATGATCGCCGAGGTGGCACGCCTGCTGAAGGAGAACCGCGTGAAGCTGCCCTTCGGCCTGTATGTGACCAACAGCGTGCAGGAGGAGGTGGGCCTGCGTGGCGCGGAGATGATCGTGGAACGCATCAAACCCGACCTGGCCATCGTGACCGATGTGACGCACGACACGCAGACCCCGATGATGAGCAAGGTGCAGAGTGGTGACATAGCCTGCGGGCAGGGGCCCGTGGTGAGCTACGCGCCCGCGGTGCACAACAACGTGCTGCGCCACATCGTGCGCACCGCCGAAAAGGAGAAGATACCCTTCCAACGCCTGGCCGCAAGCCGCGCCACAGGCACCGACACCGATGCCTTCGCCTACGGCGCCGCCGGTGTGCCCAGTGCGCTCATCAGCCTGCCACTGCGCTACATGCACACCACTGTGGAAACGGTGCACCGCACGGATGTGGAACAGGTGGTACGGCTGATCTATGCCAGCCTGCGCGCCCTGCGCCCCGACCAGGACCTGCGCTATCTCAAATAGGCCCATGGCCATGCGCGCCGGACTGGACGACAACGCCCGTGAGGCCTTCCAGTTCCTGATGATCGGAGCGGGGCTGACGCTGCTGGGCCGCGCCGTCTATTGGGCCGCTTTCAGGTTCTGGCGCACCAGCACCGACCCGATCATCGCCGATGCCGCCGAGGCTTTCCAGGACGGCTACCTCGTGGGCGGTGAGGTGTTGGTCGCGGCCGGTTCGGGCATCGGCGGCCGGCTGGCCCTGGCCGGCGTGGCCGCCGTCGCCATCGCATCAATGACCGCCGCACTGGCCGGCGTGGTGGCGCGCCTCACAGGGGCGGCCGTGCCCTTGACACACGCGGTGCGGTGGGCGCGCATCGGCATCGTGCTCGCCGCGTTCTGGGGCCTGTATGCCGCCCTTTTCCTGCCCCCCCGCAGCAGCCATGTCCGACCTGATGGGCTGCTGGTCCGCGAGCGGCCGGCATTGCTTGGCACCCTTGCTCTGCCCTGGCCGGCGCAGGAAGAGTCCGTGGCATGGAACCACCTCGGCCAGGCGCACGCCCACGCGGTGACGGCACCGGCCGCAGGTTGTGGTAGCGAACTGCACGTCATGGTGGACCATGCGGGCGACCAGCGCACCATTGCGGCATTGTCACCGGGCGGACGCGATTGCGCCCAAGCCATGGCACAGGCCCGTTCGGACGCCGATCGGTTGATCGCCGCACTGGAAGCCTATCGCCGGACCTCCCTCCGTTGACCTTCGTACTTCCGCCCCGCTAACTTCCGCGTCTTCCCGGCCCCATGCGCATCCGCTTCATCAGAACGGCAGACACCTATCCGCTGCGGTTGAAAGTGCTGCGTCCCGGTGGAACCGAGGAGGATGTCCATTGGGCCAACGACCGGCTGGAGGGCTCCTTCCACCTGGCCGCCCAGATCGGTGAGCACCGCATCGCCGTGGCATCCTTCTATCCGGAAAAGCATCCCGCGCTCAGCGGTTGGAAACAGTTCCGGTTGCGCGGCATGGCCACCCACCCAGACTTCCAAGGGCAGGGCGCCGGCCGCAAACTGCTGCTCTTCGCCTTGGAACACCTGAAGGCCCAACATGCGGACCGCCTATGGTGCAACGCCCGTTTGGTGGCGGTTCCATTCTATGAGAAACTGGGGTTCATCATCGAAGGCGATCGCTTCGACATCCCGGGCATCGGGCCGCACTATTTGATGCATCGCGCGGTGTGAGGTGATCGCTTGGCGCTCCACGCCGAACACCGACCTTCACCGGCCATTGACCTGTGCACACATGGTTCAAAGGGACCGGACCTTTCTATGGGCCTTCGTGCTCGTAGGTCTGGGGCTGAAGCTCCTGTGGCTGGGCCGCGATGAGCTGGCCCACGACGAGCCCTTCACGGTGTACCAGGCTTTCCGCCCTTGGGCCGACTTCGTGGCCATGCTGGGTACGGAGAACAACCCGCCGCTCCACTTCCTGCTGATGCGGGCCTGGGCACCCTGGGTGCCGCTGGATGCGGGCTGGCTGCGTGTGCCATCCGCCCTGGCCAGCGCATTCACCGTTTGGCCGCTCTTCCTGCTCGCGCGGCGGCAAGCGGGCACGATCGCCGCCATCTCGGCCGCGGCCATCTTCACCCTGAACCAGCACCTCTATGGATACGCCCATGAAGTGCGCGCCTATGCCCTGTTCATGTTGCTCACCGTGGCCGCCTTCTGGCAGCTGGTGCGCATGGCGGATGGGAAGCCGGGTGCTCGGGGATGGTCCTTGGTGGTGAACGTGCTGCTCGTGTACACCCACTTCTTCGGCTGGCTGGTGGTGGGGCTGCAGGGCTTGTGCATGCTCCTCATCAAGGAACTCAGGCCACGCGCATCACCATGGGGCATCGCTTTGGCGGTGGTGGCCGCCTACCTGCCCTACGCGGGCATCACCCTGCGGCGGGCGGGCGACAGCATCGGCGGCACCTGGCTCGCCGCGCCTGCTGCCGAGGAGGTGTACAACATGGTGTGGCGGTGGAGCAACATGCCGGTGGTGGCCATCGGGCTGCTGTTGCTGATCGCCATGGCACTATGGCGCACAAAGGGCCGGGGAACCGGACTGGCGCTGGGCCTGGTGTGGGCCATGGTGCCGCTGCTGGGCATGTTCCTGCTTTCCTTCTGGCTTCCGGTGTATCTGGACCGCTACCTGGTCTTCGCCGCGCCGGGATTCGCCATCCTGGCAGGATGCGCGGTGGCCGCCATGCCCGGCCGGATGTCCCTCGTGGCCGCCACCGCCGTAGTGCTGGCCATGGCGGCGACCTTCGAACCTTGGAAGGGCCATGGCCGAAGGCCCAGCGCTGTGGTGGACATGGCCGAGGACTGGCGCGACAGCGGTCCTGTGCTGATCCAACCACCCTTTTTTGACCATACCTACGCCTGGCATCTGGACTCTACGCTGCTGCGCGATGCCCGGGACCTGCGCGCCGCACTCGGGGAGCGAGGCATCCATGCGGTGCACAACACGGACGATCTGCCGTTCGGCCCACAAGCGTGGGACACCCTGGTGCTGGTGGATGCCTGGGCCGCCTTGACCGACCCCGATGCCACGGTAAAGCGCGCCCTGCGGGCGAACTACGCGCAAGTGGACAGTGTGGAGGCCATGCACAAAGTGTGGGTGTACCGCTTCGCACGGCGGCCCTGACCCAACGGTCCGTCACAGCATTGTGCCGTTCATGGATCGTACCGTGGATCCGGGCCTGCGCGACTGACCTTTGCGGAAACCTTTCATTCCATGCCCATGAACTTCGGATCGAGCTTGGCAGGTCTGGCCATCACGGCCACAGTGATGATCTCGCTGAACAGCTGCGGTGACAGCGCCCAACCCATGGCGGAGGCCCCACCGCCACGTGTCGACATGAAGGACCTTTTCAAGAACCCTGAGAAGGCCAGCTTCCGCATCAGCCCGGATGGGAAGTACATCAGCTACCGGGCACCGTGGAAGAACCGCATGAACATCTTCGTGCAGGCCCGCGGCAGCAGTGATGCCGTGCAGGTGACGCGTGACACCATCCGCGATGTGGGCGGCTACTTCTGGAAGGGCGATCGCATCATCTACAGCCGCGACATCAATGGCGATGAGAACTTCATCGTGTTCAGCGCCGCCATCGATGGCGGCGATGTGAAGGCCCTGACCCCGCAACAGGGCGTGCGCGCCGGCACCCTGGACGTGCTGCACAACATCCCCGGCCACGAGCAGCACATCATCGTGCAGATGAACCAGCGCAACCCGCAGGTCTTCGATCCCTATCTGGTGAACGTGAACACCGGCGAGATCAAGCCGCTCTATGCCAATGTGGAGAACTACGAAGGCTGGCTCACGGACCACACCGGCACGATCCGCATCGCCTACAAGACCGATGGTACCGACCAAGTGATGTTCCACCGCGCCTCCGAGAAGGAGCCCTTCAAAGAGTTCATGCGCACCAGTTTCAAGGACAGCTTCCAGCCGCTGTTCTTCACCTTCGACAACAAGAACCTTTACGCCAGCAGCAACCTCAATGGGCGGGACAAGACGGCCATTGTGGTGTACGACATCGCCGAAGGCAGGGAGGTGGAGGAGATCTTCGCCAACAAGGACAACGACGTCTATGGCCTGAACTACAGCCGCAAGCGCAAGGTGCCCACCATGGTCACCTGGACCGGCGCCAAGGAGCAGCGGCACTTCCTGGATGCGGAGACCAAGGCCCGCTACGACAAGGTGGCCTCCAAGTTCAAGGACCTGGAGTACTGGTTCTATGGGGAGAACGACGACGAGACCATGTTCATGGTATGGGCGGGCAGCGACCGCGACCCGGGCAGCTATTACTTCTATGACACCGCCACCGGCGAACTGGAGAAGGTGGCCGACCTGCGCCCCTGGATCGACCCCGCGCAGATGGCCGAGATGAAGCCGATCCAGTACAAGAGCCGCGACGGGCTGACCATCCACGGCTACCTCACCCTGCCCAAAGGCCGCGCCGCCAAGAACCTGCCGGTGGTGATCAACCCCCATGGCGGGCCCTGGGCACGCGATGAGTGGGGCTTCAACCCCGAGGTGCAGTTGCTGGCCAACCGTGGATACGCCGTGTTGCAGATGAACTTCCGCGGCAGCACAGGCTATGGCCGCGCCTTCTGGGAAGCCAGCTTCAAGCAATGGGGCCGCACCATGCAGGACGACATCACCGACGGGGTGAAGTGGCTCATCGCCGAAGGCATCGCCGACCCGGACCGCGTGGCCATCTATGGCGGCAGCTATGGCGGCTACGCCACGCTGGCGGGCATCACCTTCACGCCGGAACTGTACGCCGCTGCCGTGGACTATGTGGGCGTAAGCAACATGTTCACCTTCATGAACACCGTGCCCCCCTACTGGGAACCCTTCAAGAAGATGATGTACGAGATGGTGGGCGACCCCGTGGCCGACAGTGTGCTGCTGCGCGAGGTGTCACCGGTCTTCCATGTGGAGAACATCCGCTGCCCGCTCTTCATCGCCCAAGGTGCCACCGACCCGCGCGTGAACAAGGACGAGAGCGATCAGGTGGTGGAGGCCTTGCGCGCCCGCGGCGTGGAGGTGCAGTACCTGGTGAAGGACAATGAGGGCCACGGCTTCCGCAATGAGGAGAACCGGTTCGAGTTCTATGAGGCCATGGACAAATTCCTGGACGAACACATCGGCAGTGGCTACAAGCCCAAGGCGAAGGCCGCCTGATGGTCCCGTGACAACTGTGAGTAGAAAGGCGGCTCCAGGGCCGCCTTTCTTCATTCCAAGAGTATGGCGGGGGCGATACCTTGCGGCATGTCCGTGAGCGAACAGCTGAAACAGGAAAGTCTGCGACGACTGGAGGAAAGCCGCCAACGCATCCACCGCTGTCTGGACCTGCTGGGCGAGGAACGTGCCTGGCACCGGCCCAACGCCAACACGCCAACGGTGGGCAACTTGGTGCTGCACCTGGCCGGCAACGTGGGGCAATGGATCACCACCACCCTGGGCAACAGGCCCGATACGCGGGACCGTGACACGGAATTCGCCGAGACCGAGCCCCTCCCTATCGCCGACCTCAAACGCACCTTCGATAGCGTGTTGGACGCCGCCATGGGAACGATATCGAGCCTGACCGATCCCGACCTGGCGGCCACCTGGCGGGTGCAGGGCTTCCAAGAAACGGGCACCGCGATACTGGTGCATGTGGTGGAGCACATGAGCTACCATACAGGCCAGATCACCCTGCACACCAAGTTGGCGCTGGACATTGATACCGGCTGGTACGCGGACCAGGACCTCTCGGCGAAGGGTTGAAACACCCGGGTTGGATCTTTTTTTGGGGGGTCCAGGCGACGTGGACAACTTGGACAACGTCACGTGAACGATCCGTTCACGATCGCTGTTAGGGAACCCAAGGAAGACCCTAAGCGTCAAGGCTTCGTGAGGGAACATTGCCTTAACTTGCACCGACCTGCCTGGAACCCCCTACGCTACCATGAGAAAGGAACTACTGCTCTCCACTGCCATCGGACTGTGTTGTGCCCTGCCCCTGCGCGCCCAGGTGGTGATCAACGAGGTCACTTCTGCCAACTGGACCCTGATCCAGGACAACTTCGGGGAATACCGTGATTGGGTGGAGTTGTTCAACACCACGGCCGCACCGGTCGACCTGGGTGGCTGGTACTTGAGCGACAGCCAGAACAACAACATGAAGTGGCAATTCCCTGCGGGGGCCACCATCGCGGCCAACGGCTATCTCATCGTCTGGTGCTCCGGGAACGATGTGTCCGTGGGCAACGTGCACCACACCAACTTCCGCATCAGCCAGACCCAAGGTGAGCGCGCTGTGCTGACCACGCCTGCTGGAGACATCGTCACGAACTTCAAGATCGAACAGCCGGTGAAGACCAACCACAGTTGGGGCCGCACCAGCGATGGCGCCAATACTTGGGACATCTTCCTCACGCCCACGCCGGGCGCCGCCAACGCGAACCCCAGTCCCTACTACGCCGAGAAGCCCGTCTTCGATCCGCCCGGGGGCTTCTATGCGGGTCCGGTGAGCGTGAGCATCTCCACCATCCAACCCAACGCCCAGATCCGTTACACGCTGGACGGCTCTACGCCCACCGCCGCCAGCGCGCTGTACGGCGGTCCCATCAACATCAACACCACCACCGTTTTGCGAGCGGGTGTCTTCTCCAACGACCCCGGCATCCCACCCAGCTTCATCGAGTTCTTCACCTACTTCATCAACGAGAGCCATACGATACCGGTCTACTCGTTGGCCGGCAACGCCGATGTGCTGGGCCTGTTCAATGGCAACGCGGGTCTGCGCCCGGTGACCACGGCCGAATATTATGGCGAGGACGGCCAACTGCGCGACAAGACAGTGGGCGACGCGAACAAGCATGGCAACGACTCCTGGGCCTATGGGCAGCGCGGTATCGACTACATCTCGCGCGATCAGTTCGGCTACAACGATGGCTTCCACTACCCCATCTTCCGCACGAAGTCCCGAGATCAATATCAGCGCGTGATGTTCAAGGCCGCGGCCAACGACAACTACCCTTTCTCCGGCGGCGCCCACATCCGCGACGCCTTCGTGATGGCCCACAGCCAGGTGAACGATTTCTACTTGGACGAACGGAGCTATGAACCCTGCATCCTGTATGTGAACGGCCAATACTGGGGGGTGTACGATGTGCGTGAAAAGGTGGACGACCCCGATTTCACCGAGTACTACTATGATCAGAAACGTAACGACCTGTACTTCCTCAAGACCTGGGGCGGCACCTGGGAAGAGTATGGCCAAGGCCAGGCCATGGCCAATTGGAACGCCCTGCGGAACTACATCGCCACCAATGATATGGGCGACCAGGCCGCGTGGGACTACGTGAAGAGCCAGTACAATTGGAAGAGCCTGATCGACTACATCATGCTCAACAGCTACATCGTGTCCAAGGACTGGCTCAACTGGAACACCGCTTGGTGGCGTGGGATGAACCCCTTGGGCGATGGCCGCCGCTGGCGCTATGCGCTGTGGGACATGGACGCCAGCTTCGGGCACTATGTGAACTACACCGGTATCCCGGACACCAGCCCCGACGCCGATCCCTGCAATGCGGAGAACCTGCCGAACCCCGGAGGCCAGGGCCATACAGTGATCGCCACCAAGCTGTTGGAAGAGCAGCCCGAGTTCAAGAACTGGTATGTGAACCGCTACATCGACTTGGGAAATACAGCGTACAGCTGCGACCAGTGGCTGCCTTTCCTGGACAGCCTTATCGCCATCATCGAACCCGAGATGCCCCGTCAAGTGGCACGCTGGGGAGGCAGCATGGCCGGCTGGCAGGCCAACGTGCAGACCTTGCGGACCTTCATCGAACAGCGCTGCACCGCCATACAAGAGGGCCTGATCGACTGCTATGACCTGGATGGGCCCTATGACATGGTCTTCAATGTGGACCCGCCGGAAAGCGGGCGCATCCGCATCAACTCCATCACCCCGGACACCTATCCCTTCACAGGCGTCTACTACGGCGGTATCGAGGCCACACTGGAGGCCTTGCCCGATGAAGGCTGGGTCTTCAGCCACTGGGAGGTCTTCGGCAGCACCACGATCCAACCATCCATGAACGATTCGCTGGTGACGGCCGAGTTCTTCGGGGTGGACAGCATCGTGGCCCATTTCATCCCGCCCACCAAGTACGAGGTGATGCTGAATGTGACCCCCGAGAAGAGCGGTTCCATCGTTTTCGATGGGGTGCTCTACGAGGAGTTGCCCGTGATCGTGGAAGTGCCCGAAGGCATGGAGGTACAGTTCCACGTGGTGCCGGCCCTGTACTACGACTTCTTGCACTGGACGGTGGAGAACCACATGTATGTGCCTGCGGACAGCACCCGCGCCCAATTGGCGGTCACCTTCTGGGAGACCGATACCATCATCGCGCACCTGAAGCCGCAAGACCATGTGTTCTACCTGCCCAATGCCTTCACTCCAAATGGTGATGGCATCAACGATGTGTGGATCCCCGTGGCCAATGTGGTGGACCTGGAGAGCTACCACCTGCGCATCTACGATCGCTGGGGCCTGCTCCTCTTCGAGACCCGCGATCCCTGGGAAGGCTGGGACGGCACCATCGGTGGCCAACTCATGCCCGACGGCGTTTACGTCTATCAAGCCGATGTGGTCGACGCGATCAAGCGCGACCGCTACAATTTCGCAGGCCACCTGACCCTCTTCAGGTAGGCGTTTCGCTCCCTACCTCCCACGAAACCCGGCCATGGCCGGGTTTCGTGCTTTTGGGATGGACCGCCATGGGCGTGCCCATCCTCCTTACATGGCCATTCGTCTGTTTTGTTCAACTTTTTGTCTAATACATTGAACATTTAGGCAGCGTCCGGGGTTCTCCACATGTCTTGCACACGAACCTGTAAACCCTGAACCGATGAGACAGAAGAGAACACTGACCTGGATGACGGCCTTCCTCACCTCCACCCTGCTGCTGGCCCAGACCGCCCGCGTGCAGGTGATCCACAACAGCGCGGACGCCGCCGCCGCCCAAGTGGATGTATATATCAATGGCGCACTGGCGATCGACGACTTCGCCTTTCGCACGGCCACACCCTTCATCGACCTGCCCGCCGGCGTGGACCTCACCGTGGGCATCGCCCCCGGCAACAGCAGCGGCGCGCAGGATGTGATCGCCAACTTCAACTACAACCTGCCCGATGGTGGCACCTTCGTCCTGGTGGCCAACGGTATCGTAAGTCCGGCCGGCCACAGCCCCGCCACGCCCTTCGACATCTATGTGGCCGAAGGACGCGAAACCGCCCAAGGCCCTGGGACCGATGTGCTGGTATTCCACGGCAGCACCGATGCACCGACCGTGGACGTTTACGAGGCCGCCGTGGTGAACGGCACCCTGATCGATGATCTCGCCTACGGCGACTTCGCAGGCTACCTGGAAGTGCCCACGGCCGATTTCACCCTGCAGGTGCGCACCGCCGACAACAGCGCCATTGTGGCCGCCTACACCGCTCCCCTGGCCGCACTCGGTCTGAACGGCGCCGCGGTCACCGTGGTGGCCTCCGGCTTTCTGGACCCTGCCAACAACAACAATGGCCCCGGCTTCGGTCTCTATGTGGCCCTCCCCTCCGGCGGTCCCTTGGTGGCACTACCGGCTGCCGCCACGCCCGCACCCGCCCGTGTGCAGGTGATTCACAACAGCGCCGATGCCGCTGCCGCGTCCGTTGATGTGTATATCAATGGTGCGCTCGCGGTGAACGACTTCGGCTTCCGCACCGCCACGCCCTTCATCGACCTGCCCAGCACGGTGGACCTCACCGTGGGTATCGCCCCCGGCAACAGCACCGGACCGCAGGATGTGATCGCCAACTTCAACTACAACCTGCCCGAGGGTGGCACCTTCGTGCTGGTGGCCAACGGCATTGTGAGCCCCGCTGGATACAACCCCACCATTCCCTTCGACATCTATGTTTCCGCAGGACGCGAGAACGCCCAAGGCCCTGGGACCGATGTCCTCGTCTTCCACGGCAGCACCGATGCGCCGACGGTGGACGTGTACGAAGCCGCCGTGGTGAACGGCACCTTGATCGACGATCTCGCCTATGGTGAGTTCGCAGGCTACCTGGAAGTGCCCACGGCCGACTTCACCCTGCAGGTGCGCACCGCCGATAACAGCGCCATAGTGGCCGCCTATGCCGCTCCCCTGGCCTCGCTGGGATTGAACGGCGCCGCCCTTACCGTGGTGGCCTCCGGCTTCCTGGACCCGGCCAATAACAATGGCGGCGCGGGCTTCGGCCTCTTTGTAGCGCTGCCTTCCGGTGGTCCGTTGGTGGCATTGCCGGCCGCCGCCACGCCAGCGCCCGCCCGTGTGCAGGTGGTCCACAACAGTGCCGATGCCGCTGCCGCCTTGGTGGATGTCTATGTCAATGGTGCCCTCGCGGTGAACGATTTCGCCTTCCGCACCGCCACGCCCTTCATCGACCTGCCCAGCACCGTGGACCTCACTGTGGGTATCGCCCCCGGCAATAGCAGCGGCCCGCAGGACGCGATCGCCAATTTCAGTTACAACCTGCCCGCAGGTGGCACCTTCGTGCTGGTGGCCAACGGCATTGTGAGCCCGGCCGGATACAACCCCGCCATTCCGTTCGACATCTATGTTTCAACCGGGCGTGAGACCGCGCAGGGTACCGGCACGGACGTGCTCGTCTTCCACGGCAGCACCGACGCGCCCACCGTGCAGGTGGCCGAGACCGCCCTGTTGGGCGGTGCATTGTTGGTGCAGGACCTGAGCTATGGTGATTTCGACGGCTATCTCGAAGTACCCACCAACGACTATGTGCTCCAAGTGCAGTTGCCTGATGGCACGCCAGTAGTAAGCTACCAGGCACCCCTGTCGACCCTCGGTCTGCAAGGTGCGGCGCTCACCGTGCTGGCTTCCGGCTTCCTGAACCCGGCCAACAACAGCAATGGTGCGGAGTTCGGCCTGTGGGTGGCCCTGCCCGCCGGTGGTCCCTTGGTGGCCCTGCCCCTCAGCACGGGCATCGATGATGCGGCCGACCTGCTGAACGGCCTGCAGGTGTGGCCCAACCCGGCCAACGACCGCCTCTTCATCGATCTTGACGCCACGGCCAGCGCCCAGGCCCGCATCGAACTCACGGACAGCCGTGGACGCATCGTGCGCACGGTGGACGGCAGCATCGCCCGCGGCGATAGCCGAGTGGAAATGGATGTGAACGGACTGGCCAACGGCACCTACATCCTGCGGGTATTGGCCAACGATACCGCCCGCGCAATGCCTGTGAACATCGTTCGCTGATCCCCCTCTTCAAGCGAACCATCCGGAAGGGCTCCGCACCAGCGGAGCCCTTCCTTCTTTCCGACCGGTGTGAACAGAAACGATCCTTTGACGTTTAGCCCGTGTTGTTCGATCATTGGAACACTGGGATCGAACGGTCTACATTCGCCGAGCCTGATGGGACTCTACCTGCACCGCTTCAACATCCGCGACCTGGAGGAATTCTCCGGCGTAAAGGCCCATACCATCCGCATGTGGGAGAAGCGTTACGGCCTGTTGCGCCCCGATCGCACGGATACCAACATCCGCACCTACGGGCTGGAGGAGTTGAAGTCCATCCTGAACGTGGCCTTCCTGAACCGGCACGGCCACAAGATCTCCAAGATCGCAGCCATGAGCCCCGGGGAACGCGACCTGCTGGTGCGCGAAATGGCGGCGGCCAGCGGACAGGACGATGGCACCGTGGAGATGCTGAAAGTGGCCATGCTGGGATTCGACGAGGTGATGTTCGACAGCGTGGCCTCGAAGTTTCGCGAGGCGAATGGCTTTCGGGCCTTGGTGGAGCGTGTCTTCGTGCCGCTGTTGGAGCGGATCGGCCTGTTGTGGCAGGCCAATGCCATCTGCCCCGCGCAGGAGCATTTCGTCAGCAACATCATCCGGCACAAGTTGATCGTGGCCACGGATGCCCTGCCCATGCAGGCTGCGGGTGCGGGTCCCACCTATGTGCTCTACCTGCCCGAGAACGAGATCCATGAGTTGGGCCTGCTCTACCTGAACTACCTGCTGCGCGCCAAAGGGTGCCGCACCATCTATCTCGGCCAGAGCGTGCCACGATCGGACCTGGGGCAGGTGGCCGCCATGTTCACGGGTCCACTGGTGCTGGTCTCGGTGCTCATGGCCGACCCGCCCGTCTCCGAAGTACCCGCCTACTTGACGGCCTTGCGCGCGGACCTGCCCGACCCCAGGATCAAGTTCTGGATCGCGGGTGCCCAATTGGCCCGGACGGAACCGATGAACGTGCCAGACGGCATGTCGCTGCATCCCTCGCTGAACGCGCTGGTGTCCACGGTTGACCAGGCCTGATCTCAGGGCAGCACCTTGCCGGGGTTCATGATCCCCTGCGGATCGAAGGCCTGCTTGATGGCCCTCATCAAAGCGAGCTGGCGCGCATCGAAGGCGATGTCCATGTAAGGCCGTTGCACCAGCCCGATGCCGTGTTCGCCACTGAGCGTGCCACCCAGCGACACGGTGAGTTGGAAGATCTCGCGGATGGCCTCGGGCAGCCGGTGCTCCCAAAAGTGGTCGTCCAGGTCGCCCTTGATGATGTTCACGTGCAGGTTTCCATCACCGGCGTGGCCGTAGCACACGCTCTGGAAGCCGTACCGAGCGCCGATCGCCTTCACCCCTTCCAGCAAACGGGGCAGCTCATGACGTGGCACCACGGTGTCCTCCTCCTTGTACACGCTGTGCGCCTTCACGCTTACCGGCACACTGCGCCGCATGCGCCAAAGGGCCTCCTGCTCCGAGCTGCTTTCCGCGAAGAGAACCTCCCCTCCACCATGGGCCTCCATGACACCTGAGATGGTGACGCACTCCTCCTCCAAGGTGGCGGGATGGTTGCCATCCACCTCCACCAGCAGGTAAGCCGCCGGATCGGTGGAGATCCAGGCAGGCAGGTCGCTGGTGTGGCGCATGGTCCAGGCGATGGCGTCGCGCTCGATGAACTCCATGGCGCTGGGCGTGATGCCCGCGCGGAACACGGCCCCCACCGCCTCGCAGGCCTTGACCGCGCTGGGGAAGGGCACCAGCAACAAACGGCGATGCGCTGGCATGGGCACAAGCTTCAAAACCGCCTGGGTGATGATGCCCAGCGTGCCCTCGCTGCCCACCATCAGGTGGGTGAGGTCGTAGCCGGTGGCGTTCTTCAAGGTGTTGGCGCCGGTGCGGATGATGGCACCATCGGGCAGTACCACTTCCAGGTTCAGGACATGGTCGCGGGTGACGCCATACTTCACCGCCCGCGGCCCGCCTGCGTTCTCGGCCAGGTTGCCACCGATGGTGCAGGAACCCCGGCTGCTGGGGTCGGGCGGGTAGTAAAGGCCTTTCTCCGCAACGGCTTCCTGGAGCACCTGGGTGATCACCCCCGGCTGCACGGTCACCTGCAGGTTGTCCGTGTCGATGGACAGGATCCGGTCCATACGGTCCAGGGCCAGGCCCACGCCGCCATGTACAGACAGGGCGCCACCACTGAGCCCGGTTCGGCCTCCGATCGGTGTTACCGGTATCTTCCATTCGGCACACAGGCGCACCACGGCCGCCACCTGCGCGGCATCGCGGGGCCGCACCACCACCTCGGGGGGGTGGTTCAGGTCTTCCGTCTCGTCATGCCCGTATTGCTCCCGGGTGCCGGCATCCGAGAATACCCCCCTTTCGCCCAGGACAGCCCGCAAGGCGCTCAGGAAAGCCGCGTCAACCCTGCCGAAGCTCATGGGGGCGAATGTAGCCTGCGGGTTCCGCCCACCGGGTGAACCAAAGCCCATGAACATTGGTTAGCAATTTGGACGGTTCCAACCGCCATCAGCGGATCGGTCCCATAGCTACCTTCGCTACTTGGAAAAGTCCCGTTCCGCCCTCCCTCAAGATCACAACATGCATCTCCCCATGCGTCTACCGATACTCCTCCTGATCTTCGCGCTGTGTGCCCCTGCGTTGCTGCGTGCGCAGAACGTGGGTGTGAATGCTGACGGTGCCGCGCCGGCACCCTCAGCCATGCTGGACGTGGACGTGACGGCACTGCCTGCCGCCAACAAACGCGGTCTGTTGGTGCCGCGCATCGCCCTCACGGCAGCCAACGTGGCAGCGCCTGTGGTGGCCCCGGCCAATTCGCTGCTGATCTTCAACACGGCCACGGCGGGCGTCGCACCCAACGCGGTGACTCCAGGCTATTATTACTGGGACGCTCCTCTGGCGCGCTGGATCCGCTTCGCCAGCGATGGTGACAACTGGCGCCTAACCGGCAACGCGGGTACCACCCCGGCCACACAGTTTCTGGGCACCACGGACAACGTGGCCTTCCGCATCCGCACCAACAACATCGAGCGGATCATGGTGGAAGCCGCCGGCCAGGTGGGTGTCAACGGCGTTCCAGTGGCACCTGCCCAGTTGGACGTGCAATCCACCAACCGCGGCGTGCGCATCCCACAGATCGGATTGACGAGCGGTGCCGCGAGCAACATCCCCATTGGCGCCGGCGTCGTCAACAGCCTGCTGGTGTTCAACACCGCCACCGCAGGCGCCGCTCCCAACGCGGTGACACCCGGCTACTATTACTGGGACACGCCCTCCGCGCGGTGGCGCCGCTTGCTGAATGATGCGGATGTGGGACCCGCTTGGCAGCTTCTGGGCAATGCGGGTACGGTGGCGGCCACCAACTTCCTGGGCACCACGGACAACATCGCCTTGCGCCTGCGCACCAACAACTTGGAACGATTCGAACTCGCGACAACAGGTGAACTGCGCTCTTTCGGCAATGGTACTGCCATAGCGCCAGCTTACAGTTGGACGACCAATACCAATATGGGCATGTTCCGGCAGAACACGAACGTGCTCGGGTTCTCGACCACCAGCGTGGAGCGCCTGCGGATCATGGCCAACGGCCAGGTGGTGGCACCAGGCGTGGCCCCGATGTTCGCAGGTGATCTTCTTTCCGGAGTTGGGTTCGGAGCACTCCCTTATGGTGTCGTCGGCACCAGCGGCCCTGTTGCCGGTACATCAGGTGTTTGGGGTGAAGCATTCCCCAGCGCGGCCATTGGTGCCCATGGCGTTTTTGGCTTGGCGTATATGGGAAGTGCGGCTGGTGGGCTGTTGAATGGCATTCCGGTCTATGCTCTACATGCAGGCGCCACAGGCACAGGTGTTTTCAGCATTGGCAACAACGTCGCAGCCCTCACGTATCTGCCTGCCGGTAGCGGAGGTACCTTCAATGGCTTCGGTGTCGGTTCATTCGGGGTAGCTCAAGGTGCAGCTGGTTTCGGGGTCTATGGTGTCGGAAATAGCGCAGCGAACGGAACCGGTGTTCTTGGTATCGGCAATGCCACTGTCGCAACAGTATTGCCCACTGGTGGTGGTGGCCAATTCTTCGGCACCGCAGTGGGCGCGTATGCACGTGCTACCACGCTCGCGAGCGGTACCGGCGTGACCGGCATGGGCAACAACTTGGCGGTGGCCGCACCCGCTACCGGCGCCGGCGGTTTCTTCGCTGGCAACGCGATCGGTGCTTACGGTCGTGCCCAAACCGTGGCGACAGGGATCGGTGTGATCGGCACAGGCAACAACAATGCGCTCTTCACGCTTGGTACCGGCGCTGGTGGTGCTTTCAGCGGCACCTCTGTCGGTGCCTTCGGCGCGGCCACCACTGGAGCCACCCCCACAGGTGTCGTGGGTGTGGGCAACAATCTTGGGGTATTCACCCTGTGGGGCGGCGGCAGCGGCGGCGCCTTCAATGGAACTGCCGTTGGCGCCTACGGCCTCGGAACTGCAGCCCTCAACGGTACTGGCGTGGTGGGTGCGGGCAACAACATCGCCCCTGCAGCGACCGTAACGATGGTGGATGGCAGTGGTGGTGCCTTCACTGGCACCTTGGTGGGCGCTTTGGGCGTAGCGACCAATGCCTTGGGAACCGGTTTGGACGGCCGGGCACTGGGTGTGGACGGAATAGGTGTAGTCGGCGAGGCATTGCCCGTGAATGGCTGGGGTGTGCTGGGATTGGGTGAGTGGTTGGGTTCTTTTAGCATAGCCACGTCTGTAGCCGATGGCGTAGGTGCAGTGGGAGCGGGCAATGGAGTGCCAACAGCTTTCATTCCAGTGCAAGGAAGTGGCGTGGCGGGAACGGGCACCCGCATGGGTGTATATGGCTTCGCGACCAACACGAATACTGGTGTAGCAGGAACTGTTGAACGCACTGGTGGCTACTTTGCCAGCGGCCCAGACGCCGCACCTGATGTATTCGCATACGTGGCCGCGGTGGACAACGTGCCCCGCAAGATCGAGGGCGTCGGCACCGTGAACACCATCATCGAAGATGTGCAGGGCAGGAAGGTCCTGATGTCCGCGCCCGAAGCGCCTGAGAATCTCTTCCAGGACTATGGCACCGGACAGTTGGTGAATGGCCGCGCCGTGATCGCGCTCGACCCCTCCTACTCCAAGAACATATTGGTGAACGACCAGCACCCCTTGCGTGTGTTCGTTCAATTGCGTGGCGACTGCAATGGGGTTTACGTGACGAACGAAACAGCCGACGGTTTCGAGGTGGTGGAACTCATGGGCGGCTCTTCCAATGCCAAGTTCTACTGGACCGTGACGGCCAACCGCGCCAATGTGATCTCGCCCTCGGGTGCCCCATGGAACTATGCGGAGGAGCGTTTCTCCCCCGCCATGTCACCCGCTGCTATGACGACGCAGGAACTGCAGACCCGTGGACCGAGCGCTTCCGAGCGTGTGAAAGAGCGCATGAAGTCACTGACCACGGGGATAGCGGGTGATACAACCGTGGAGATACAAGTGCTGCCCGAACAACCCGCTCCGGAGCCGATCGAGGGTATCCAGGAGATCATCAATACTGAGACAGTACCAACGGACCAGATCGATCCCAGGAAGCAAAGGGAAAGCATGGGCAAGGGCGATGAGTCGGCCCCGCGGGACTGATCACCGACGCTGACTCCGGCAGCAAAGCCCCGCTTGGAAGACCAAGCGGGGCTTTCTCTTCCAGCCTGCCGCCGAGCGGTATCCCAATTGCGCAACTTCTCTGCGGGCGCTATGGCCTTTCATCGCCGGGAATCCTAACTTTCGATGGTGACGTCCATTGCTACCAACACGCCCCCAGCCCGCCATACCCCATGCGCCTCACAAGTCTCGCCCTGCTATTGGCCGTGCCGGTATCGCTGGCCGCCCAGAACGTAGGCATCAACGCCAATGGGGCGGCCCCGGCCGCTTCGGCCATGCTGGACATTGATGTGACCGCCCTGCCGGCCAATGCCAAGCAGGGTATGCTCGTGCCCCGCATCGCCCTTACCGCCACCAACGTGGCCGCCCCTGTGGTGGCGCCAGCGCAATCGTTGCTGGTGTTCAACACCAACACGGCCGGTGCGGGCCTCACCGGTGTTAGCCCCGGTTACTACTACTGGGATGGCGCGCAATGGGTGCGCTTCGCCCAGGATGGTGTCGCCTGGCAGTTGCTGGGCAATGCGGGCACGGCGCCAGCCACCAATTTCATCGGCACCACGGACAACGTCGACTTCGTGACGCGCACCAACAATCTGGAACGTGTGCGGGTTATCGGCAACACGGGCAGGGTGGGCATCGGCGTGACCGTGCCGTTGGCCATGCTGGAGGTCAGTTCCGGCCCCATCGCCGACGGCATCTTCGGGCACAGCAACAACGTGGGCGGCTATCTGGGACGCGAGACCAACATCGTCTTCGGAACTCCCGCACAGACCCTTCAAGGCGCCGGGGTATATGCGAACAACCCCACGGCCGGTTACACGAGCACGTTCAGCCAAAGCACCGGGGCCGCCACGGTGGCCGCCAACATCAGCTTCTCCGATGTCTGGATAGCCAACTACAATTACGTGCAGAACAACACGGCCACCTTCAATCCGCCGGGCATCTATGCCCAACTGAACGTGACAAGTGCAGTGCTCGGGGGGTATCAGATCGCCAGCCGGGGATACAGCAACCGCGCCGCCACAGCGGGAAATCCGGGCTATACCGTCGGTGTGGACGGCGTGGCGAACGCACAGAACCAGGATGCCTTCGGCGTGACAGGATTCGCTTTCACCAATACCACCACCAGGGCAGGTGGCTACTTCGAAAGCTTCACTTATGCTGGCTTGTCGCAGGCCTTCGCCTATGTGGGCACCTCGGTGGGCGGCATCAACAGGAAGATCACCGGGACCAATGCCGTGAGTGAGATCATTCCCACACCCGATCATGGCCGGATCATGCTCACCGCACCGGAAGCACCAGAATATTGGTACCAGGACTATGGCACCGTTCGCCTGGAAGATGGAAAGGCCCATGTTGACCTCGACCCCATCCTGGCCAGCATCATCATGGTCACGGAGGAATATCCCGTACGGGTCTTCTGCACGCCGGTGGACATGCTCGAGTTCAATGGTGTGGCGATCACGAACCGGACCGCCACAGGTTTCGACCTCGTGGAGTTGAATGGCGGGCAGCACAGTGGCACGATCGACTACCAACTGGTGGTGAAGCCCAGAACAGGATTCGGAGAAGGTCGATTCCCGCAAGCTCCCGGGCCGGCTTGGCTCAAACCGGAGCATGAACCCGCTGCCGCCCAAGCCAGGAACCGCCCCGACCCCCGTGCGATCCACTACTGGCCAACGGATTGGGACACCTATGGCTACGATGTGGCGAAAGCCACCCCTGTGGGCATGCGCGTTCCGGCCGGGCCCATGGCCGGCCAATGGAAAGTGGCCGAAGGCGTCTTCAGCGACGGTATTCCTGCGGAACGGCCCTGAACTTCTATTCCGGTTGGCCGGGCATCCTGAAGGGGGCTTGCAACGTCTTCACAGCGTGGCGTCCATAGCGCCGCCATCACTCCATGCTCCGCCCTGTTGCTCTGCTCCTGCTCCCCTTGTTGCCCCTGTATGCGCTGGCCCAGAACGTGGGCATCAACGCCAATGGGGCCGCCCCTGCCGCATCAGCCATGCTGGACATCGATGTGACCGCCCTGCCGGCCAACGCCAAGCAGGGCCTGCTCGTGCCCCGCATCGCCCTCACCGCCACCAACGTGGCCGCCCCTGTGGTGGGGCCAGCGGCCTCGCTGCTGGTGTACAACACCAACACGGCCGGCGCCGGGCTCACGGCCGTAAGCCCCGGCTACTACTATTGGGGTGGCGCACAATGGGTGCGCTTCGCCCAAGACGGCGTCGCCTGGCAGTTGCTTGGCAACGCGGGCACGGTGGCGGCGACGAATTTCCTGGGCACCACGGACAACGTGGCATTGCGCCTGCGCACCAACAACTTGGAACGCTTCGAGATCAGCACCGGCACAGGCGGTGCGGCGGGCACCGGTGGCCGCCTGTGGGCCTTCCAGGATGGCACGGCCGCCTTGCCCATCTACTCTTGGAGCGCCAACAACAACACGGGCATTTTCCGCCCCCTGGCCAGCACGCTGGGCTTCTCCACCAACGCCGTGGAGCGCTTCCGCATCCCCAACGCCAACCAGGTGCACGCCATGGCCGATGGCACGGCGGCCCTGCCCTTCTATAGCTGGGGCGCGAACACGAACTTGGGGATGTACCGCATCGGTGCCAACATCTTGGGCCTTTCCACCACAGGCTTGGAGCGCATGCGCATCCAGGCGAATGGCCAGGTGAGCGTGAACAACGCAGCGCCACCGGCTGGCTATCAGTTCCATGTCGCCGCTTCCGCCGGCTTGCCAACGGCGATCTATGGGGTCGCCGCTGGAGATTGGGATGGCGTTCATGGCCAGGCGGGCGGTCCGAACGGATTCGGCCTTTGGGGCCGCAACCTCAATGTGAATGGGACAGCGGTGGTGGGCGCCGGCAACAACTTGGTATCCTTCTATATGCCAGCGGGCAGTGGTGGTGCCTTCACGGGCTTCACCACCTCCACCTACCACTTCTACACCACCGGCGGTGTGGGCCAGGCCGCCTTGATGCAGGATGCATTCGGGGCGCAATGGAATGTGGGTCTATGGAACCCCGGCTACTGGAAGATCCTCGGCACCGGCCTGGTGGGCACGGTGGTGAAGGACCTCGAAGACCGGTCCGTAGCCTTGATATGCCCGGAAGCGCCGGACGCCCTGTTCCAGGACCACGGCATGGGCCAACTGGTGAACGGCCGCGCCAGGATCTCCTTCGACCCGATCTACAGCAAGAACATCCTGGTTGACAGCGAGCATCCCATCAAGGTGTTCGTGCAACTCGAGGGTGAATGCAACGGGGTGTATGTGACGAACAAGAGCGCGCAGGGCTTCGAAGTGGTGGAGTTGATGAACGGCGCCTCCAATGCGCCCTTCGCGTGGAGCGTGGTGGCCCAGCGCGCCAACGAAACGCTCAGCGGACCGAATGGAACGCGTGAAGTGGATTACCGCGGACGTTGGCAACCCGCGCCGAAGTACGAGACGCCAGTGAACGTGGAGGCGACACGGGGTGCGTTGGGCGGCCAACGCGAGTGATCCTGGTCCCGGGCGGACCCTTCGTTGACTTGGCACCGCAACTGGTGTAGGTTCAACATTCCAAAGCATGAAGCCCATGCGCCCTACCGTCCTCCTCATATGCCTGATATTGGTTGGCGGAGCACATGCCCAGAATGTGGGCATCAATGCCACCGGAGCGGCACCTGCGGCTTCGGCCATGCTGGATGTGAGCAGCACCACTTCAGGCCTGCTCACCCCCCGGATGACGGCCGCCCAGCGCACCGCCATCGCGGCGCCCGCCACGGGTCTGTTGGTCTACCAGACCGATGGTCTGGATGGGTTCTGGTTCTTCAACGGCACCGTTTGGCTGAGGCTCTGCACCACCCCGGCCACCTACCAACGCTACACCAACAGTGGCATCACCGTCACGGTGAACAACACGTTCATCAACGTGCCCGACCTGACACAGGTCGTTACCGTGGATGTGCCCAGCCGGGTCCATATCACCTTGGGTGGCGGCATGCAGACCCTGAGCGCGGCCACCACGGGCTATACCAGCGCCGATGTGGTCATCCTGCAGAATGGGGCCCTGCTCCCTGGCGGTGGTGGATACAAGCGCGTGCTGGCGGTGAACAATGGCGGCATCGTCACCACGATCGAGAACTTCAGCATGACGGCCATCGTGGATGTGCCTCCAGGCTCGTGGACCTACTCGGTGGTCACCGCCAAGAACCTGGGGACCAATGGCGTGGTCTTCGGCGATGGCAACAGCGTGCTTCAGGGATCCCTCTCCATCATCGTGCTTCCCCAATGACAGCGATGCGATGCACCTTCCACAACGTGGCCTTGTCGATCCTGCTGGCCATGCCGGTAATGTCCTCCGCACAATCCATGGACGATCGCAGCAGGGTGCCACGCGACGGGACCCCGGTCCTAAGCACCATGCCGGCGGACAGCATCATCGCACCTGCACTGCCAGCGGCTTCCACTGGCCTGCCCATGCTCGCTGGACATGTCACGAGCATAGCGGCTCGTGATCCGCTGCCATGGGAACTGGTCCATGGCGAAGCCGATGCCGGCCCGCTGCCGGCAGGCGTGGTGCGCATGAGCGCGGTACGTGGTACGCCAAGCGTGCCGGAGCGTTGAGCGGGATCCCATCGACGTTGGCCGGAACTACCTTAGGACCATGTCCTTGGAACGTGAACGCCTCCGTCAGCGACTGCGTGTGATCATCTTCGGCACGCACACCTGGGGCGGGCGCCTGTTCGACATCTGCCTGCTGGTGGCCATCCTGATCAGTGTGGCGCTCGTGCTGCTCGAAAGCGTGCGCGAGATCCGCGAGGTGTACGGCACCTGGCTGCGTACAGCGGAATGGACCATCACCATCCTGTTCACCATCGAGTACTTCACACGGATCTGGATAAGCGAGAACGCCAGACGCTACGTCACCGGATTCTATGGCGTGGTGGACCTGGCCGCCACGCTGCCCACCTGGCTGAGTCTGGTATTCCCCGGTGCCCAGGCACTGGCGGTGGTGCGCGCCCTGCGCCTCACACGCGTGTTCCGCATCCTCAACCTCTTCCAATACGTGGACGAGGCGCGGCTGCTGCTGGTGGCGCTCGTGGCCAGCCGGCACCGCCTGCTGGTCTTCATGCTCGCCGTGCTGGCCATGGTCACGGTCTTCGGCACCCTGGTGTATCTGGTGGAAGGCCCCGAGGCGGGCTTCACCAGCGTACCGCGCAGCATCTACTGGGCCATCGTCACCCTCACCACCGTGGGCTACGGCGACATCGCCCCGCAGACGGCGCTCGGCCAGGCGATGGCCTCGGCGATCATGATCCTCGGTTACGCGATCATCGCCATCCCCACGGGCATCGTCAGTGTGGAGATCGCACGCGGCGGACGCGGCAAGGACAAGAAACGCGTCTGCCGCCGTTGCGCGCAGACAGAGCACCATTCGGAAGCGCGCTTCTGCCATCGCTGCGGGGAAAGCCTCGACGAGGAGGACCCGATCGACGGTCCGATCATGCGCTGAGCGGTCAGCGCACCACGGTCACGTGGCCGATGTGGTCACGCGCGTCACCATCGCGTTCCAGGACCACCTTCCACACGTACACACCGATCTGCACATCGCGGCCGCGCGCGCGGCCATCCCAGCCCTTGGTGCGGTCGGTGGTGTCGAAGATCACCTCGCCCCAACGGTCGAAGATCAGCAGGCGGTAGTTCCACAGGTCGTATCCGTTGAGGATCGGCAGGAAGTCGTCATTGGCTCCGTCCGCGTTCGGCGTGAAAGCATTGGGCACCCATATCCCGGGATCGGCGTTCACCGGCACCCACTGGCAAATGGTGTCGGTGCATCCGAAGGTGTTGGCCACCGCCAGGCATACGGTCCAGCCACCACCGTCCGCGTCGAAAAGGTGCACGGGATGCGTGTCCGTGCTGCCAAGTCCGTCGCCGAAGTCCCACTGGTTGGTGGTGGCGCCCTGGCTCAGGTTGTTGAAGCGCACCGCATTGCGTGGGCTCGCCACCGTGTCCGTGCTGAAGTCCGCGACGGGTGTGGGATGCACCAGTACCGCACCGGGTATCGTGAGCGTGTCCGTGCAACCGCCGCCACCCGTGGCCACCAGCGTCACATCATAGAGTCCTGGGGCATCATACACATGCATCGGCGACGCGGCCTGCGATCCGGACCCATCGCCCAGCCACCATTGGAAGCCGCTGGCGTTCTGCGAAGTGTTGCTGAATATCACCGGATAGCCTGCGCAGGCCGGTTGCGGCAGCACCGTGAATCCAGCCAGGGGCGTGGCGTACACGGTCACCGTCTGGCTGCTGCTGTGCACGCATCCGAACTGGTTCACCGAGGTGAGGGTGATGTTGTAGACGCCCGGCGCGGTGTAGGTCACTTGCGGGTTGTTCAGCAGTGAGGTCTCACCATTGCCCAGGTCCCAATTGAAGCCCACGGCGCCCATGGAGGCGTTGTTCGCCTGCACGGTGAAGGGGCTTGTGCAGCTTTCGGTACCTGACAAGGTGAAGGCGCTCACAGGCAGCGGATGCACCACCACCTGTGCCGTGTGCGTGTCCTGGCAGCCATTGGCCAGGGCGGCCGTCAGCGTCACGGTATAGGTGCCGGGCGCGGTGTAGGTATGGAATGGTGCGGCCTGCGCGGATGTATTGCCATCACCGAAGTCCCAAGTGAAGAAGGTGGCGTTCTGCGACCCGTTCTGGAAGGCCACCTGGTGCGGTACGCAGCCATCACCGGGTACGGGCGTGAAGGCCGCGACCGGTGTCACCAGCACGCTCACGTTCTGTGTGATGCTTGCGGTGCAGCCGTTGTTCGCGGCCGTTACCGTCAGGGTAACGGGCCAGTTGCCGCTGCTCGCATAGGTGTGCTGCACAGTGCTCAAGGTGGAGGTGGTGCCATCGCCGAAGTTCCACAGCACGCCGGTCACGCCGGGTGTGGTGTTGGTGAAGGTGAAGGGCTCGCCCACGCAGACCGCAGCGGGCATGGAGGTGAAGGAAGGCGCAGGTGAAGGCAGCACCGTGATGGTCTGCGTGTATTGGTCGAAGCCGCAACCGTAGGCGGAAAGCGTGATGGTGTAGCTGCCGGGCTGGTTGTAGGTATGGTCCAGCGAAGAGGCCAGGCTGGTGTTGCCGTCACCGAGGTCCCACACCATGGCCGTGTCACCGGTGTTGAAGGAGGTGAGCGTCACGTTCAGCGGCGCACAGCCTTGGAAGGGATCGGTGTTGAAGAAGGCCGTGACCTCGTTGGGCAGGATGGTGATGGTGTATTGTGCGGTATCGCTGCCACAGGCGTTGTAAGCCACCAGCGTGATGGTGAACTCCTCGGCATCGCCCTCCACCGGGTAGCCGTGGGTCACGATCGGCGTGGCGGCGGTGGACGTGTTGCCGTCACCGAAGTCCCAGATGAAGCCATCAGGCAGGCCGTAGCTGGCATTGCCGAAGGGCACGTCAGCATAGGCGCAATAGATGTTGAGGTCCGGTGCGAAGACCGCCGTGGGCGTGGGCAGCACGGTGATCGGGTGCGTGTCCTGCTGGCTCCCGCACACGTTGCTCGCGGTGAGCGTGACGTTGTATGTGGCCACCTGCAACGGATCGGCGGGGAAGGTGAATGGTGGCGGCGCCGGATCGGTGCTCTGGCCCAGTCCACCTAAGTTCCAATTGAACTGCATGCCCTCACCGGAGCTGTTGTTGGTGAAACCAACTTCAAGCGGACCGCAGCCGGTCGTGGGGCTCAGGATGGCTTCGGCCTGTGGCACGGCCCAGACCGTGACGGTGCTCGTGCTCACATCCGTGCAGCCCGCGCCGGTGCCCGCGGTCAGGGTCACGGTGTAGGTGCCGGTGGCGGTGTAGGTGTGCGCGGGGTCCAGCGCGTTGCTGGTACCACCATCACCGAAGGTCCATTGTGCGGCATTGGCGCCGGTGCTGTTGTTGGTGAAGCTGAATGACGCGCCCACACAGGCGACCGGCCCGTGACTGAAGTCCGCCACCGGCAGCGCATGCACCGTCACCAAGGCATTGTCGCTGTTCACGCATCCGGTGATGGGATCCGTCCACGTGTAGGTCACCGGATTGCCGCCGGGCAGCGCTTGCAGGGGATCGAACACGCCGGTCACGGGATCGACCCCCACACCGCTCCAGGTCCCACCGGCCGGTGATGCGGTCAACGTCTGCGGACCACCGTCGAGGCAGACGCCGATATCATTCCCTGCGTCCACGATCGGCAGCGCGTGTACCGTCAAGGTCACCTGGTCCTGCGTGAGGCATGTGCCGCCGCCGACACTGTAAGTGAGGGTGTACAAGCCCGGGACCGAGGTATTGAAAGAGCCACCCGGTGTGACCTGCGGACCGCTCCATGTACCGCCCGAAGGAAGGCCGGTCAATTGAACGTTGCCACTGCCCACGCAGAAGGCTTCATCATCACCCGCCAGGGCCGGTTCGTCAATGGGCACCACATCCACGGTGATGTTGTCCGAAGCCATGCATCCCGCCGCCGTGGTGAAGGTGTAGGTGAGCATATCGGTGCCCACGCCACCCGGCGTCAACGTGCCGCCGGGTGTAACGTCCATCCAGGTGGCGCTCCATGTGCCGCCCACCGGTGATCCACCCAGCACAAAGGGCACGGGCTGGTCGCAAAGTGTGAGGTCCACACCGGCATTGACCACGGGCAAGGGGTTCACCGTGGCGACCACTTGGCCGTTCGCCGCACAACCGCTGCCATCGCTGTAGCTGTAGGTGAGCGTGTGGTTCCCAGGTGCCACTGCCCCTGGATCGAACTGGAAGGGAGCACCGGTGACCCCATTGCCGGACCATGTCCCTCCGGCGGGCGTGGCTGGCAGGTCCACCGGGGCCGCATCAGCACACAGGGCGAAGGCCGGTGGCAGCGTCAGGTTAGGCGCGGCGAGCACCTCCACCGTCATCTGGTCGGTGGTGAGGCAGGTGCCCGTGCCGTAGTTGTAGGTGACGGTGTGGAAACCGACCGCATTCGGCATGAAGACCCCACCTGGGCTGGCACCGGTCCAGACTCCGCCGGGCGGCGTGGCCTGCAAGGTCAACGGTCCACTGCCCACGCATACGGCCGTATCGGGCTGCGTCTGCGCGATCAAGGTGAGCTCCTGCACGGTCACCGTGGTGGTGGCGCTGTTGGTGCAGCCGTTGGCGTTGGTGTGCGTGTAGGTGAGCGTGAAGCTGCCCCATTCACCGGGCACGGGCGTGAAGACACCACCGGCCGTCACGTTCTGGCCGCTCCAGGTACCGGGTGCGGGCGATCCATTGAGTTGCACCGGGATCGGCTGGTCGCAGAAGGTCTGTGCGGGTCCGGCGTTCACCACGGGCAGGGGGTTCACGGTGATCGCCGCGGTGGCGCTGCCAGGACATCCCCCTTGGTCGCCCGTCACGGTCACCGTCATGGTGGCGCCGGGCGAAAAAGTGAGCGTGGGACCCGTGCCCAACAGGTTGCCCCCCTGGAACCATTGGTAGTTGCCGGCGCCGCTGACGTTGAGTGTCACGCTACCACCGATGCAGACCGCGGCGCTCGGTGGCGAGATCACGAGCACGGGCGCGGGGATCACCGTCACGGTCACCGACGCGGGCGGCCCTGCGCAGCCACTGCTCACCGGTGTCACCGTGTATACGCCCGCGTTGGCCGTCGTGGCGTTGGGGATCGTCACCGAGGGCTGGTTCGAGGTGAAGCCGTTGGGGCCGGTCCAGTTGTAGGTCACCCCCGGTACGGTGGCCACGCTGAGCGAGATCGTCTGCCCCGCACATACCGGGCTGTTGCTGCTCACCACGGGCTGTGGCGGCAGAGTGCCGATGGCGATATTGGAATTGGACGTGGCCGATCCACACGCATTGGTCACCGTCAGTGATACCGTGGGATCGCCGGGGTTGCTGAAGCAGACCTGGCCGGGCACGAGCGTGTTGGCGCTGGCGGGCGTGCCACCCGGGAAGGTCCAGGCGTAACTGGTGATCGGTGTGCCGCAGGCCTGCACCGTGGCGCTGGGGTTGACGCATTGCCCGGCGCAGATGCCCGGCAACGAAGAAGTGTTCACTTGCGGCGGTGCGTTCACCGTCACCACCTGGCTGGTGCTGAAGGTGCCACAGCTGTTCTGCATCTGCAGTTGCAGGGTGTAACTGCCGGGCTGTGTCAGGTTGAATTGCGGCTGTAGCGAGTTCGCGTTCGTTCCGCCGCCGAAGCTCCACTGCGGGGTAGCCCCACAGCTGTTTCCCGTGGTGGTCACATTCCACTGGAAGGTGGTGTTGCAACTGTTGGGGCTGCTGCTGTTGTTCACCGGCACCACGGTCATCGGCGCGCAGCCCACGATGGGGTCCACCACGAAGGCCGGCACCGGCGGCGGCTCGATGCAGACGGTCTGCGAGATGGTGTCGCTGCCGCACATGTTCGCGGCGATGAGCGTGATGGTGTAGGTCCCGGGCGTGTTGAAATTCACGCCGAGGTTGGTGCTGCCTACGGTCCAGGAGGTGGGGTCGTAGTCTGGTCCGATGTAGCCGTTGTGGTTGCCCAACTGTCCGCCCGTGGTCCAGCCCGTGGCCGGTGAGATGCTCCAGAGCAACGCGGGGTTGTTCGCGCACACGTTGCCCATCACCATGCTGCCCGTGCTGGTGCTGCCAAAGGTGACCGTGGAGTTCAGGCAGGCCGGGTTCGATGGCGAGATGGTGAAGCCGGCCATGCCCGGTATGCTCACCACGATGGGCAGAACCGTGCTGCCACTGGTGCCACAGGGGTTCTCCACGAGCATGTTCGCCGAGAAGCTGTTCTGGTAGGTGTTCACCCCGTCGCTGCTGGTGGTGCCGCACGAACCCGTGGTGAACAGGTGCGTGATGGAGGCCGGCGGCGGGTGATCGTACACGATCGGCGGGGTGCCATCGTTGAAGGTGATCGTGTAGATCGTGCCGGGCGTGTTGCTCGCCCAGCCCACGATGGGAAAGGTCAATTGCAACGGGCCACAACCCGTGGTGCTGCCCGGATTCACCAAGGCCCCGGCCGGGTTCGTCCCCAGGAACACGCTGTAGGTCTGGGAGGCGTTGCAGCCATTGGGCTGGGTGATGGTGTAGGTGACCGTGTAGATCCCCTGGCTATAGACATGGCCCTGCGTGGGCCAGGTGGTCCCGGTAGCGGTGAAGACCGGCGAGCCATCGCCCCAGTTGATGGTGTGCGTGCTGCCCGGCATCGCAGTGCCGCCAAAATCGAAGCTGTAGTTCGACGTGGCGTTGGACATGCACTTGAAGAAGGTGGGCACCCCATTGAACACCGTGTAAGAGGCGTTGCTGCTGGTGAGGATGGCCGATGCGGTGGGGTTCACCGTCACCGTCACCTGCGCGGTCGCCTGGCAGTTGTTGCTGTCGGTGATGGTGAGCGTGTAAGTGGTGTTGGTGGCCGGTACGGTCAGCACCGGGTTGGCCACCGTGGTGCTGCTCAGGCCAGTGGCGGGCGACCAACTGTAAGTGAATGGCCCGCTGCCCGTAGCCGATCCATTAAGGTTCACTGTAGCGCCCTGGCAGGCGGTGAAATTGTTGCCGGCGTTGGCGGTGCACTGCGCACGCGCTTCACTGGCGCGTGTGAGGCTCAAAAGGGCCAGCAGGCCGCAGGCTATGGATCGTATGGGGAGCATACCCGGCTTCGGGGTGAGCAAAGTAGCTGTGGATGCCGCGTGCCGTGTGGGCGGAAGCGCCGGGGATATCCACCGTGGACGATGCAAAGGACGGGGATCCAAGCCGATGCGTTGCCCGACGAAGGCATAATTTCCAGGGACGAATAGGCCATTGCCACGAACCAATGGCCCGCTACGATGCCATCTCCGCCTCCCCTTCCACGATGCCGCGCAGCACACGCCCCAGGATGGCGTCCACTTCTCCGGCCCGGGTAAGCACCATGGGGTGGGTGCCACCCCGCACCACGTGGTCAGCCGGGGCGCGCATGGGCAGCAGTCGGTCGGCATCGCCGTGGATGCGGGTCACCGGTCCCTGCCAGCGCGGTCCCTGCCAGTGCAGAATGGCCCTGGCCCCGCGGCGTATCTGAAGCCCACCCTGGTCCATGGCCATGCGGTGCAACAGGGAAGCCAGCTCCGCGTCCCGTGTGCCGAAGAACCGGCGGAAGGGCCGCGTGAGGCGGATGGTGCCGTCGGTGATGCCGTGATACAGGGCAAGCCCCCTACCCAAGTGCAGCAGGAGCGGAAACTCCTGCGGGCCGGTGACCGATGAGATGAGCACCACGTGCCTGGGCTTGGTGAGCGCGGCCAGTTCCTGGGCCACCATGCCACCCATGCTCACCCCGGCCAGCACATGCGGACGGTCAGCATCCACCAAGGGCGCCATCCGCGCGGCGATATCCGGCAATCCCTCCCCTTTCCGATACGTCGGCCATTCCAGGACCCGCACCTCGAAGCCCTTCAGCCGCAGACCCGAGAAAAGCCGTTTGTCGGTGGCCAGTCCGGGCAGGAGGTAAACGTGCATCGGAGGGTCACAGGAAATCAACTCCTTCCACCGGGCAACGGGCAACTCCGCACGAAACGCAAGGCGGCTTCCTGCAGATCACGCATCACGGTATCGGCCTCCACGAAGGGCACCTCCTTGCGGAAGGCGGCCACGAAGGCTTCCAAGGCGCGGGATGTCTTCGCGGGGCGGCGGAACTCCAGCGCCTGTGCGGCGGACATCAACTCGATGGCGAGGATGCGCTCCACGTCGTGCACCACGTCCCAGGTCTTCAGCGCGGCGGCGGCGCCCATGCTCACATGGTCCTCCTGGCCGTTGCTGCTGTCTATGGTGTCCACGCTGTTGGGCATGCACCGCTGCTTGTTGGCGCTCACCAGTGAGGCGGCGGTGTACTGCGGGATCATGAAGCCGCTGTGCAGGCCGGGCTTCGCCACCAGGAAGGCGGGCAATCCGCGTTGACCACCAATGAGCTTGAAGGTCCGCCGCTCGCTGATGCTGCCCAACTCGGCCGCGGCGATCGCCAGGAAGTCCAGCGCCAATGCCAGCGGCTGGCCGTGGAAGTTGCCCGCGCTCAGGATCAGGTCCTCGTCGTCGAAGACCGTGGGGTTGTCGGTGACACTCTCCAGTTCACGCTCCACCACGCGCTCCACGTAGGCGATGGCATCGCGGCTGGCGCCGTGCACCTGAGGGATGCAACGGAAGGAGTACGGATCCTGCACATGCTCCTTGGCGCGCGCCGCGATCCTGCTGCCCGCGAGCAGACCGCGGATATGTCCCGCCACCACCGCCTGTCCGGGATGTGGGCGCACCGCATGCACGGCCGGGTGGAAAGGCTCCAAGCGGCCATCGTAGGCATCCAGCGAGAGGGCCGCCACGGTATCCGCCAGATCGGCGATACGGATGGCGCGGCGTGTGAGCAGCGCCGCATAGGCCGCCATGAACTGCGTACCGTTGAGCAGGGCCAGACCTTCCTTGGGGCCGAGTTCCAGCGCTTTCCAGCCGAGCTTCTTCAACGCGGCCGCGCTGCCCATGCGCTTGCCCTTCAGGTCCACCTCACCCAGGCCGATCAAGGGCAGCGCAAGATGCGCCAAGGGGGCCAGGTCGCCGCTCGCGCCCAGCGAACCCCGCTCGTACACCACGGGCAGCATGTCCGCATTGTACATGTCCACCAGGCGCTTCACGGTGGCGGGCGCCACGGCGCTGTGCCCGAAGGCCATGTTCTGCACTTTCAACACCAGCATGGCACGCACCACCTCGGCCGGTACGGGATCGCCGCTGCCGCAGGCGTGGCTCATCACCAGGTTGCGCTGCAACTGCGCCAGCTGGTCCTTGGGGATGCGCTTGTCATGCAAGGCCCCGAAGCCCGTGTTGATCCCATAGACCGCCTCATCGCTGTCCTTCAAGCGTCGCAGCAGATGCTCATGGCTCTGCTTCACGGACTCGCGCGCTGCGGGGCTCAGGGTGATGCTGGTGCCGCGCTCGAGCAGAGCGCCCATTTCTTCCAGCGAAATGCCGATGGTGCCGATGGGATGGTGGCTCATTCGGTGGAAGTTGAGCGGTTGGAGATGGGAGATCGGGGGAGCTCGGAAAAGTCGTGAAAGTTCGTGGCCTCAAACGATCCCGTCCTTGAGGGCGGTCAAAAGTTGGTTCTGCGGGATGGTGCGTTGCTCGCCGGTCTTCAAGTGTTTCAGCGCCACGGTGCCTTCCTTCAGTTCGCTTTCACCGATGATGGCCACATAGGCGATGCCCTTGTCGTCGGCGTACTTGAACTGCCTGGCCATCTTCACCGCATCGGGATAGAGTTCGGCCGCGATGCCCGCCGCGCGCACCTCGCGCAGCAAGCGCAAGGCCTGGTTCGCCTCCTGCTCGCCGAAGTTGGCGAAGAGCAGCCGCGATGCGGAAGTGAGCCCCTCCGGGAATTTGCCCGCCTCGCCCAGCACGTCGTAGATGCGGTCCGCACCAAAGCTGATGCCCACGCCGCTCATACCCTTCAGACCGAAGATGCCCGTGAGGTCGTCGTAGCGGCCACCGCCACAGATGCTGCTGCGCAGGGAGCCTTCGGCGGCCTTCACCTCGAAGATGGCGCCGGTATAATAGTCCAGGCCACGGGCCAGGGTGGGATCGAATTCGAGTGTGGCGTGCGTAAGCGGCCCCACGGTGTCGAAGATGAATGCGATATCCTTCAAGCCTTGCTGGGCGATGGCCTGGTCCTTAAGCCATGCTTCCAGCTTGGAACGCTGCTCCGGCCAGGTGCCCTTCAGATCGAACAAGGGCGCGATCGCCGCGATGGCCGCATCGGTGACACCCTTCGCACGCAGTTCCTCCTCCACCGCATCACGGCCGACCTTTTCCAGCTTGTCGATGGCCGTCACCAGGTCCACCACCTTGTCCGGCTGGCCGCTGACGCCCGCGATGCCCGTGAGCAGCTTGCGGTCGTTGAGCTTTACCACCACCTGCAGGTCCAGCGCGCGGAACACGTCATCGAAGAGTTGCACCAGTTCCACTTCGTTCAGCAGGCTGGTGCTGCCGATCACATCGGCATCGCACTGGTAGAACTCGCGGTACCTCCCCTTCTGCGGCCGGTCGGCACGCCACACGGGTTGTATCTGGTAGCGCTTGAAGGGGAAGGTGATGCTGTTCTGGTGCTGCACCACGTAGCGCGCGAAGGGCACGGTGAGATCATAGCGCAGGGCCTTCTCGCACAGTTCACTGGCCAGGCGGCCGGGTGGCACGCCGCGTCCCTCCCGCAAATGCTGCTGCACGTTGGGATCGATCCTGGCCCAGGCATCGCCGCTGTTGAGCACCTTGAAGATGAGCCGGTCGCCCTCCTCGCCGTACTTGCCGGTGAGGGTGTCCAAGTGTTCCATGGCGGGCGTTTCCAGCGGCTGGTAGCCGTAGCGCTGGAACACCGTGCGGATGGTGTCGAAGATGTACTGGCGGCGCAGCATCTCCTCGGGGGAGAAGTCGCGCGTGCCCTTGGGAATGGAAGGCTTGTTGGCCATGACGCTGAGGCGGCGCGAAGGTAGCGCCCTGCCTCCGCGTTCAGCCCTTCACGAAGCGCAGCGGCGCCAGGCCTTGCGAATCCAGCACACGCACGGTGTAGAGGCCCGTGGGCAGTCCGCCCAGGTCCAACCACACCCGGTCGCTGTCCACGCGCTGGGAGCGGATCAGCTGGCCTGTGTCGCCGAAGAGCAGCAACTCGCCCTGGGTGTCGGCGGGCAGCAGGATGGCCACCGCATCGCCATGGTGTTCCAGGCCGAGAGCGGGTGTGGAGGCCGTGGGAATGGAGGTGCTGAGACCGTTGCTGCGGAAGCTGAAGGCTTCGACGAAGACGCCACTGTCGAAGATGCCATCACCGGCGTCACCCACGGCCGCTTTGAATCGGTAGGTCTGACCCGGCTCCACGGCTGCGAAGGCCACCAAGTTCACCGTGAAGCCATCGTAGGCCGTATGCTCACCCGTGGCATTGTCCACATAGTAAATGCTGTTGTCCTCGAAGTTGGGATCGGCCATGACACACGGTGAATTCGGACCGCCCAGCCCAGGGTCTCCTCCATTCACCGTATTGATGGCGATGGGCACGCTGGTTCCCGGCACCGTGGCGATGTTCATCGCATTGTCCGTGAATGGGCCACTGAGGCCTGGTCCGCTGAGGAAGAGCCCGAAGACATCATTGAAATAGGTGCAGACGAATTCGGGATACTCCTCGGAGCCGAAGGAAAAGTTCAGCAGCAGCGTGTCACCCACCGGGATGCAATCGAAAGTGAGCACGCAGGCATCGTAGATGGGCACTCCCGCCAATACCGCCAAGTCGGGATCACCGCCCGAATTGGTAAACGAAGTGGCGAAGAAGGATGCCGGGTTGGCGACCTGGGATGCATCACCCGTGGTGAGCAACACGCCCTCATATATCTGCAACTCGGAGTCGCCTTGGAACTGGCCATAGGCCTGGCCGGCGCATTGGATGTCCACGTTCAGGATGGTCATGCCGAAGCCTTCGAGCAATTCGGTCATTTCGGCCGTGGAAAGGTTGGGCGTGATCGCCAACTGGGCCTTTGTGGTTACTGGCACAGCAGCGATGAGCGCGAGCGTAAGGAGTTGTTTCATGACGGAGGAAGATCAAGTGCGACGCAATGAAGGTACCACGCTAGGGCGCCATGGTCCAACACAGCACGCATCAATCTTGGGATCCCCCTGCGTTCAGCCCTTCACGAAGCGCAGCGGCGCCAGGCCTTGCGCATCCAGTACACGCACGGTGTAAAGGCCCGTGGGCAGTCCGCCCAGGTCCAACCACACGCGGTCGCTGTCCACGCGCTGGGAGCGGATCAGCTGGCCCGTGTCGCCGAAGAGCAGCAACTCGCCCTGGGTGCCGGTGGGCAGCAGGATGGCCACCGCATCGCCGTGGTGTTCCAGGCCGAGGGCGGGCGGCGTTTCCGGAATGCCCGTGGAGATCATGCCCGAGCTGCGGAAGCTGGAGGAACCCAGGAAAACGCCGCTGTCGAAGGCCGTGTCCAAGGCGTCACCGATGCCGATCTTGAAGTGGTAGGTGGAACCGGGCTGCACCACGGCGAAGGCGGTCAACCCCACGGTGAGGCCATCGAAGACCACGTGCTGCCCCAACTCGTTGTCCAGGAAGTAGTCCGGGTTCTGCGCAGCACATCCTGGGGAATTCGGGTCGTTGAGCAAGCCGTTGTTCACGGTGTTGATACCTACCGGCGTATTGGATCCAGGCACCAACGCGATGTTCACCGCTCCATTGGAATAGGGTCCCAAAAGACCCGGTCCACTCAGGAAGAACCCAAAGACATCGTTAAAAGCACAGACCCATTCCGGGTACTCCTCGGACCCGAAGACATAATCGATCAAAAGCGTATCACCCACGGGTGTGCAGTCGAACTCCAGCACCGACTTGTCGTTGATGGTTACACCAGCTATAGTGGTCAGATCGGGATCGGATGCCAGATTGATACCGAGCCAGTCGCTCATGAATCCAGATGCGGGACCAGGTGTGTTCGTGACATATCCGGATGCTAGCACGATACCGGAGTTCAAGTCGAGCTCGGTGTTCTCCGCAGCGAAGGATCCAATGGCGGGGTTGTCACCAAGCGGGTTCAAGACGTCATTGTAGGTGACATTGAAGACGGTGACCCCCTCCCCGAGGAGGACATCCTCCACCAGTTGTTGCGGGGTGAGCGAGGTGGACACCTGCAATTGGGCGCTGCCCGGGATGGTCCAGGACAGCAACAGGAAGAAGGCGGCGATCTGTTTCATGGCGATCGGGGTTTGGATGAATGGCCGGGTACCGCTATGACGAAGTTCGGCATTGGAACGCCGCCCCCGAAAACAGCGAACCGCCCTGGCTGTGCCTTTGGGCGGTCCGCCGACCAGAACGTGGCCCCCGCGTTCCGCATCAGCGTGGCACGGGAGCCCTTCGCTGGGGCAATGGTACGGGCCGGTGGTGCGCCATGTGACGGAAAGCGCCGCCATTCCACGCCGCGGATATACAGGTCTGAGCGATGCCTGCCGATGGCGATCTTCGCGGCCATGCGTCAAGCGGCCCTCCTCGCGGTGATCCTCCTGACGGTGGCCGGATGCACGCGCAATGCGGTGGTGCGAACGCCGCAACGCGATCCCGCCGGAGCGAGGCGCATGCACCTCCAGGCCTTGCGCCTCGCGGCCTCGTGGTACCCCGCGGATACCGATCGCGCCTTGGTCCTGCTCGATTCCGCCGTGGTGCTGGACCCCGCGCTCTTCGACGCACACTACATGCGTTTCCTGCTGAACGACCAACTGGGGCGCGACGAGAAGGCCGTGCAGGCCCTCACCGAAGCACGGGCCTTGCGACCCTACGACGCCACGCTGGCCATGACGGCCGGCATCCACCACGAGATCCGCGGGGACACGCTGCTGGCTTTCCCGGAATATGCCCTGGCGGAACGGCTCTTCGCGGCGCGCGAAGCGGAAAGCGATGATGAGGGTCTGCCCTGGCGCGCACAGGTGGACCGTGCTCTGAACCTGATGCTGCTGGAGCGCGAGGACGAAGGCCGCTCCCTGCTGCAGTTCGCCCGCTTCACCGCCCGCTACGCCGAGCAGCGCGCCACCATCGACCATCTGCTGGCACTGCCGCGCGGCCAATTGCTCCATGCCGCCTTACCGGACAAGCAGGAAGTGCTGGACGAGATGCTGCGTCGCGCGGACTGAAACGCCCCGCCTACCTTCGGCCGCCATGAGCGAATTCGTGAAAGTGGTGCTGGTGACCGGCGGAACGAGCGGGCTGGGCCGTGCCATGTGCGAAAGACTCAGCGCCATGGGCCACCGGGTGTACGGCACGGGCCGCCGAGCGGACCAGCTGCCCGAGCCCAACAGCTATGGACTGCTGCGCATGGACGTGACCGACGAGGCCAGCGTGGCCGCCGCCGTGGAGGAGGTCATCCGCCGCGAAGGCCGCATCGACGTGCTGGTGAACAACGCCGGGCTGGGCATCCAGGGACCCATCGAGGACACGCCCGTGGAGCTGGCGCAGCGGCTGCTGGACACCAACCTCTTCGGCGCACACCGCGTCGCGCGGGCCGTGCTTCCCCACATGCGCCAGGCGAAGCGCGGGCTCATCATCAACATCAGCAGCGTGGCGGCCAACTTCGGCCTGCCCTACCGCGGCTTCTACAGCGCCAGCAAGGCCGCGCTGGACCGCTGGGCCGAAGCCTTGTCCACAGAGGTGGCACGTTTCGGCATCGAGGTGGTGAACGTGCAACCCGGTGAATTCAACACCGACATCAAGGACAGCCGCCTGCGCCCCGACACGATCGGTGATGCGCACCGCGCCGGCTACGAGCGCGCCATGGAAATTTTGGGCGGCAGCATGCACTACAGCCGCGATCCCGACGAGTTGGCCCGTGTGGTGGCACGCATCATCGCCACGCCGAAGCCCAGGCCCAGCTACGTGGTGGCCACGGGCATCCAGAAGCTGAGCGTGCGGTTGAGGACGATCCTGCCGGGCCGGCTGTTCCAGCGCCTGGTGCGCCGCCATTACGAATAAGGACATGATCGCCTACGACGCACGCGATTGGTTCAAGGCGCTGGAACTCCACCGCAGCGACACCTTCCGCAAGCTGCTGCCCTTCCTGGTCCTTGTGGGTTTGTTCACCCTGGTGGTGGGCTACCTGGAAGTGAAGTACATGCGGCTCAGTTCGCGCGAGTTCGTGAGCAATCTGCCCATCATGCACAGCATCCTGGGCTTCGCCATCAGCATGCTGCTGGTGTTCCGCACCAACACCGCCTACGACCGCTGGTGGGAAGGCCGCAGGCAATGGGGCGACCTGGTGAACACCAGCCGCAACCTGGCGCTGAAGATCGCCGCGCACATCGCGCCGGAGGACCGCAGCACACGCTCGCTATTCGGTCGCAGCATCGCCCTTTTCGCCCACGAGATGCGGCTGCACCTGCAACTGGAGAAGACCCGCCTGGCGCTGGACGGCAAGCCCCACCCGGAGATCCCCGACTTCGACCGAAGCAAGCATGTGCCCGCCCAGGTGGCCGCGGTGATGCAGCAACGGCTGATGCTGCTGCACCGCGAAGGCCGCATCACCGGCGAACAGCTGCTGGCGCTCGATCGCGAGGTGGTGCGATTCATGGAGATCTGCGGTTCCTGCGAGCGCATCAAGAACACGCCCATCCCATATTCCTACAGCAGCTTCATCAAGAAGTTCATCGTGGTCTACGTGTTCACCCTGCCTTTCGGCTTCGTGTTCTCGCTGGGCTACATCGCCATCCCCGTGGTCATGTTCATCTTCTACGTCATGGCCAGCCTGGAACTCATCGCCGAGGAGATCGAGGACCCCTTCGGCACCGATCCTAACGACCTGCCGATGGAGCGCATCGCGGGGATGATCAAGGGGAATGTGGAGGAGATATTGGGGGAAGGTTGAGGGTTGAATATTGGAGCCTGTCTTCCGGCAGGCAGTGTTGAGCAAGGGATCTTGACGTGAGCAACGTGGGCACCGATCGCACCATCACCCCTTTCCGAACCGGCCTGCTGATCACCGTGGCGGCACTGGGCTATTTCGTGGACATCTACGACCTGGTGCTCTTCAATGTGGTGAAGCGCGAGAGCCTGGAATTCATCCTGGGCGCGGGCCATCCGCAGCTGGTGGAGACGGGCATCAACCTCTTCAACTGGCAGATGCTGGGCATGCTCACGGGTGGCGTGCTCTGGGGCGTTTGGGGAGACAAGAAGGGGCGCATCACCGTGCTCTTCGGCAGCATCCTGCTCTACTCCATCGCCAACATCGCCAACGCCTTCACCTTCGATGTGACGAGCTACGCCCTGGTGCGCTTCGTGGCCGGTGTGGGCCTGGCGGGCGAACTGGGCGCGGGCATCACCCTGATCACCGAGACCATGCCGCGCGAGAAACGCGGCTACGGCACCATGATCGTCGTGGTCTTCGGTGCGTTGGGCGCCGTGTTCGCCGCCGAGATCCACGCGCAGGGGCAGCAATTGCGCGGCGTGCTGCTGGCCATCACCGGGCGGGAGTTCATGGACTGGCAGATCGCCTACATCGTGGGCGGCGCCATGGGGCTGGTGCTGCTGGCGCTGCGCCTGGGCACTTTCGAAAGCGGGCTCTTCACCAGGATGAAGGAGAAGATCGTGCGGCAGGGCGACATACGCCTGCTGTTCAACGATCGGGAACGCTTCCTGCGCTACCTCGGCTGCATCCTCATCGGCGTGCCCATCTGGTTCGTCATCGGCACGCTCGTGAACCTTTCGCAGGATGTGTTCGTGCCCGCGCTGGGCATCGACACCAGCGCGCTCGACGCCGACGGTCTGCGCCGCATCAACGGCACCGCCATCAAATACGCCTACATCGGCCTCAGCATCGGCGACCTGCTCAGCGCCTTGCTCAGCCAGCTCTGGCGCAGCCGCCGCAAGGTGATCCTGCTCTACCTCCTCCTCAACCTGGGGCTTACACTCTTCTTCCTCTTCGGCCTGAACGGCGCCTCCATCGCGCTCTACAACTGGACCTGCCTCGCATTGGGCATCGCCACCGGATACTGGGTGCTCTTCGTCACCGTGAGCAGCGAGCAGTTCGGCACGAACATCCGCGCCACCGCCGCCACCACCACGCCCAACTTCGTGCGCGGCAGCGTGCTGCCGGTGACCCTCGCCTTCAAGTGGCTGGCCGTGCCCGTGGGCAGCATCACCAGCGCCCTGCTCGTGGGCCTGCTCTGCATCGGCGCCGCCCTGTGGGCCACGTTGCGCGCGCGGGAGACCTTCAGCCGCGACATGGACTTCGTGGAACATTGAACCGCCGCCGCGCTATTTTCGCCTCATGCTTCGCTTCACCTACGCCCTGGCCATCGCCGCCACCTTCCTTGCCTGCAAGAAGGAGGAGGACACCGTGACGGTGGGCTACTGGGCCAGATGCGCCGGTTGCGAGATCACCTGGGCCCTCGCGGGCAGCACGCTCGGCACCGACAGCATCGGGGGCACGTTGGTGCGCAAGGAACATCCCGGCAAGGTGGGCGACCTGGCCACGCTGACCGCCCGCCCAACGGTGGTCACCGGCAATGGTGCAGGCACGGGCCTGGGCATCGCCATCCTGGTGAACGGCAGGCAGCAGGCCTTCGCCCACATGTGGCCCAACTTCCAAGGCGCCTTGGACAGCACCATCAGCGTGCAGGTGACCATTCCCAAGCTGGACCGCTACGGCGATCCGGAATAATGGGACGGGGGTAGCGGACGGCCCCCGATATTCGCACCATGCTTCACATGCGATACATCTCCATGGTGGCGGGCCTGGCCCTGCTGATCCCCGCCACTTTCCTCCACGCACAGAAGACCCTCACCAACAGGGACATCTGGGCCGGTCCGTTGTTCTCCGCCGAATACGTGGGCGGCCTGGTCAGCATGAACGACGGGCTGCACTACACCTCCCTGGAGGCCGATGGCGGGGAGGCGGTGGTCGCACGCTACGCGTACCGCACGGGCAGGAAAGTGGACGACATCCTGCGCGGAGGCGAACTTCTTCCACCAGGCGCCTCCGCGCCGATCGACATCGACGGCTACAGCTTCAGCGGCGATGAGAAGAAGGTGATGGTGGAAACGGGCTCCGAGCGCTTGTACCGTTACAGCTACTTCGCCCACCACTATGTGTTCGATCGCGCCACGCGGAAATTGACACCGCTCTCCGATCCAAACGGCCCCAAGCAACGGCTGGCCACCTTCAGCCCCGACGGCAAGCGTGCCGCCTTCGTGCGCGAGAACGACCTCTACATCGTGGACCTGGCGACCATGAAGGAAACCCGCGTGACCACCGACGGCATGTGGAACAAAGTGCTGAACGGCGCCACCGACTGGGTCTACGAGGAGGAATTCACGCTGGTGCAGGGCTACGCCTGGAGCCCCAAAGGCACCAAGCTGATCTTCCTGCGCAGCGACGAAAGCGAAGTCCGCGAGTTCAACATGGCCATGTACCAGGGCCAGCTCTATCCGCGTGACGTGCGCTTCAAGTACCCGAAGGCCGGTGAGGACAACAGCCGGGTGAGCCTGCATGTGTACGAGATCGGCAGCGGCATCACCTTCACCATCCCGCACGATGCGGAATACATCCCGCGCCTCGGGTTCACCGCGAACGACGACATGCCCTGGTTCATGCGCATGGACCGCCTGCAACGTGTGAAGGAGATCCTTACCGCCGACCTGTCCAAACGCATGCTGCCGCCGCCCACCACGGTGGTGTACCGCGAAACGAGCGCCACCTACGTGGAAGTGACCGACGACCTGCATTTCACCGCGGACGGCAAGGGTTTCGTGCTCTCCAGCGAGCGCGATGGCTGGAACCACGTGTACCATGTGCCCTTCGGTGGTCAGCCCCGGGCGCTCACCTCCGGCGCGTGGGACGTGGCCGAAGTGAAGGGCATCGACGAGAAGGGGCGGCGCGTGATCTTCACCTCCAGCCAGGGCGGACCGGCGCAACAGGAGGTCCAGGCCGTGACGCTCGATGGGAAGAGGATCACTCGGCTCTCGCCCATGGGCGGTGTGAACGACGCGGAATTCAGCACGGGCTTCCGTTTTTTCATCAACACGCGCAGCACGGCGAACGATCCGCCGGTGATCACCCTGCACGATGGCAACGGCCGCTTGGTGAGCACATTGAAGGACAATGAACGGCTGCGGCGCAACGTGGCCGAATATGGCCTGATGCCCAAGGAGTTCTTCTCCTTCACCACCGAAGCGGGCGTTACGCTGAACGGCTGGATGATCAAGCCCAGGGGATTCCAGAGCCGCGAACGCTACCCGGTGTTCATGACGCAGTACAGCGGACCCAACAGCAACCAGGTGCAGGACGTGTTCGGCGGCCGCAACCACTTGTGGTATTCCCTGCTGGCGCACAAGGGCTACCTCGTGGTGTGTGTGGACGGGCGCGGCACCGGCCGGCGCGGGCGCGAATTCCGGCACATGACCTATGGGCAGCTCGGCAAGTACGAGACCGAGGACCAGATCGCCGCGGCGCGCTGGCTGACGCAACAACCCTGGGTGGACGCGGAACGCATCGGGATCCAGGGCTGGAGCTACGGCGGCTACATGAGCAGCCTGTGCATCACCAAGGGCGCCGACCTCTTCAAGGCCGCCATCGCCGTGGCCCCCGTGAGCAACTGGCGCTACTACGACACCATCTACACCGAGCGCTACATGGGCCTGCCCAATGACAATGCCTCCGGTTACGACGACAACAGCCCCATCAACCACGTGGACAAACTGCGCGGCAAATACCTGCTCATCCACGGCATGGCCGACGACAACGTGCACTTCCAGAACGCCGCCGAAATGGTCAACGCGCTGGTGAAGGCCAACAAGCAGTTCGACCAGTTCGCCTACCCGGACCGCAACCACGGCATCTACGGCGGCACCACGCGCCTGCACCTGTATGAGCTGATGACCGAATGGCTGGAACGCAACCTCTGATCGCGCGCGAAACATCCGAACGAAACGCCGCCTCTATATTTCGCCCCCGCCGAAGCCCGCCAAGAAGATGAGCCAACGACCGATCAGTGATTTCATCGAGAAGTACTACCTGCACTTCAACGCCGCCGCGCTGGTGGATGCCGCGAAGGGCTACAAGGAACATCTGGGCCAGGGCCGCAAGATGATGATCACCCTGGCCGGCGCCATGAGCACCGGCGAACTCGGAAAGATCCTGGCCGAGATGATCCGCCAGGGCAAGGTGGACATCATCAGCTGCACCGGTGCGAACCTGGAGGAGGACGTGATGAACCTGGTGGCACACGACCACTATGAGCGCATCCCCAACTACCGCGACCTCACCCCCGAGCAGGAGCGTGCGTTACTGGACCGCGGTATGAACCGCGTGACCGACACCTGCATCCCCGAGCATGAGGCCTTCCGACGCCTGGAGAAGCACGTGACCGACCTGTGGACCGCCGACGACAAGAGCGGCAACAGACGTTTTCCGCATGAGTACTTCTACGCCATGATCAACAGTGGCGTGTTGCAGCAGTATTACCAGATCGATCCCAAGGACAGTTGGATGGTGGCCGCCGCCGAACGGAACCTGCCGATCATCTGCCCCGGTTGGGAGGACAGCACCTTGGGCAACATCTTCGCTGGGCATTGCATCAGCGGCGACTGCAAGCCGGGCATGATGAAGAGCGGCATCGAATACATGATGTTCCTGGCGGAATGGTACACCAACAACTGCGGCGAGGACGGCATCGGCTTCTTCCAGATCGGGGGTGGCATCGCCGGCGATTTCCCCATCTGCGTGGTGCCCATGCTGCACCAGGACCTGCAGCGGGACGGCATCCCCTTCTGGAGCTACTTCTGCCAGATCAGCGACAGCACCACCAGCTACGGCAGTTACAGCGGCGCCGTGCCCAACGAGAAGATCACCTGGGGCAAGCTCGACATCGGCACGCCGAAATTCATCATCGAAAGTGACGCCACCATCGTCGCGCCCCTCATATTTGCGTACGTCCTCGACATGTGAACCGCACCGCATGCAGCGCCTGATCCGATCCTTCAACACCTTGACCGACGAGCTCAAGGAGACCCTGCAGGAACAATATCCTGACGGGATCGACGCCACGCACATCAAGACCATCCCCACCGCCAAGGGCGAGATCCTGCGGGTGATCGAGTTGCGCACGCCCGAAGCCCTCTATCTGATCAAGATCAACGCCGAGAGCCGTGCGGAGATCGATGAGTTCCTGGACCAGGAGGAAAGCGGTGGCGACAGCGAAGCCGACCTGGACGAAAGCACGGCCGACATCGAGACCGATGATGTGGATACCGCTGATGACGACACGGATGACGTGGATGACGATGGCGGTGATGACGAGGATGACGCGGACGAGGACGACGCCGGTGACACGGACGCGGATGAGGACGATGACGACCGGGATTGATCCCGGAAGGCCGTCAACCGGCACTTGCTGATATCCACAAGCCCGGCCCGCGATCCCATGATCGCGGGCCGAGCTACTTTGGTGGCACATCCAACAAACCATGGACGGCCGCTTCCACCTCGCCATCGCCACCACCGACCTGAAACGCATGAAGGCCTTTTATGGCAGCTTCCTCGGCCTGAAGGAGGGACGAAGCGCCGCCACCTGGGTGGACTACGACTTCTTCGGGCACCAACTCACCATCCAGGAGGTGCCCCTTACCTACCGCACGGCGCGGGTGTACAATCCGCAGAGCAGCGTGCCCAGCAACCATTGGGGCGTGGTGCTCAACATCGCCGATTGGCGGCGCTTGCGCGACAAGGTGAAGAAGCTGGGCATCGCCTTCCTGATCGAGCCCAACACGGTGATGAAGGGTGAAGTGGGCGAACAGCGCAGCCTCTTCATCGAGGATCCCGATGGCAACGCCATCGAGTTCAAGGCGATGCTGGAGGAGGGGAATCTGTTCAAGAAAGGCTAGACCAGAACGACGAAGGCACCTGCCTGCCGGTAGGCGGGCCCTCACCGGGCGCCTTCCACTTCGTCGTATCCTGGAACTCAGGGATAGTCCCTCCGGGCCACCACATCACCAAGGTCGTTGTACTGCTCGCCCTTGGTGAGGATGCCGTTGTCATAACTCAACATGCCCAGGGGCTTGTCGGCCGCCGTGCGGAACTCCCACACCCCCTGGCGCTTGCCGTTGCGGAAGTTGGCGCGGGTGAGCAGGGCACCGGTATCCGTGTACTGCTTCCATAGACCATCGAGCCTGCCGTTGCGGTAGCTGCCCATCTCCTTCATCCTCCCGTTCTCGTGGTAGGTGATGAAGTGGATGCGGTCACCGGCCCGGTAGGCGGTACTCTTCAAAGTGCCGTCCGGCCAGTGCTCCTGGCCCAGCAACATTTGGGCCTGCGTGGCAGCGGCCAGCAATAGCGCGAGGGTGAGAAGGAGGATACGCATGGTGAACGGGGCTTCTTTGGAACGTTGAACGCCCAAAGATAAGACAAGGTTCACCGGTGGTTAACATTGGCATAACATTGAAAAGATGAACGGGTGAAGGTTCATTTCTTCAGTAGAGGCTAGGAGTTTCGAGTAGCGAGTGATGAGTGGCGAGTGGGGCGCCCCAGAATGACCGTAGGCGCACCACTCGCCACTCGGCGGGCGTGCCCTGTGTACAGCCACTCGCTACTCGCTACTAAAACGCCAGCCTCCCCTGCTGCTCCATGTCTACTCCTTGATCCAGCGCCCCGCGTCGACAGGGACGCCAGTTGGATCCAGCACACGGTAGAGGTACATTCCCGAAGACAGATGCCGGGCATCCACTTGGGCCACGCTTTGGTTGATGGGATATTCGGCCACTTCCCGACCTTGGGCATCATAAAGCAGCAAGCGTCCGCGACGAAGCACCGGTCCATTCAACAGCAGCGTGAATCCGTCCGAGCCAGGATTCGGATACAACTGCGACTCCCCGTACACGGGATGTTCCCCAAGGCCCGTGTAGCACTGGTCGGGACCCAGTTTCATGATCCAGCCCCGGGGCTGCTCCATGGTGTTCAGATCGCGGCGTGAACCCATGAGCAAGGCACCACCATCGCTGGCTGCTTTGATGCGCATGAGGTAATAGTAGGCATTGTCCTCGAAGCCGTCCAGCAGGAACTCGCATTCCACATTGAGCAAGGTGTCCAAGCGATAGACCCTTACACGGGAAGGGGCCACACCAACTTCATAGTTGGGTGGACCGGTAAAGAAATTCTCGATCCTCGCAAATAGCAGCTTGCCATCGGGCGTCAGATCATGACCTTGTATACCCGCAGGCCCTTCTTGAAAGAACGCTCCGCTGGGCAAGAACATGCCCGCATATGCACCATCTGGAGCCAATCGTATCAATGCGGCTCGCATACCCGATGAAATAGGGTTATACCTGCCAGACGAAATGATCGTGTCCCCCTCCAAGAGGGTCATGTACATGCAATCCTTCAATACGCTGTCAGGTGGCACCAAATTCCCTGTTCCACTCAAGGAGGTCATCGCGAAGCCACCCACAACATTGAAGTTGTCATCGAACCGGAGATACTTCGCGAACCCACTTGGACCGATGTCTGGGCCCCCTCCTTCAATCGAGGCCAATACGGTACCATCCACAGAGAGTGCATGGTGGCCGATCCTGATACCCGGCCCGCTGCCTTGAACGCTCGCTTGGAATTCGGGTCCATCCGAGTCTATTCTCACCAACAATAATCGATTGGGGACGGTACTTCCTTCCACCACCAATCCCCCTGCGACATACAATTCACCGCCATCCAACAAAGAGACGTTCCTGATCCATATCCTTTCGCTGTCATCATCCAAGACAAAACTTGTTGCACCGAGCAAAGCGCCATCCAGGCCCAGGGTGTACCGGGTGATGTCATAGGCGGAAAGAGTTGGATGGTACCAGGTCATTGCCAAAGCCGTCAACTTGTCATCCGCGTGCTGAACGAGTTGCGGCACCCAAACGGACCTGTCCATACCGCTCGTCAACTCTGACAGACCTTCTTGACCGCCTGTCTCAGAAACGCCAACTACCCATGTACGGGTGATCGGTGCGCCTAAGAACATGTTGGAAGTATGGGATACCAAAGAGAGCACGAACCTTCCACTCGGCAATTCCAAAGCGTCATAGACCGCCACCTTCGACGGTACTGGATCGAAAATCAGCGACCATTCCCCTTGGGCGTGGAGCCACAACGGGTGGAGGCCCAACAACATGCAAACTGGCCACCTCATGATCAGCTACCGCCACCGGTTTGCTTGATGCCGTAGGTGAATGAGCAGATATGCCAATTGTCACCACCACCAGACTCCCAGCCTACCGTGGCAGCATAGGGCGTCTTGCTCGGACAATGCTCCGCTTTGATCCACATCAACGCATCGTAAGTGCCTTGGGTGTGGTAACTCATGTCGTCCGTGAGCAGGCAGGTGCTGCAACTGCTACCACCGCATATGTAGGTCCAATAGTCCTGATTGGATTTGCCGGAGGTATTGTTGGGGTTGTAGAACTCAGACCAGTGATAGTTCTTGGTCGTTATGTCTGTAGCGTACTGGGTAATAAACCATGTCTCCACGTTGGTCCAATAGTCTTCCGGCCCCATGGACACCGCCACCGCTGAATTGACGCGGTACTGGATGTGAGCATGCGCGCACATATCACTGTAAACCTGGTTGGGGCCGCAATTGCATCCACCCGATCCACCCCACAGCCAGGCATCGTTCTCTCCGAAAGTGGTGTTCAAGGTCTTGCCATAGCCTGAACCGACCAGGTACCGGACCTCAAGGCGCAACTCGTTCTCTGATGACTTGGCCAGCACATCCACGATGGCCACGTGTTGGGCATCGTCCACATTCACCTCGGCCAATGATACGCTCAACGCGTTGAAGGCCTCATACACCTCTGCGACCGCGATACCTGCCGGTCCTCTTGGGACCGTGACCACAGTGCTGTCCATGAGCAGATCAACACATGGTAACCAAGCTTTGGCCACGCTGTAATTCAATGCTGCTTCCACATACCATTCGGCGCTGTCCGCCGTCATGGCCGCCGCCATCTTGTTGGGATCGCTGCCACGAGCCTGAGCGATGAAGGCCTGTACACGTGTTGTCACGTTGCTTGAAGCCATCGCAGCATCAGCAGAAATAGGGCTTGGAATGGTATCCTTCCGGCAAGCCACAAGCACAACAGCGGCCAACAAGGCCACCATGCACGAACCAAGCACCAAAGGGTGTTGGGTGTTGGGTGTTGGGTGTTGGGTGTTCATGATCGAAAGAATTGGAATTTACAATGTATAACACTACACGGCCTATGCCCAAGGATCGTGGAAAACTTCACATGCCGTATACCCCTCACCACAGATCAATGTCGCTCAACGCCATCACATACCCCGACCATCCACGCCGCGCATCGGTTCATCGGGAATGGTCTGAATGCGGAATTCGCTCAGAACGCCAGCCTCCCCTGCTGCTCCATGGCCAGGCGCAGCTGGCCCACTTCCTTGCGCAGCTCCACCACGCTGCGGGCCAGTTCGTCGCGGCTCATGTTGGGCTCGGGCAGTTCGGCGCTGATGAAGTGCACGAACTTCCAGATCTCCAGGATGCTGCCCACGGCCACCTCATAGGGCGCGTAGAGCGGATTGGTGCTGCACAGCAGCAGGTTGCCCTTCTCCTTGAGCTGGTTGTAGAGCACCTTGAAGACGATGCCCTCGTCCTTGGTGACCACGATGTAGGGCTGGCCGTCGCGGATGGTCTGCCAGTTCTGCACGTACTCGCCCGTGACCCAGGAGCCATCGCTCACGGGCGGCATGCTGTCGCCGCTGATCTGGAAGGTGCGGTACTTCCGGTCGCGGCTGAGGAAGGGCATCTGGAAGGTGGGCAGGATGCTGATGTACTCCGGATCGGCATAGCCGGCGGCGTATCCGGCCTTGGCCTTCTCGGGCACCAGTTCCACGTTCTCGCGGTCCTCACTGTTGACGGTGGTGGCCAGCACGCGCAGGCGGCGGCCGCTGAGGTCCACATCGCCGCCACGCTCCAGAATGCCGAGCTGGCTTTCGCCCAGGGCTGTCAGGTCGTCCTTCAGCAGGCGATCGATGTTGACCTTGTAGTACTCGCTGATGCGGATGAGCAGGTCGAAGGGCGGTTCGGCGCTGCCGTTCTCGTAGCCGCTGTAGCTGGAGCGCTTGATGTCCAGGCCTGCGGCGACCTCCTCTTGCGAACGCCCACGGCGCTGGCGGAGAAGCTTGATGTTGGGACCGAAGAGGGGGTTGGCCATGGGAAGAGTGTCTTATGAAGGTTGACGGCTGACAGTTGCTTGGATGCGGGTGCGGGTCATGGGTCGTTGCGCTTGTAGCCGAGGGGGCGGCGCGGTGGTGCGGGCCGCTCGGTGAGCTCACGAAGGGCGCGCAGGATGGCGGCGATGTCCACATCGTGGCCATCGGCACGGGTCTCCAGCTGCTCCAGCTTGCGAAGAAGTTCCTGTTGGGTGAGCAGCACTTCGCGCATCCGCGTGAAGACGCGCATGATGTGGATGTTGACCAAGATGGCCTGCTCACTGTTCAGCACGCTGGAGAGCATGGCCACACCTTGCTCGGTGAAGGCCATGGGTGCATAACGCAACCCCATCCAGTCACCGGAATTGGAGGTGACAAATTGGCCCCTCCAATCATCGAACTCCTCCCTGGTCAGCTCGAACATGAAGTCCTCCGGGAAGCGGGTGCTGTTGCGCCGCACCTGGCGCTTGAGGTGTTTGGTCTCCACACCGTAGAGCTCGGCGAGGTCGCGGTCCAGCATCACCTTCTGGCCACGGATCACATGGATGCGGCCGGTGATGGCGGCATCGGGCGGGGCCACGGCGGTGTAGCGGGCGGGCGGCTCCTGGAGCAGAGTATCCGGGGCGGCGTTCATGCTTCGTCGGGTTTGAAGCCGATGCGCTTGCGCGGCTCGGAGGGTGGGGCCAGTAGTTGCTTGAGGTAGTCGAAGAGCACCTGGATGCCGGCGCCGTGCTCCCCCACCCTGCGCTCCAGTTGCTCCAGGCGCAGGAGGATGTCCTTGTGGGCGAGCATCACCTCGCGCATGCGCACGAAGAGGTCGATGATGCGGATGCTGACGGCGATGGCCCGCTCGCTGCGGAGCACGTTGGCCAGCATGAGGATGCCATGCTCGGTGAAGGCGAAGGGCGGGTACTTGCCGTGCTCGCCCTGCTTTAAGGTCACAATTTGTGATCTTAAAGCGTGGTCCTCCTCCAAGGTGAGCTCGAACATGAAGGTCTCGGGGAAGCGGTCCATGTTGCGGCGCACGGCCTGCTTGAGCACACGCACTTCCACACCATAGAGTTCGGCGAGGTCGCGGTCCAGCATGACGCGCTGGCCGCGGATGACATGGAGCTGGCCGAGGAGTTGCTCATCGGTGGGCACCGGGATGCCGTAATCGGCTGGTGGTTCCGCCACTACCAGATGCTCCAAGGGCAGGAGGTCCGTGTGGGGGGACTTGCGGAGGATGTTGACTGCCAGGGTTCCCATCATATCGCTGATCAGTTATCCGACGGACAAATGTAATGACTAAATTGTCGGATGCAATATGACGAGTAAACTGTCAATACAGGAGCGCGGATGAAGGGCGGATCAGAAGATCAGATGATCAGACGATCAGATAATGGGAATGCCTCCCGCCGAGGGCATGCTCTACCTCTGACAGATGCACCTGTAGCGCCGGGCGAACGTATGGGTGATGAACGAGGCTGCGCGCCCGGGATAGCAGCGGCGGCGCCCGGCCCGCTGGGCCTTGCGGAGGCGTGCTGCGAGGAGGCCCCGAGGAACGAGGGGACCCCGGAGCGCCGCCACCGCAGGCCTGGCAGGACGGGACCAAAGCGGATAGCCCGTGAGGCGCCCCCTTCACCGCCTTCACCGCCCTCCCCCCCTTCACCGCATTCCTGATGGAACGCACCATCCTACATCTGGACCTCAACACCTTCTTCGTTTCGGTGGAGCGCCTGCGCGAGCCGAAGCTGAACGGCCGACCGGTGTTGATCGGTGCCGATAGCGACCGCGGGGTGGTGGCCAGCTGCAGCTACGAGGCGCGGGCCTTCGGGGTGCGCAGCGCGATGCCGATGAAGATGGCCAAGCAGCTATGCCCGGAGGCGATCATCCTGCGGGGCGATAGTGGCGCGTACCTGAAGAAGAGCGATGAGGTGACGGAGATCATCCGCGCGAACGTGCCGCTGTTCGAGAAGAGCAGCGTGGACGAGTTCTACGTGGACCTGAGCGGTACCGATAAGTTCCACGGCAGTCGCAAGCTGGCGGTGGAGCTGCGGCAGAAGATCATCAAGGACAGCGGGCTGCCGAATTCGTTCGGGCTTAGCATCAATAAGACGGTGAGCAAGGTGGCCACCGGTGAGGCGAAACAAGGCGCGGGTGAATGGTATGTGGAGCGCGGCACGGAGAAACCCTTCCTGGCGCCGATGCCCATTGAGCGGATCCCCGGCGTGGGCGAGAAGACGGCGCACCTGTTGCGCAGCATGGGCGTGGCGAAGATCCATACGTTGCAGGAGCTGCAGGTGGACCTGATGCAGCGGTTGTTGGGCGAGCACGGCCCTGTGCTGTGGCGCAAGGCGAACGGTATTGATGATAGTCCGGTGATCGCGTGGCACGAGCGCAAGAGCATAAGCACCGAACGCACTTTTGAGCGCGACACGATCGATGTGGTGAAACTGAAAGGGCTGCTCACCGCCATGGCCGAGAGCCTCGCCTTCCAACTGCGCAAGGGCGACAAGCTCACCAGTTGCATCGCGGTGAAGATCCGTTATGCCGATTTCAATACGCACACCAAACAGATCCGCATCGGTTACACGGCCTGCGACCACATCATACTACCCGCGGTACACGACCTGTTCCGCGCGCTGTACGACCGGCGCCAACGGATCCGCTTGATCGGCGTGCGCTTCAGTCACCTGGTGGGCGGTGGGCACCAGATGGATGCCTTCACCGATACACAGGAGGCCATGAACCTGTACCAAGCGATGGACAAGATCCGCAAGCGTTTCGGCGACCGCACCGTGATGCGCGCGGCGGGTATGGATGCGAAGAGCATCGGGCGGATGGACAATCCGTTCGATGGGCAGGCGCCGGTGTTGTTGGCGAACAGGAGGAGCTAGGCCAAGGGTAAGGCACAAATGCAATGGACAAGAATGGACACAAATGGACCTGGGCGGATGGTAGGCGGAGGCGGGTCCATTCCCGTCCATTAGAGTCCATTTTAAACAAACGAAACTACTTTTAGAACCATGGGAAAGCCTACTCCAGAAAGCCCCAGCATCCTTCAACCCAGCGGCGGCTACGAGAAATTGGTGAGCTACCAAGTGGCCAAACTGCTCTACGCGGTGACCGTGCGTTTTGTGGACCGCTACATCCCGGCGGGCAGCCGCACGGCGGACCAGATGGAACAGGCTGCGCGCAGCGGTGAGCGCAACATTGGCGAAGGAAGTAAGATCAGCGCCACCACCAAGAAATTGGAACTGAACCTGACCAGTGTGGCACGTGCCAGCATCGACGAATTACGAAAGGATTACGAGGCGTATTTGGAGCACCGCAAACTGCCGCTGTGGGTGCCCATGGACCCGCGCCGAAAAGAGTTGAGCAACGCGCGCTGCAAAGATGCCGACGAGGTGGCCCGATGGATACAGATGGTGTGGCTGCGCGAAAAAGACGAACGCCTACAAGCGGTTGAAGGACCACGGACCGCACGCACGCCACGCACCGTGAAGGACCGTGCATACGCCGAACTGAGCGCGAACGTGGGACAGACACTGTGTAAGATCGCCATACACCTCCTGGACAAGCAAGTGAACAGCCAGGCCAGGGCCTTTGAGAAAGAGGGTGGATTCAGCGAACGGTTGCACAAGGTGCGCAGCGAGGCGAAGAGGCAGCAGCAGGCGAAAAGCGGGGCATAAATGAGGGCGTGCCCCCCTTCCCTCCCAACGTCCAGCGCGCGGGGTCGGGTGCTGCGCTGTAGCTGCTTCGGCCCGGCCTGCATCCACGGCGCTACGGTGGCTTCCTTCGGTCGCCTCCTCGCTGCACGTGGCTGCACAGCCGCTCCTTCAGCAGGCTGCCGCTGCGCCCCCTCACGCGGGACCCACGTACAACGAAAAGAGCCGTCCCTTGCAAGGAACGGCTCTTCACGCTTATCAGGCCACCAGGCTTACTCCTCAAGCCCGAAGTAGTCCCGCACTTCGTCGTAGTTCGTAACGTCCACGCCGCTATCTGTGATCATCCCTGAACTGGCGATCGCGACGACTTTCCAAACGGTCACTTGCGATGGCGCAGCAGCAGAATTCACCTCGATCTGAACCTGACCGGTACCATAGCCATAAAGCCATGTGACACCACTGATCGTCAACGGAATGGCCACCCACTGACTTCCAGATTGAAGATAAACAAGCACGGCACCAGTACTTGCGATGCCCGACGTAACAATCGGCACATTCCTGTTAATTGCATATCCACCACTGATCGAACTCCAATCTCCTGGGCTCGCACTAAATGTAAGCGACTGCACATTCGCATTTCCCTGCGGACCTTGAGGGCCAGCCGGCCCTTCCGGTCCTTCCTTGGTGCATGACGAGAGAAGTACTGCGCCACAGAAAAGCGCGATGGTCGATAGGGTTTTCATGGTGTTGGTCGGGGTATGTAATTCGCAACAGGTGCTGCGTTGCCGTCAAACATCGAAACCACATCACGTTGAACGACCCATATGCACACGATAGAATATCCGGCATCGCTGATAACTTAGCAGCCCTACATCCATCAAGACCATGCCGACCACCCCTTGGGCCAAGAAGCTGCGCCAACTCCGGGCCGTACACAACTACACCCAGGACTATGTGGCCAAGGAGCTCGGAATCCGCCAGAACAGCTACAGTCTTTATGAGACCGGCACGACCGAGCCCACTGAAGAACGGCTCGCACAGATCGCAGCCATCTACAGCATGTCACTGGACGAGCTGAAGGAGTGGCAACCGGGAGCTGTCAACCAGTCACACAACAATGTGGCGAACGCATATACGACCATTGAGCATCAGCACGCATTCGATAAGGTTGTCCTGCAAGAATTGCTGGTACGATTGGACAGGCGTTCTGAGGAATCCGAACGGCTGAATGCTGAGCTAATCCAAATGAACCAACGCTTGATGGGAATTCTTGAGCGCTTGGGCTTGGACCGATAGGGCGCTACACCGCCATCGTCAACACCGCTGGCCGGGCAGGGCGCCAAGAAGGGCATCTTCATCACCACCTCTTCCTTCACCAAGGAGGCGCGTGAGTACCAGCCCCGCAACGAGACCAAGATCGTCCTGCTCGACGGTGAAGAACTCACCCAACTGATGATCGACCACGACCTCGGTGTCACCACCCAGCGCACCTATGCAGTAAAGCGCATCGACAGCGACTTCTTCGGGGATGAGTGATACGCACCCTTTATATCACCGTATCTTTCGGCTACAGAAGCCCACCATGGACTACTATAAACTCATCACCATCGATCCCGAGCGGCGCAGCGGCAAGCCGTGCATCCGCGACACGCGCATGACCGTGGGTGACGTGCTGGGCTACCTGGCCAGCGGTATGACACCCGAGGCGATCGTGGCCGAGTTCCCCAATATCACCGATGAGGACATCCGGGCCTGCCTGGCTTTCGCGGCCGACCGCGAGAAGCGCATCGTGGTCGTCACGCCGGCCGCATGAAATTCCTGGTCGATCAGAACCTACCTCCACGCCTCGCGCAGGTGCTCAACGGTCGCTTTCCAGGATCCAGCCATGTGATCCCGCTTCGCATGGACCGTGCGCGCGATCTTCAGATATGGCGCAATGCGAAAGAGCAAGGGTATGCTCTGCTCACCCGTGATGACGACTTCCACCAATTGAGCATGCTGCATGGTGCTCCACCAAAGGTGGTTTTCCTGGCCAATGCAGAAGGCGATGCAGCGGACCTTGCGCGCTTCGTGGCTGAGCAACTGGATACCATCGCGCGGTTCATGGAAGATCCGGAGAGCAGCCTCTTGCTCATCAGAAGACCTTGACGGTCACGGAATGATCAATGTCCAACTGGCACTGCGCATCAATTGGCCATTGACCATTGGAGATCGATCATTGGGAATTCCCACAAGGCACTACTCCACCACCACCCTTACCGCATCCCCCCTCGCCGTACGCAGGAGATAAAGTCCCGCCGAAAGCGCGGCCACATCGATGCTATTACGTCCGGGGGCCAAGGTGATGATCCGCACCCGCTGACCTGCACTGTTAAGCAATTCGGCAGTCACCACCGTTGTTCCATCCAGTTCCGCGTAGAGCATATTGGCAGCCGGGTTCGGCCATACCTGCATCGCTCCCTGTGCAAGCGTATCCCCCAAACCCATGGATAGCACACTGATGCGCCCGAAGACCGCAGCCTGCACACTGTCGCTGTTCACGGTGAACGGCCCGAACGTGAGCTCGCCGGAGACATGTGAAACGAAGTGGACAGCATCTGCTTCGGCACTGGCCGTGATGGACTGCCCGGTAACGAACCAGGTGCTGGGACCACTGCTGGCCGCCCACTGCGGGCTACCATCCGGATCGAAGGCCACCACCGTGAGGCGGCGATCGGTGATCACCGGCCCGCCACTGACCACGCCGGTGGTCCACTCCACCGAGCCTCGTGTTACACCGGTGAAGTAGACGTTGTGGCCCGCATCCACCGCGATGCAGGGACCCTGTGCGCGTTCGATATCCCCGGTGATGCCCCCTCCGGATGAGTGTGTTTCCCGGCCCCAATGGAACTGGCCCGTGCTATCGAGCATGGCGATGAACACATCCGATCCCCAGTCCATGCCTTCGAATTGCAGGCCGGGCCACACTTCGCCGTCCAGGTGGAGTTGACCCGCCAGGTATGCGTGTCCATCGCTCGTGGCGACAACAGTGGGATCGGTGAAGGTGACATCCGTCCCGAATTCAGCGAAACCGGCCGTGCCATCCGGCCGGTAGCGCAACACGAACATGTTGTAGCCCTCGGCGCTTGCCACCGGAAAGTCCTGGCCGCCGAACGTGAGCGTACCATTCTCGCAGGAACCACTCACGTATAGTCCACCCCAGGGGTCGAAGCTGATGGTGCCGAAGCGCCGGATGCCATCTATCGTGCGCACCTCAACATCCTCGCCGAAGAAATCAACCCGCACAATGTGGCCCTGGCTGAATTCCATGGCGCTGTACCACAGGTTGCCTTCGGGGTCCACGGCCAGGGCGGCCGGTTCCAGGATGTCCGGGAAGTCCAGGTCCAGGTTGCGGCTCCAAAGCGGCTGGCCGGTATTGAGGTTCCAGGCCATCACGAAGTGGTTCACCGTGAAGGCGCCACCGAGACCGGCCAACTGGGATCCATCGCAGAACGCCAGTGCATCGCCCATGAAGCTTCCGGAGAAATAAGCGATACCGACAGGGCTCACCACTGCTGCACCCACGGAAACGGAGTCGGACAGGATGCACGACTGCCACGTATCGCCCGTGGCCGGATCAAGCTGCTCCAGCGCGACCGTACCGAAGACGGTACTGCCGTATATGATCGAAACGGTCTCCGTATGCATGCTCACCAGATGCTCAGGTGCCGAGGCGAGAGGCCATCTCAAAAATAGTTGAGGTGTCCTGAGCCATGAACAACGGGCGTTTGACAACCGAAGAAGGGAGGGTCTTGATCCTTTCACCGTGCATGTCCTCTTTCGATGTCCAAAACGATGGACTGCACGGACGCCCAGTGGGAAGCGGTCAAGGACCTGCTCTCACCTATTCAAGAGAGGACCGAGACGCGTGGCAGGAAGCCACTGGATGCTCGGGAGGTGTTCAATGGGGTATTATGGATCTGCCGGACAGGAGCCAGATGGCAGGATCTTCCACCGCGCTACCCTCCTTACCAGTCGTGCCATCGGTACTTCCAGCGCTGGTGTCAGCAGGGCGTATGGGACAAGGTGCTGTGGGCCTTGGCGCAGGACCTCAAACGAAGAGGGAAGATCGACATCACAGAATGCTTCATCGATGGCACCTTCTCCAGTGCCAAAAAAGGGGGCTCCATATCGGCCCGACTAAGCGAGGTAAAGGCACCAAGATCATGGTCGTCACAGACGCTGCTGGTCTTCCTATCGCCGTACGGACCTTCGGAGCCAGCACCCACGAAGTGAAGCTCGTGACCCAAACGCTGGCCGCGCGTTTCATGGAAGAATTGCCCCAAGTGCTCATCGGCGACAAGGCCTACGATAGCGATCAGCTCGATCGCAAGCTCAAGCGCAGGAAGGTCCGCATGATCGCACCGAACCGCGCAGGGCGTTCAAAATCCCAAGATGGAAGGGAGCTTCGCAGATACAAGCGGAGATGGAAGGTGGAGCGATGCTTCGCCTGGCTCAACAACTTCAGGCGTACTGTGGTCCGCTACGAGTATCACAGCATCAACTTCCTGGGCTTCGTCCAGCTCGCTTGTGCCATGATCCTCATGCGCAAACTATTTTGAGATGGCTTCGATCGTGTGGCGCGGCATGCCAGGGTTCAGGTCGAATGCGACCGGATCGCTGCGAAGCCAGTCGACCTGCTGGGCGTGTATGGTACCGATGAAAAGGCAGGCAGCAAGGAGTGGGATGTGGCGCATGGACGATGTGTTCGAGGGGTAGACGCATCAAACCCAGGAAACGTCCCCTGCGCATAAAACCGATCTGCGAACGGTACATCACGCGCATCAACACCATTCAGCACAACAACAAGCCGATACGAGCGGACAATGGCCTGCCAAAAGCACCGCGTGATCGTACTGGATCGCCTGCCTATCTTCCCCTCATGTTCCCAGCGACCCTCCTTCTGATCTACTTCCTTTCAGGTGCGCCAGCAGACTGCCCGGTAGCCGCACCTTCCCTTGTACACCAGCCAGATAGTATCCGCTTCACGGACCTGTTCACGATGGAGATCGCTGAATATGAAGGGAAGCCTTACCTGAACACCGGGATCGATAGCATGCTTGGCCATGCCGATCTGGAAGCCCGGTTCTCGGCACTTTGGGCTTATCACGCCTACCTCTATGACAACTATGCCGAAGCATTTCGCCGCGAGCGGGAGCTGCTGAAGCTCCACCCGGATACCTATGCCGTCCGGGCAGGTTATGATGACCTTCTGATGGCCGACACCGCCTTCCAACGCTTGATGGCACCGAGTCTCCGTGGGGTCCGCGTCGCACCGCTGCACATCGACAGTGCCATACGGATCACCGCGCACTTCTACTATGTACACCGCGAAGGGCCGAAGGTGGTGACCCACGTGTGTACCGGGATCAACCGTGTCCTGGACCTGGGCACTTCATTCGATGCAGCACACCACGCCGCGTTCGGCTACATGGTGGTCCGCAACATGGACGATCCGTACGCGCCCTACACGCCGGTGATCGAGCCCTTCCGTCAAGAGCTGCGCGCGGACCCATCCGATGAGCGGGTGAAGGAATTGGAACAGCTGGTCTATGAGCGCATGGCCCAGAGTGCTGAACTACGCGCCGCGATCATTGCGGAGTACGAGCGCAATACGGAGTACCTGCCTTTCGAGCTGCTACTGTAACCAATCGAAAGGATCGCCGTCCCATCTGAAGATCTGGGCGGTGTCGCAGTAACCCCACGGGCGGTGTCGCAATTACCCCCCCGGGCGGGGCGCCCGGGGGGACAACACCGCCCATCGCCCCGTCGGCACCGCTCATGTAAACCACCTTCTTCCTATCCGTTCGATCCCCATCTTGCACCCTGCAACTCAACCCGCATTCCATGGAACTCACCATCACCGGCCTTAGCAAAACCTACGGCAACGGCGTGAAAGCGCTGGACAACGTCAGCCTGCACATCCCCACCGGCATGTTCGGCCTGCTGGGCCCCAACGGCGCCGGCAAGAGCACGCTGATGCGCATCCTGGCCACCTTGCAGGAGGCAGACAGCGGCACGGCCATGCTCGGCACGATCGATGTGCTCAACGACAAGGAAGCCGTACGCAAAGTGCTGGGCTACCTGCCACAGGAATTCGGGGTATACCCGCGGGTGAGCGCCTACGAGATGCTGGACCACATCGCGCTGCTGAAAGGCGTTGTGGACAAGGGCCCGCGCAAGGAACTGGTGGAGGCTCTGCTGCAACGCGTGAACCTATGGGAACATCGCAAACGACGGATCAGCGGTTTCAGTGGTGGTATGAAGCAGCGCTTCGGCATCGCGCAATCGCTCATCGGTGATCCCAAACTGATCATCGTGGACGAGCCCACGGCCGGCCTCGACCCCGGCGAGCGCAACCGCTTCTACAACCTGCTCACCGAGATCGGCGAGAACGTGGTGGTGATCCTCAGCACCCACATCGTGCAGGACGTGCAGGAACTCTGCAACAACATGGCGATCATCAACCTGGGCAAGCTGCTGTATGCCGGTCCGCCGAACGATGCGCTGAAGGCCATGAAGGGCAAAGTGTGGGAGAAGGCCATTGGCAAACATGAACTTGAGCAGTACGCCACCACGCACACATTGATCAGCAACAAGTTGGTGGCCGGACGGCCGATCATCCACGTGATGAGCGAAGGTGTGCCGGGGGACGGATTTGTGAGCGCCGAGCCCAGCCTGGAGGATGTGTTCTTCGGAGCCATCCACCGCAGCAACCGCGAAACCGCAGCAGCATGATCCTCCGCTTCTTCCTCTTCGAGGTGCGCTACTGGCTCCGCCAGCCCATGGCGTACATCTTCATCGCGCTGATCGCCTTCCTCACAGGTGCGGCCGTGGTGAGCGACAACGTGCAGATCGGCATGGCCGTGGGCAACGTGTTGAAGAACGCGCCCTACCTCGTGTACCTCTGGTACGCCACCTGGAGCACACTGGGCCTGCTGCTGGTCACCGCCTTCGTGAACGCCACGGCCATCCGGGACTTCACCAGCAACACGGCTCAGATCGTCTTCAGCACGCCGGTATCGAAGGCCAGCTACCTCATCGGCAAATTCCTGGGCAGCACCTTCGTGGCATTGCTCCCCATGCTGGGCGTGAGCCTGGGCATCGTGGTGGGCAGTTGGTGGCCGGGCATCGACGAGGTACGCGTGGGGCCCAACCTGATGGTGCATCACCTGCAGGCCATCCTGCTCTTCGCCATCCCCAATGTGCTCTTCTGCGCCTGCATCATTTTCGCCGTGGCGGTGCTTCTGCGCAGCACCATGGCCGCCTTCATCACCGCGATCGCGTTGTTGGTGGGCTTCAGCATCGCGGGGGCGTTCACCAGCGACCTGGAGAACGAGTACATCGGTGCCATGGTCGATCCCTTTGGCGGATCAGCCTTTGAAATGGCCACCAAATACTGGACGGTGGAGGACAAGAACACGCAGGTTCTGCCCGCTGCCGGTGTGATGCTCTGGAACCGCCTGCTCTGGATCGCGGTGAGCGTGGGTGTCTTCCTTTTCGGCTTCTGGCGCTTCTCCTTCACGGACCGCGTGCAGAAAGCCAAGACCGCCGAGGTTGATGGCAACGGACAGTCCTCCTACGCGCATGTGCCCCTGCCCAAGGTGGCGCAACGCTTCGACGCCAGGGCGCGTCGCAGGTGGTTCACCTCCCTCTACTGGGGCGATGTGAAAGGCATCCTGAAAAGCACGCCCTTCATCCTCATCATGTCGCTGGGGCTGGTGCAGCTCTTCGTGTCCCTGGCCTTCGTTACCGAACTCTATGGCAACACCACCTACCCGGTCACCTACAACGTGGCCGATGCCATCCAGGGCGGGCTCTTCATCTACCTGATCATCATCGTCACCTTCTATGCCGGGCAATTGATATGGAAGGAGCGCGATCCACGCATCGACGGCATCACCAACGCGCTGCCCATGGCAACTGGCACAGGCCTGCTGGCCAAGTTCGCGGCACTCGTCACCGTCATTGTCGTGGTGATGTGCTTCGCCACGTTGGCGGGCATGGTCACCCAACTGCTGAACGGATATACGCGGCTGCAGCCCATGGTGTACCTCACCTACCTGATCATACCTACCACGCTCGGTTTCGCATTCTTCGCGGCCATGGCGATGTTCGTGCATGTCGTGGTGAACAACAAGTACCTGGGATACTTCGTGTTCATCCTGCTGGTGGTGCTGAACATCTTCGGGTGGAGCGCATTGGATGTGGAGTCGAACCTGGTACGGCTGAGTGGTTCCTCCGGGCTCACGTACTCGGACATGAACGGCTTCGGGCCCTACCTGCCGGGCTGGCTGTTCTTCCGCAGCTATTGGATGGTCTTCGCAGCGATCCTGTTGTTCGCGGCCTGGCTCTTCCTGGTGCGCGGCAACGATACCGCCATGCACTGGCGCTGGCACAATGCGAAACAGCGCTTCGCAATAGCCAAACTGCCCGGCATCGCGATGGTCCTGCTCTTCGGCGCAATGGCCGCCTTGGGCTACTACAACACCAAGGTGCTCAATGAATACACCACCAGCGACGAGCAGGAGCAACAGCAGGTGGACTACGAGAAGCAGTACAAACGCTTCCAAGGGATGGAGCAGCCGCACTACACGGCGGTGGAGTTCACCATCGACCTGGAGCCGGAGAACCGGGCCATGCGCTACACCGCCGCGATAACCCTGCGCAACAAGAGCGAGCGGCCCATTGACACCCTCTACCTGAGCCTGCCCGAGCGCATGCACCGGAACCCATCCGGCCTGCAGGTGGAGATACCCGGTGCGACCGTGGTCCTCGACGATGACTTCATGAAGCAGCGCATGTATCGCCTCTCACCGCCCCTCGCACCCGGCGCCGACCTGCGCCTCACGGTAAAGGGCGGCTATGCCGCCAAGGGCTTCGAGAACCGTGTGTCCTTCACCGGCATCGTGCAGAACGGCAGCTTCTTCAACAACATGGACCTCCTGCCGGTGATAGGCTACCAGGCCGACTTCGAGTTGAAGGACAAGAACGATCGCAAGAAGTACGAACTGCCACCCAACCGCCGCACCCCGCTGCTCACCGAGGATCCGGATCAACGCCGGCACAACTACCTCGTGCGCCACAGCGACTGGGTGGAGGTGAGCACCACCATCAGCACCGCGCCGGACCAGATCGCCATCGCGCCCGGCAGCCTGGTGAAGGAATGGACGGACAATGGCCGCCGCTTCTTCCGCTACGAAGTGGACCACCCCTCGCTGAACTTCTACAGCTTCATGAGCGCCCGTTATGAGGTGGCCCGCGAGAAACTCGGCGATGTGGACATCGAGGTGTACTACCACAAGGACCACGGGGTGAACGTGCCGCGCATGCTCAACAGCATGAAGCGGACGATCGCCTATGCCGGTGAGCGGTTCGGACCGTACAGGCACAAGCAGGCGCGCATCATCGAGTTCCCGCGCTACGCCAGCTTCGCGCAGGCCTTCCCCGGCACCATGCCCTACAGCGAGGCCATCGGCTTCATCACCGATCTGCGCAAGCCAGAGGACATCGACCCGGTGTTCTATGTGGTGGCGCACGAAGTGGGGCACCAGTGGTGGGCGCACCAGGTGATCGGTGCCGTGATGCAGGGTGCCACGCTGCTGAGCGAGAGCATGGCCCAGTACACCGCGCTCATGGTGATGGAGCAGGAGTACGGCCGGCCACACATGCGGAAGTTCATGAAGTACGAGGCCGACAAGTACCAGAACGCGCGCGGCAGCGAGGCCATCGGAGAATCGCCTTTGCTTACCGTGGAGAACCAGGGCTACATCCATTACAACAAGGGCAGCGTGATGCTCTATGGCCTGCGCGAGTTCCTCGGTGAGGAGGTGCTGAACCAAGCCTTCGCGCACATGGTGGACAGTTTCGGCTATGCCGAGCCACCCTACCCCACCTCGCTGGACATGTACCGCGCCATGCGGTCCATCACACCGGACAGCCTGCTGTACCTGCTGGACGACAACATCAAGCACATCACGTTGTACAACAACGCCGTGCAGGAGGCCAGGGCAAGCATGAACACCGACAGCAGCTGGACCGTGGAGGTGCTCATCACCGCCGCCAAGATGCACAGCGATTCCCTGGGCATGGAGACCGAAGCACCCATGAATGATTGGATGGACGTGGCCGTGATGCCCAAGATGCGTTTCGGCAAGGACAAGGAAATGAATGACATCCCCTTGGCGCGTCAACGGTTGAAACTGCGCACGGGAGAGAATCGGATCACCTTCCAAGTGAAGGAAAGACCCGGCTCCGTGGTGATCGATCCCGACCACCTGTTCTTCGACCGGCTGCCGGCGGACAACAGGAAGAAGGTGGAGGTGGCTGATGCAGGAACTTGAAGATGACGCGGATGGTCAACGGCCATTGACCTCTTCCTTGCGCAGCTGCCGCTTGCCTGGATACTTCGCCACGAACTCCACGCGTGCGGGTCCGGCCCCATCGAAGGCCGGGTACCAGAAGCTGCCCTGCACCGGCGCGACCTTCGGTGTGTAGCCCCTGCCACGCACGGTGCGGAACCAGCCCGTGATGGCCATGCCACCGACGTGCACACCTTCGAAGAGCAGGCGATACGGAGGCTCCATGTCCTTCGCGCGATCCGGTGAAAGAAAGACCACCTGGCCATGGTAGCCGGAGCGCTTCAGGTAGTGCTCCTGCCCTGCTGCGTTGAGACCCTCCGGCATCACCACCCACAAGGTGGCCTTGCCATCCTCCGGCGATCCCGAGAAGACCTGACCGAAAGGCCCATGGTCCGTAATGACCATGGCGATGGCGAGGAACATCTGCAACTCGAGCTCCTCCTGGGCCGAAGCACCGGTGCTGAGCACAAGTGATGTGAGCAGGGGCAGGATGGCGACCGAGCGCGGCATGGGTCAAATGTCGGGATGGATGCGTGGACCCATGCGCGTGAAGAGCAGACCCAGAGCCGCCACCGCAGCACCGAAGTACGCCGGCAGCAGGTGGATGAAGTCGGTGTAGCCTATCACGAAGTGGACGCCGATGGCCGATCCGAAGCCGATCGCCAGGGTGATGGCCAGCGCTTCCCACAGCGCGCGGTCCACATCGCGATGCCAGAGGATCATCGTCATGAGCAGGCCGATCGTGGCCAGCCCACCGCCAAAGGCCGCACGGTCGTGGGCGATGAGTGGAACAAGCCGCGGACTGATGCTTTCCAGATCACCGCAGCCTTGCACCATCATGTAGCGCAGATCCTGAGGCACGAACACCGTGGTCATGCCCACGCCCATGATCACCATGCCGCCGAGGAACAGACCGAGCGCCACGAAAAGCAGCATCGCCCGGCCCCTGGATGACCGCGAACGGATCCACGCGCCGATGCCGGGCCCAGCGGTCACCGTGTCATCCACCACCGACCGGCTCTTCACCAGACCCAGGATGAAGAAGGGCACGAGCATGAGCGTGGCCACGCCGTGCCAGGTGTCCAAATAGCCATAGCCGAGGTAGGTGAGGAAGCTGCCGAAGCCCACCGCGCCCGACCACACGAAGGACCACCAGGCCCATCGTTCGCCCTTGCGCAATGGGAACAAGGCGAGCCAGAGATAGAGGATAGCCACGGCCATGACGGACCCGCCGAAGGCCACACGGTCGTGGAACATGAACAGGGTGACGCGCCCGCCAAAGAAGGCGGAAAGCTCCTCCGCATCCATGCCGAGATGGACCACGTCGTGCGGCAGGAAATGCCCCACCGCGGATTGGGCGATGACGAATACCCCGCTGAGGAAGAGCACGATCGCGGTGAAGACGAGCAATGGCCGGCCATCACCGGCCAGCGCATCGAGGAACCCGGTCGATCGGCCCTTGGACATGGTTCACCCCCGCACCAGCTTCCTGTACTTGATCCTGTGCGGAACAATGTCGCCGCCCAGTCGCTTCTTGCGGTTCTCCTCGTAGTCCGTGAAGCCGCCCTCGAACCAGTACACCTGGCTGTCGCCCTCGAAGGCGAGGATGTGGGTGCATACACGATCGAGGAACCAGCGGTCGTGGCTGATGATGACCGCGCATCCGCTGTAGTCCTGGATGGCTTCCTCCAGCGCACGCAGTGTGTTCACGTCCAGGTCGTTCGTGGGTTCGTCCAGCAACAGCACGTTGCTGCTCTGCTTCACGGTCATGGCCAGGTGCAACCGATTGCGTTCGCCACCGGACAGCACGCCCACCTTCTTGCTCTGGTCCTGTCCGGTGAAGTTGAAGCGGCCCAGGTAGGCGCGGGTGTTCATCACCACATTGCCGAAGGTGAGGTTCTCCAGCCCGCCGCTGATCACGTCGTACACGGTCCGGTCCGGCTTCAGGTCGTCGTGGCTCTGGTCCACATAGGCGATCTGTACGGTCTCACCGATGGTGATGCTGCCGCTGTCGGGCTTCTCCTGCCCCATGATCATGCGGAAGAGCGTGGTCTTGCCCGCGCCGTTGGGACCGATGATGCCCACGATGCCCGCCGGGGGCAACGCGAAGGTGAGCTTGTCGATCAGCAGCCGGTCGTCGTAGCCCTTGCTCACGTCCTTGAACTCGATGACCTTGTCGCCGAGACGCGGCCCGTTGGGGATGAAGATCTCCAGCTTGGCCTCCTTCTCCTTCACGCTCTCGCTCTGCAGTTTCTCGTAATTCTGCAGACGGGCCTTGCTCTTGGTGCGGCGCGCGCTGGCGTTGCTGCGCACCCACTCCAGTTCCTGCTTCAGCACGCGCTGGCGTTTGCTCTCCTGTTTCTCCTCCTGGGCCATGCGCGCGGTCTTCTGCTCCAGCCAGTTGGTGTAATTGCCCTGGTAAGGGATCCCTTCGCCACGGTCCAGTTCCAGGATCCAGCCCGCCACGTTGTCCAGGAAATAGCGGTCGTGCGTAATGGCGATGACGGTGCCCTTGTACTGCTGCAGGTGCAGTTCCAACCAGGCCACGCTCTCGGCATCCAGGTGGTTGGTGGGCTCATCCAGCAGCAGGATGTCGGGGTTCTGCAACAGCAGGCGGCAGAGGGCCACCCGGCGGCGCTCACCACCGCTGAGCACCTTGATCGGCGTATCGCTGTCCGGGCAGCGCAGCGCGTCCATGGCCACCTCCAGCTTCTGGTCGATGTTCCACGCATCGCTCACCTCGATCCTGTCCTGTAGCGCCGCCTGCCGCGCGATGAGCTTGTCCATCTTGTCGGGATCGTTCAGGATGTCCTCATCGGCGAACTTGTTGTTCACCTCCTCGTACTCCTTCAGCAGGTCCATGATGGGCTGCACACCCTCTCGCACCACTTCGATCACGGTCTTGCTTTCGTCCACCTCCGGCTCCTGCTCCAGGTGGCCGATGGTGTAGCCGGGGCTGAGGTGTATCTCACCGTCGAAATTCTTCTCCTTGCCCGCGATGATGCGCATGAGCGTGGATTTCCCCGATCCATTGAGACCGAGGATCCCGATCTTGGCCCCGTAGTAGAAGCCCAGGTAGATGTCATTGAGGATCTTCTTCCCGGTGGGCAGGGTCTTCCCCACTTTCACCATGTTGAAGATGATCTGGCGTCCTTCTTCAGCCATCGTTGTCTATTGAAGTGATGATGCGGCGCCTTGCCGCTTCCGGTTCATTCCGCCCCGGTCTCCGGCGCACCGGGCACCGGGTTTTCCGCTTGGCGGGCCGCGAAGATCTCCAATCGCGGCCAATCCTTCACCATTTCGGCCTGTGACCATACCAAGGTGTCCACCTTGTGGTGCGCCAGCACCCGCTTCCAATGCTGCCGGTCCGCAGGGCTGGCGGCCACGAATCGGATGCCGGCCGCTTCAGGTGGTTGGTGGAAAACGGAACGCGGAATGCCCATGGCCTTGGCGTGGAACTCGATCGGGGCCTCCCAAGGGAACATGGTGTAGACCCGGTCGCCAGGCTCCAGGGCTTCGCGCAGGTAGGCGGCGGCCAGGCGCGCTTCGGGGTAGCGTTCGATGCGGTCCGGAAGCACGCCCAGGGCCGGCCATGCCCCGAGCACCAGCAGCACCACGCTGGCCCCTGCGGCACGGACCCGTTTGCCCATGGAGGTGAGCAGTTTCTCCTGCGTCCATTTCAGCAGGTAGAACAGGCCTATGGCCACGCCCAGATGGAGGAAGAAGAGGATGTAGAGCCAGGCGCGCGGCGGCGCCACCACGCCCTGTGCCAGCACCAGGGGGATGGCCCCCAGAGCGAGCGCGGCCAGCAGCATGCGATAGCGTGCGGAGAAGTAGCCGGCCGCCAGAATGGCCACGCTCCCCGCTATCGCCAGCCACTTCCACGACGTTTCCATGATGTAGGCGTAGAGGGCGTAGGCATGCTCGGCGGGCATTTGGCGGAACGCCTCCCGCGTATCCTCGGGCGTGACGCCGGGACGCAGCACATGGCCCGCACCATAGGTGAGCAAGCCGGGCAGATAGGCCAGCACGGTGAGCCCCGCACAGAGCAGCATGGACAATACCAGGGCACGCAGGCGTCCGTCCAGCGTTGTGCGGTATCGCATGGCCAGTTGCAGCCCGATCCAGACATAGACGAAGGCCGCCTGATAGACCATGACGGGGGTGGTCCAGAGGCCCAGCGCGAGCACCAGGGCCAGCAGCAACGCACTGGCCGGGTTGTTCTCCTTCACGAAGTGCCGGCCCAGCAGCAGCGCCGCCATCAAGGCCAGCCAGGTGAGCGTGTAGCCGCGGGCCAGCGCACCATACTCGATCAAGGGACCGGAAGCGGCCACCATGGCCAGGGCCATGAGCGCGATGTAGCGGTTGAAGGTGGCGCGCACGAAGAGGTAGAAGAGCGGCATCACCGCCACGCCGGCCAGGAAGGCGGGCAGACGCAGGGAAATGGTGCCAACACCCAGCACCGTGGTGAAGAGCTTCACCAACAGGGTGTGCAGGATGTGGTTGTTCGGATAGGACAGGTCGCTGAGGATGACATGCAGCGGACGGCTGGCGTAGTAGGTCCAGGTGAAGGCCTCATCGTAGGTGATGGCCGCGGGCATCAGCCAGGCGCGCAAGGCCGCTCCGGCCAGGATCAGCAGCAGCACGGATCGCTTGTGGGCGAAGGAGGTGCGCTTGGCGTAGCGTTCACGCACTTCGCGCAGGTCGGCACGGAAGCGGCCCCAAGCACCCGATGCCGCTGGTGTCATGGCCTCGCCGATCCGCTTCCGCATCGCGGCAAGGAGAACCGCCATGACGATGAAGGCACCGGCCATGAAGCGGAAATTCCCCTGGATACGCGCGTGGAAGGCTGCGGTATAGCGCTCCACGTCACCGTCCGGCGCGATGGCGTTCAGATGGCCAAGCACGGTGGCTTGCTCCCAACGCGAGACCCACCAGGCGAGCGCCGCCAGGGCCGACAACAGGACGACAACGGGCAGCACCCAGGTCATTGGTCCGCGCTTCGGTCCGATCGCATCGCCGCTTTCCGCCACGGTGGCACGTTCAACGTTTGATGGCTTCCATGGACACGATACTGTCCACCACGAAGCGCTTGTGGCCGCGCCATGGCAGGGCGCCGAGGTACTCGCGGTAGTGCAGGTTGAACTGCTTGCCGCTGTTCACCATCAACTCCTCGGCCACCCGGGGGTCCTCCACGGAGAAGACGAACTCGAAGCTCTCGAAGGTGCCATGCTGGCTGCGGATGCCCGTCTGCACCATCTTGCCCTCGTAGGTCTTGAAGAGCACACCCTTGTGGACCACGTAGTTCAACTCGCCGGCCTTCACGCCCGTGCCGAAGACCCAAAAGAACTTGAAGTACCCGGCGATCACCAGGATCACGAGCAGGGTGAGGACGATCTTCCAGAGGTGTTTGCGCATGGTGGTGCGATCGGTGGGTCCAAGGTAGGCGGCGGCGCCCGCTGAGCACCACCGAACCATTCGTCCGATCGACCAACCACTTGTCACAAACAGGTACTTTGTCTTGCATAGTACCAATTGAAGCATGCATCTTTGCCATGTCGTAGAACCAACCCGCAGGGCGATGAACGTGGAGAACACCAAGGCACAGATGCGCAAGGGCGTACTGGAGTACTGCATACTCGGCGTGCTCGCCCAGGGCGAATGCTATCCCTCGGACATCATCGCCAAGCTGAAGGAGGCCAAGCTGATCGTGGTGGAGGGCACGCTCTACCCGCTGCTCACCCGCCTGAAGGACGCCGGCCTGCTGGACTACCGCTGGGAGGAATCGCGCAGCGGCCCGCCACGGAAGTACTACCGCATCACCCTGTTGGGGAACAAGTTCCTGGACGAGTTGGACGAATCCTGGCAGGAGCTCGCCCAGGCCGTGAAGAAGACCACCAAGCGAAACTAGACCACCACCCGAACCTCCGGCCGCAGGCCACACCCTCAAACCACGCGATCGCGTCCGTCATCATGAAAAAGACCCTCACTGTCAACGTCAGCGGCACGGTGTTCCACATCGAGGAGGACGCCTACGAGGCCCTTCACCGCTACCTGGCCAACATCCGCGGCCGCTTCGAAGGCAGCGCCGGCCGCGATGAGATCATGGCCGACATCGAGTCGCGCATCGCGGAGCTTTTCACCGAAAGGCTCGATGGCCGCGGCGAGGTGGTGACCCTGGCCGATGTGGAACATGTGATCGCCGTGATGGGCCAGCCGGAGGACTATGCCGGTGGAGAAGGCAGCGGCAGCGGCGAAGCCCGGGGTCGACGCTACAAGCGCTTGTTCCGCGACCCGGACGACGAATGGATCGGCGGGGTGCTGGGCGGTATCGCGGCCTACATCGGCATGGATCCGCTGTGGTTGCGCATCGCCTTCATCGTGCTGATCCTGCTGGGCGTGGGCAGCCCCATCCTGCTCTACATCCTGCTCTGGATCCTCATACCCAAGGCCAGCACCGCGGCCGATCGCCTGATGATGGACGGCGAACCGGTGACCGTGGACAACCTGAAACGCACCTTCGAGGAGGGTGCCCAGCGTGTGGCCAGCGATGTGGAGGACCTGGGCAGGAAGTGGAGCGGCGAAGAAGGCAAACGCCGCACCGCCGGTCTGCGCCGTCGCGCAAGGGACGCCGGTGATGGCATCGCCGTGGTCATCCGCCGCGTCATCGGACTGGTGCTGCTGGCCGTGGGCGTGGGACTGGCCGTGACGCTGCTCAGCGCCGCCGTGGGTGGCGGCATCGCGGGCATGGGTTCCGGCATCGGCCTGTACGAATTGGGCGGTCTCGTCTTCCCCACAAGCAGCCTGGCGCTCTGGTTCGCCATCAGCGTCTTCCTGCTCGCGCTCATCCCCATCATCGGCGTCCTCAGTGCCGGTCTGCAATTGCTGCTTGATGTGAGCGCGCCGCGCTGGTTCGGCTGGACACTCGTTCCCATCTGGATCGTCGCGCTTGTCGTCACCATCGTCATCGGGGTGCGCTTGGGCAGCGACTTCCAGCGCACGGAGATGCTCCGCACGGAGATCGCGATCGAGCAGCCCGCGGGCGATGTGCTCTTCCTCGAAGCCAGTGACGAACCCGGCGCGTTCCGCGGTCCTTGGAACAAGCGGCACAAGCGCATCCACATCGACACCGACTGGCAGGGCCTCGACCTGGAAGGCGACAGCATCCGCGGTGCCTGGGGCCGGCTGGATGTGCGCCGCAGCCCGGACGAGCACTACCACCTGCTGGTTGAACGCCGCACGCAGGGGCGCAATGCCAAGGCTTCCCTGCGGCGCTCGGAGAACATCACCTGCCAGGTGGAGCGGTCCGGCGATGTGCTCACGCTTTCGCCCTGGCTCACCTGGCCCAAACAGGACAAGATCCGCGGGCAGCGCATCCGCTTCGTGTTGCAGGTGCCCGAGGGGAAGTCGGTGCATTTCCACACTGACATCGCCTTCATGCTGGACAATGTGAGGAACACCTCCAACACCCTGGATCGCGACATGGTGGACCGCACCTGGACCATGACCGCGAAGGGACTCAGCAGCGAAGGGATCGCACCCAAGGCCGAAGAACCTGTTTCCGAGCCGGGGCCCGCGGAGAAAGAGGTCGTCAGCTTGTCCGCAAGGCCTGTGCTGCGCCCGGTGTGGAACATGCCCGACCTCTTCGCCTTGATGCGCCCCGGCCAGGTGCTCCGAAGCGCGATCTAGGCCACCGAACGGCCACGGCCGATGGCCGACGGCAACACCGCCTTTCCGATCGGTGCACACAGCCCCATGCTGCGGGGCTTTTCACCGAAGGGTGCTTGGGAAAGAAGCGCATCCATGGGCCCCATGGGCGACATCATCGCCACGGGTTCGTCCATTCTGCCCAGGTCCACCGAGGCATCGCGCGCATTCAGCGTGATGCGCTTCAGCCCATCGTGCCGTGTGACATAGCCGGTGATGCACAGGTCCGACGGGTCGATGCCATCGGGCAGCTTCACGTCGTAGGTCACCTTGTAGGTGATGCCGGGCACGGGCTTCTCGGGGATCACCTCGCCATCTCCATCCGGGCCGGCCAGCATGGCGCGCACCACGCCATGGTGCCAGGGGCTGCCTTGTCCGGGGGCATACACATTGTCCAGCATCACCAGGGCGTTCACGGAGAAATCGCCCTGCATGGCCGTGGTGAATTCGGCCGCCACCGTAACGTGCAGCGTGCGCGTTAGCGTGTCCAGCACGGGTACCACCTGGCACAGCACGGGCGATACACCAAGGGCCTTGCCTTTCAGATGCCGCTGCCATTGGGAGTGGTTCGGATTGGGCGCATAAACGCCCGCTTCGCCCTGATCGAGCACACCGGCGGGGGTAAAGTCCGTGCCATAGCTGTTGAAGTACTGGTCGGCGGCCGCCACGGCGAGATCGTCGCGGTGGTGGAATTTGGCCACCAGGACCTGCGGGTCACGCATCAGGGCATCCACGTTGGGCCGCGCCATCTGGCAGTTGTGGCAATTCAGCGAGGTGCGCACCTCCATCAGCAGCTTCTTGCTCACCCAGCGGTCCAGCACGGTCACATCAAAGGTCAAGGTGTCGTTCCTGCGCTGGCCATCGTTCTGGCCGTCCACCCACACCTTCAATTTGCCACGGCCGGCCATGGTGGGCTCAAAGCGCACCGGATGGGTGAACATCGCCATGTTCTCCGTGCCGATGCCCGCGCCCAGGTTGAGGAAGTTGCCGCGTTGCACCGGGCCGTTGTTCCAGCGCCAGCCGGTGGTGAAGCCGGTGAGTGGCGTCGACGATGTGTTGCGCACGTAGCCGAAGATCTCATAGGAAGCGCCCATGGCCACGAAAGGTGGAACATCCACATGGATGGGGTAGGCGTCCTGGGCCAGCAAAGCGGAGGCGGGCGCGAAGGCGATCAACAGCGCGCCGAACGATCGGGTGGAGGGGAACATGGTCATGCTTGTTCGTGTGGCGCACGAAAGTAGCCATGCCCCTGTATGCTCCGGACTAACTTGGCCGCCCCACGCCAGCCCCATGAGCAAAGCCGCCAAGATCAGGTCCTTCGACCCCAACAGCCCCGCCAGCGCCAACGCCGGCCTCTACGGCCTGCCTTTCACGGCGGCGGAAAGTGACATCGTGATCGTGCCCGTGCCCTGGGAAGTGACCACCAGTTACGGTGGCGGCACTTCGCGCGGCCCTGCGGCCATCCGCGATGCGAGCCTGCAGGTGGACCTGTTCCACCCGGAATTCCCCGATCTGTGGAAGCGCGGCATCTGGCTCGATGAGATCCCCGACGCCCTGCGCAAGCAAAGCGACGGGTTGAAGAAGGAGGCCCAGCGTGTGATCGATGTGCTGGTCGGGGGTGGCGATGCGAAGAAGAAGGCCCATGCGAAAAAAGCCCTCGCCTTGGTGAACGCCGAATGCGCGGTGATGAATGACTGGGTGGAACAGCGCTGCGGCTACTGGATGGACCAGGGCAAGCTGGTGGGACTGCTGGGTGGCGACCACAGTACGCCACTGGGCATGATGCGCGCCTTGGCCGAACGCCACAGGTCCTTCGGCATCCTGCACATCGACGCGCACCTGGACCTGCGCATCGCCTACGAGGGCTTCACGTACAGCCACGCCAGCATCCTCTACAACGCACTGCCCATCCGGGCGATCACCGGCATCACCAGCGTGGGCATACGCGACTTCTGCCAGCAGGAGAATGAGGTATTGCAGCAGCAGAAGGGCCGCGTGAAGGTGGTGCGCAGTGCCGACATCCGGCGCCAGCAATATGGCGGCGTCAATTGGCGCGAACAGTGCGACGCCATCATCGACACGCTGCCGGACAAGGTCCACATCACCTTCGACATCGACGGACTCGATCCGGTGCTCTGCCCCAACACCGGCACACCAGTGCCCGGCGGTTTCCAGTTCGAGGAGGCCACCTACCTGCTCTCACGCCTGGCCGCCAGGCGCAAGGTCATCGGTTTCGACCTGGTGGAGGTAAGCCCCGGCAAGGATGAATGGGACGCCAATGTGGGCGCGCGCATGCTGTGGCACCTCTGCGGGGTGTTGGCCAGTCGGTGAATGCGGCACGGCCTGCTCAGGCGAAAGGCCGGCGCCCATTATCTTCCCCCCGCTCCAATGCGACCGAAAACCATGACCCTTATGCTACGCCTGCTGCTTCCCGTCGCCGCGCTCTTTGTTCCCCACCTCGCCTTCTCGCAATGCGTACCGGTGAACTGCCTCGCCGATCTGCCGCCCTACGGCGGGGTGTGCGATACCGCCATCGTGGACGGCCGCGTGGGTGAAGCCTACTACGACCAGCTTTCCTTCCACGCCACCAATGCCTGCGTGGATGCGGGCCTCATCTTCCCCGATCTGGCGGGCACCTCCCTGCGCCTCACCCAGATGCACTCCTTCAACTTCTATGGCATGCCCGCGGGCATGGTGGCGCAGACCACCGCATCCTCATACGCACCCCCGGCCAACGGTTGCGGCTGGCTGGATGGCACGCCCACCGAAGCGGGCGTCTTCGTCGTGTGGCTCGATCTGATGATCAACGTGAACTATTGGGCCTTTTCCGGGTCATGCGGCGGTTTCATTCCACCGGTGCCCGTGAACGACAACGAGGCCAGCGTTTCGCTCGATCTGGTGATCCTGCCCGACCCTTCCTTCACCGGCCTGCCCACTACCATGTGCATCAGTGATGCACCGGTGACCCTGGTACCCACCGGCACACAGGGCGGCGGCTTCAGCGGACCCGGCGTGAGCGGCAACGTCTTCGATCCCCAGGAGGCGGGACCCGGCACCCACGGGATCACCTACTACGTGGCCGCCATGGAAGGCGCGGCGGTGGCCCCCGCGGAGGACAGCATGACCCTGGAGGTGATCGTGCTGGTGGAGCAGCTCTTTTTCGCTGACGCCGATGGCGATGGCTTCGGCGATCCCGAAGTGTTCGTCTTCGCCTGTGAACAGCCCGAAGGCCACGTGGACAACAACGGCGACTGCGACGATGCCGACGACACCATTTACCCCGGTGCACCACCCACCGGCCTTGGCGTGGACAACAATTGCGACGGCGAGATCGACGAGGACGAGCAGGGCATCGGCACTGGCATCGCGCAGACGATTGGCCTCAACGGCCTGAGCGTTCACCCCAACCCCACGCGTGACCTGTTCCGCATCGAGTCGCGTGGCACGGCCAGCGGCATGGCCGGGCTGGTGGTGACCGATGTGGCCGGCCAGGTGGTGCTCACGCGTTCACTGGCGATCCAGGATGGCCGCATGGTCGTCGACGCCGACGCGAGTGGCTGGGCGCCCGGTGTCTACCTGGTATCCGTCGAGTTCGGCGGGGGCCGCATCACGCGCCGGCTGGTGAAGGGGCTCTGATCGTTCAGCGTGCCTGCCACGCCTGCCCCAGCGCATTCAGGAAGACCTCGCTCGTCTGCGCACCGCTCACGGTGTACCGCTCGTCGATCAGGAAGAAGGGCACACCGCGCACGCCGATCCGTCGCGCCTCCTGTTCATCAGCACGCACCGCGTCCGCGAAGGCCGACCCATTCAACACCTGCTCCACCTCGGTCCCATCCAGTCCGGCCTCGGAGGCCAGCCGCACCAGCGTCGCTATGTCCGCCAGGTGGACACCTTCCATGAAGTAGCCCCGGAACAACCGCTCCTTCATGGCATCGCCGCGACCCTTGGTCTTGGCGAATTGCAGCACCCGGTGCGCGTGGAAACTGCTGCCGATGATGGCCTTGTCCATCTCATACGCCAGACCGACCGTTCGCGCGCGCTGCACCACGCCGTCCACCCGGGCCTTCGCATCGGCACGTGTGCCGCCGTACTTCTCCACCAGCATGCCGTACATGTCGTGCGGGCTGCGGGCCGGCGCACCGGGATCGAGCTCGAAACTGCGCCAGATCACGCGCACCTGGTCCCGTTCCGGGAAACGTGCCAGGGCGCTCTCGAATTCGCGCTTGCCGATGTAACAAAAGGGGCAGACCACATCGCTCAAGATCTCAACGGTGATCATCTTGGCAGACTCGGTAGGTGGTGTTGGTGTCGGGGAATCAGTGGCGGGGGCCGGGGCCGGAGGCTGGGCACAGGCGGGCAGCAGGGCGGACATCGCCAACGCGGGGATCGATCGGAACGCCCATGCCATGGATATCATGTGACAAAGGAACGCTGGCAGGTGGAAGGTGTTCGCCCGGCATGGCCAACACCAGCGCGTGGAAGACTTCCTGCGGAGCACGGCCCGTTGCTTGTTCGAGGCAGGTTTTTTTACGTGGTCGCGTGAGGAGGTTCCTGCAACATATCACCGCCGCTCTGGCCGTGTCGATCTCAGCCCCCACTTACGGACAGGGCGCATGGCCGGTGGACAGTCTGCTCGCCACCTGGCCCATCCAGCAGCGTTTCCAAACGTCGCGCGTCAAGCCCAAGCCGGGGCAGACGCTGGATGCGGACCGCCTCTATGAAGACCTGAAACGCGCCACCCCTGCCCTGCCGGTCTTCGTGGACAGCCTGGTGGATCGCCATGTGGAAGTGTTCACCCAGGAGCAGCGCGATCATTTCCGCGTGGTGCTCGGCGCGGCGGAGGCCTACCTGCCGATGATCGAACGCGAACTGGCCGCGCACGGGCTGCCCGATGATTTGAAGTATCTCCCCTTCGCGCTGAGCGCCTTCAACCCGCAGGCCGCCAGCAACACGGGCGAGGCCGGGCTGTGGATGCTCACCTGGCCTGTGGCGTTGAAACATGGCCTGATCGTATCGGCCTCCATGGACGAAAGACGTGATGCGGAGAAGTGCACCGCGGCCGCCATGCGTCACCTGCAAGCGCTGCATGCCCGGTACAACGACTGGCCCACCGCCGTGATGGCCTTCGCCTGCGGACCCGCGAACCTGACCCGCGCGCGGCAGCGGGCCGGGCGCGATGCCGATGCACGACTGCTCTACCCGCATTTCTCGCCCGGCCACCGGGGTGTGCTGCCAAGGTTGATGGCCTTCACCTTCCTGGCAAGGCAAGCCGAAGCGATCGACCTTGAGCCATTGGTCTACCGCATCACCGAACCGAACGACACGGTGCGCTTCGACAGCCTGCTGCACATCGGCGCGCTCACACGTGTGCTGGGCACCCGGCCATCGCGTTTCAGCGCGCTCAATCCCACGCTCACTGGTGGCACGGTACCCGCGGGCATGGCCTTCCTTCTGCCCCGCAGCGAGGCCGCCCGGTTCACGGATCTGGCCTTCGTGGTGCTGGAGGCCCAACGCACGAAGCCGCGGACACCCGCCGCCGAACGCCTGTCGGAAGAGGCTGTGGACCGGCTCGCGGACGGACGCGAGGCCATTCTGCATCGTATCGAAGAGGGTGAGGACCTCCATGCGATCGCCGCCCGTTTCACGACATCGACGGCGGAGCTGATGGCGTGGAACGACCTCAAGAGCGAAGTGGTCGAGGTGGGCAACACCTTGATCGTGTATGTACCCCACGAGCAACGCTTGAGATACGAAGGTGTCACGAATGGCATCCGCCCGGATACCTCGGCCGCACCCGTGCGGACGGACACCACGCGCGTTCAGGTCAGACCCCCGGCGCCGAAGGCCATGCCGGATGACCATTCCTGGTATACCGTGCGCAGTGGCGATTCGCTCTATGGCATCGCCAAGCGGCATCCGGGCGTATCGGCGGAGGACATCATGCGGGCGAACGGCATCGGCGCGAACATCCGGCCCGGACAACGGATCAAGATCCCCAAGCCATGAGACCGCTGCGCATCTGGCTGTTCCTGCTGGTGGTCCTGCTGCTGCTCGGGATCATCGGCGCGATCATACCGGCGGAAGGATTCCGGCTGGGCGGTTTCACCACCGTGCGCTTCCCCTCCCCGCGGCAAGTGCTCTTCCCCGACCGGCGCGGCAAGGTGGACATCAGCGACATCCTGGCGATCACCACCGACGCCGATGAGGAGATCGAATTGCGAATCACGGTGGATGACGCGCTCACCACGCTGGACACGCTGGGCATGGACACCCTGCCGGACAGGCCGCCGGAGCGCTTCCTCTTCGACCCCGACCGCATCCCGCCCCTGGAGGAACGCATCATGCTGCACTACCCGGAGGCCGGCAAGGCGGCGCTACACCCCTTCTTTGAGGCGCTCACCAGGGCGCATCAGGCGAAGAAGCCCATGCGCATCATGCATTATGGCGATTCACAGTTGGAAGGCGACCGCATCACAAGCTACGCGCGTAACAAGCTCCAGACGCAGTTCGGCGGACAAGGACCGGGGCTGGTGAGCGTGTCCGACATCGTTCCGCACTTCTCGGTGGACCGGATCATCAGTGCCAATTGGCAGCGCTTCAGTGTGATGGGCAAGCGCGACAGCAGCCTGTACCATGATCGCTTCGGCGCTCTGGGCAGTTTCTCCCGATTCACGCCCATCCTGCCCGACAGTGTCCCGCCGGATACCACTGTGCACACCGCCACCATCACGCTCAAGCCGCATAAACGCTCTTACGCCCGTGCCCGCGACTGGACGGTTTGCCGGATGCACTTTGGCTGGCACCGCGCGCCGCTCACCATCAGCGTCACACGCAACGGCGAACTTGTTCGCACCGAGACCATTCCGCCGGGCGACCGCCTGCATATCGGTGAATGGCGCTTCCCGGGTCCTTCGGAAGATGTGACGATCACCCTGTCCGGTGCGGACAGCCCGGATGTGTTCGGTGTTTCGCTGGACGGGCCGGGCGGTGTGGCCATGGACAACATCGCCGCGCGCGGTGGGGCGGGTTACGAGTTCCGCAAGACGGACCAGGCGCTGCTGCAGGCCATGTACGACGACCTCGGTGTGAAGCTGTTGATACTCCAATACGGCGGCAACGTGCTGCCCAACATCAGCACGGAGGAACAGGCGCAGCGATATGGCGCCTTCTTCGGGGCGCAGATCGCGCGATTCCGCCGCATGATACCGGGTGTATGCGTCATCGTCATCGGCCCCAGCGACATGAGCATCAAGGAGGGCGAACATTACGTGACAAGGCCCTTCCTGGAGGAGGTGCGCGACGCCATGAAGGAGCACACGCTGCAACAGGGTGCGGTGTTCTGGGACATGTACACCGCCATGGGCGGACGTGGCAGCATGGTGAGCTGGGTGACGGCCGATCCGCCGCTGGCCACCACCGACTACACGCACTTCAGTCCGGCCGGCTCGAAGAAGGTCGGCGAACTCTTCTACACCGCATTGATCAACGACTACGCCGAGTGGCGAAGCACCACACAGGCCAAGCCTGCCCCGCCCGAGAAGAAGGAAGCGCCGCCTAAAGCGGAGAAGACCACATCCACCAAGGAAAGACCCTGACTTCAGTCCATGCGCTCGATCACCGCCCAAGCCGCGATCATCCTCACCCTGCCCGCGCTCGCCCAGCCGGACCCATTGCGGGTGACCGTGCCCGACTTCGTTGACCTGGCGGCCAACCAGATCATCCTGCAGGGCGACAGCAGTGGCTTCGCGGCCTGGCACAACAAGCTGGACCGGCTCATCCTCGATGGCCAAGGACAGCTGAACATCGTCCACATAGGAGGATCGCACATCCAGGCGGACATGTGGAGCATGCATACGCGGCATCGCCTCCAACAGGTAGTACCGGGTGTCCGTGCGGGCAGGGGCTTCATATTCCCCTACACCATGGCGAAGACCAACAACCCGTACTCCTACGAGGTGAAGCACAGCGGCAACTGGTCCGCCGTGCGCAACGTGACCAAGGCGGACACCAGCACCCTCGGCCTCAGCGGCATCTCCGTCACCACGCGGGATACGCTGACCGAACTGATGGTGGCTTTCCGGGGTGAGCAATATCCCGGCTACCAGTTCAGCCGCGTGAAGGTGCTGCACAACCGGGACAGCAGCATCGCCGTGGAGGCCTGGTCGCGCGACAGCACCGTGCGCATCGAAAGACGGACCGATCCGCGTGAGGGTGTGACCACCATACGCTATGACCGCTACATGGACACGCTGCGGCTGCGCTTCCGTCGGACGGATACGCTGCAGACACGCTTCACCCTGCACGGCATCATCCTGGAAAGCGACGACCCCGGCATCTTCTACCATGCCATCGGTGTGAACGGCGCGGCCACCAGAAGCTACCTGCGCTGCCAGCGCTTCGCCGACCACCTCGCCCTGTTGAAGCCAGACCTCGTGGTGTTCTCCGTGGGCATCAACGACGCGCACGACGCCGACTTCGACCCGGCGCGCTTCAAGGCCAACTACGCGGAATTGATAAGGCGTGTGCGAAGCGTGGCCCCGGATGCGGCCATCCTGCTCACCACCAACAGCGACAGCTATTTCAAGCGCAAGGTGGCCAACCGCAATGCCCACAAGGTGCGGCAGGTGATGTTGGAGCTGGGCGCTGAACAGGGCGTGGGCGTGTGGGACCTTTTCACCGTGATGGGTGGCCTGGGCTCCATCGCCCAATGGGAGTCCGCCGGGCTGGCCCAAAAGGACCGCATCCACTTCAACCGCCAGGGCTATATGCTGCTGGGCGACCTGCAGACAGCGGCGTTGATGCAGGCTTACGGCGAACATGTGAAGCTGAGCGTGAGACCCTGAAGCATGGAAGCGGCCGAGACGATCCTTCGATCCATCGCCTACCTCATCCTGGGGGTCATCGGCTATGAGTCGGAGGAGCCGCTCATATTCACGCGCTTCTTCTTCTGGGGCTTCTTCGCCGTGGTGCTGGCGATCTACAGCATCGTGTACAAGCGGCGGGCACTGCGCAACGCCTTCCTATTCTTCGCCAGTCTCTTCTTCTACTGGAAGACCAGCGGCTTTTTCGTCACCATCCTGCTCTTCAGCACCATCACCGATTTCTTCATCGGCCAGGGCATCCACGACAGCCGCTCGGAAGTGAAACGCAGGTGGCTGCTGGCGCTGAGCATCTTCCTGAACCTCGGCGTGCTGGGCTATTTCAAGTACGCCCACTTCGTGGTGGACAACATCAACGAACTCTTCGGCACCAGCTTCCAGGTGGTGAACCACTTCGCCCACTGGACCAATCTGGTGTGGGACAGCTCCTTCGTCGCGGACCGGATCCTGCTGCCGGTGGGCATCAGCTTCTTCACCTTCCAGACCATCAGTTACGCGGTGGACGTGTATCGTGGGCATGTGAAGCCCGTACGCAACCTGCTCGACTTCGGCTTCTACGTGAGCTTCTTCCCGCAGCTGGTGGCCGGTCCCATCGTGCGCGCCGCCGAGTTCGTGCCCCAGCTCTACACCGACTTCAAGCTCACCCGCGCGCAGTTCGGACTGGCCGTATTCTGGATCCTCAACGGCCTGCTGAAGAAGATGGTCATCGGCGACTACATCGCGGTGAACTTCATCGACCGTGTCTTCGCCGACCCGTTGCGCTTCACCGGCATCGAGAACATCCTGGCCATCTATGGCTATTCGCTTCAGGTCTACGCCGACTTCAGTGGCTATACGGACATCGCCATCGGCGTGGCCCTGCTGATGGGCTTCACCCTGCCGGTGAACTTCAACAGCCCCTACAAGGCGCGCAGCACCGCCGAGTTCTGGAAACGCTGGCACATGAGCCTGAGCACCTGGCTGCGCGACTACCTCTACATCCCCATGGGCGGCAACCGCGGAGGTTCGCTCTTCTCGTGGATCATGACCGGCGTGGTGCTGGTGATGTTCACGCTGCTCACAGGGGAATGGATGCTGCCATTCATCGCGCTGGCCGCCACGGCGCTCATCGTGGTCATCGCGCATCAATGGGCACCCTTCCGCAACATGGTCACCACCAACATCAACCTGATGCTCACCATGCTCATCGGCGGGCTCTGGCACGGGGCCAGTTGGATGTTCGTGATCTGGGGCGGCCTCAACGGCATCGGCCTGCTGGTTTACAAAGGCTGGTCACGCATCAGTCCTTGGGGAAACAGCACACACTGGTTCGCACGCTTCCAAGCCATCGCGATCACTTTCACCTTCATCACCTTCACCCGTTTCTGGTTCCGTGGTGAAAGCCTGGAGGACGTGAACGACATGTTCCACCAGATCACCGGTGATCTCGGCTGGGCACTGGCGGGCGATGTGCTGTACGGCTTCCGCCATGTGATGCTGGTGATGCTCGCGGGCTTCGTCATACACTGGCTGCCCGAGCGCACCAAGCAGTGGTATCGCGAACGCTTCATCGCCCTGCCACTGTGGGCCATGGCGCTGGTGTGCGCCGCCGTGGTGCTGGTGGTGTACCAGACGGTGACGGCCGAAATGGTGCCGTTCATCTACTTCCAGTTCTGATCGGCAACACCCGCGCCGGATACGCCTCGCCAGCCCGGAAACCGGCGCCTCCCGTGTGCGCTCCAATACCTTTGCCCCGCGTGGACACCGCCCCCTAGACCGTGCTGCCACCCGCCGGTCACGCCCTCGAAATGGAACGGATCGTGCTCTTCGATGGGGTCTGCGACCTGTGCAACGGGTTCGTCCAGTTCATCATCGAGCGCGACCCCAAGGCACGCTTCCACTTCGGCACCCTGCAGTCTGCTGAAGCGAAGTCCTTCCTGGAGGGCGGCACGATCGACCCCCGCGATCCGGACACGGTGATCTACCGGCGCAAGGGGCGGCTGCTGACCCGCAGCAGCGCGGCCCTGAACGTGTTACGGGACCTCTCCGGCGCCTGGCCACTGATGTACGCGTTCATCATCGTACCCCCCTTCCTGCGCGACGCGGTCTACCGCTGGGTGGCGAAGAACCGATACAAGTGGTTCGGGAAACGTGACTCGTGCATGATCCCCACGCCGGACATGCGGTCCCGGTTCCTGGACGGACCGCGGGGTTGACCGCCATGCTTGGTGGCGGCACACCAGGGTAGCGGCTGGGAACACAAGCATCCAACCGGTCGTAGTAACAATGGAATGGGCCTCCGTCGTTATCTTCACAGCGCCTTGATCGCCTGCCGGACCGGAAGACCGGCGCAAGGGCCACAAGGCGGACCTGCATTCGGAACATGTTGACCACGCTTTTCCATTTCGCTGCGCTCATCGGTTGGCTGCTGCCCGCAGCGCCCGTGGACCACTTGGAGCCGTCCGCACCATTGGATCGGTTCGAGGCGATGTATGAGGACCTTGGTCTGGAAGGGATGATGCCCGCCGAAGTATTCCGTGCGGCCATGCTTCGCGTGGAAGCGTTCGAGGGAGAAGCGCGTGTGCTGGCCATCGCCGACATGACCCGCCCCAGCCACGAAGAGCGCCTGTATGTCATCGACCTGGTCGGTTGCCAATTGGCGAAGCGTACCTGGGTGGCCCATGGCCAGGGCACCGGCGAACTGATGGCCGAGCGGTTCAGCAACCGCCATGGCTCGCACCAGACAAGCTTGGGCCTGTACCGCGTGGGCGCCGAGATCCTCAGCCCCAAGCACGGCCCCGCCTTGTTGTTGTACGGCCTCGACCCCGATGTGAACGACCAGGCCCTGGCCCGTGAGGTGATCATGCACGGCGCGGATTACGTGAGTGGGGATTTCATTGCGCAACATGGCCGGTTGGGCCGCAGCTGGGGCTGCCCGGCGGTTTCGCGTGCCGATATGCCCGAGCTGATCGACATGCTCGCGGACAGGGCGCTCCTCTACATCCACGGCCACTGATCCGGACCCGATCGGCGCGGCCCTTGTTCCTTTGTGGCCATGATGCGATCGCCATTCCCATGGGCCACCTTGTTCCTGGTGGCCCAAGCCTGCACCACGCCGCCAGACCTTCAGGACCTGTCCCTCGCCGAGCAGAACCTCGCCATCGCCGAGGTCTTCGAAACGCCCGCTCCGTACAGCGTGCGCACGCTGGACAGCACCGAACTCGCCGCATTCTTCGACACGCATCCGGAATACCGCGTGGACTCGGCGGAGATCATGGCGTTCTACACGCGCCGCGAGATGCAGTTCGCCTGGATCGTCAGCGATTCGCTCTCCGCCTCGGCCGATGCGTTCATCGCCCTGGTGAACACGGCCGACACCACCCTGCCCAAGGCCACCGACCTGAACCACAAGCTGATGGACCTCTACTACCAGGGCTTCTCCGAAGGGCGGCGCATCGCGCTCTGCGACAGCTGCGCCACGGATCTGGAGTTGCGGCTCACCGCCCAGTTCTTCCGCTTCGCGGACAAGAAGTACGGAGGCTACCTGAAGCGTGACCTGCGCGAGTTGGACTGGTTCATCCCTCGGCGCCGTAAGGACGCGTCGCGTATGCTGGATTCGCTGGCCAAGGGTGTCATCGACCTGTCGGCCTATGAGCCGGTGCATGCGCAATACCGCCTTTTGAAGGAAAGGCTTCAGCGCTACCACGCCCTGGCCGAAGTACCCTGGCCGGAACTGCCGTTGCCACAGGCCCTTCGCAAACTGGAGCCCGGGGACAGCGCCCTGGTGATCGCCGCCATCCGGGAACGACTGGCGCTGATCGGCGACCTGGACAGCGCGGGTACGGGGACCAGGTATGACAGCACGCTCGTACCCGCCGTGCAACGCTTCCAGATCCGCCATGGTCTGCACCCCGACGGCGTGATCGGCGCCGGCTTCATGAAGGCGATCAATGTGCCCATGGCGGAGCGCCTGCGCACCATCCTCATCAACATGGAGCGGCTGCGCTGGGTGGACGAACACCAACCCGCCGACCTCATCCTGGTGAACATCCCGGAATTTCGGCTCCATGTGTACGAGGCCGATACGCTGGTGAAGAGCATGGACGTGGTGGTGGGCAAGACGGCCACGCGCACGGTGATCTTCAGCGACGTGATGGACCGCCTGGTGTTCAGCCCCACTTGGACGGTGCCACCCGGCATCATGCGCGCGGACATCCTGCCCAACCTGAAGAAGAACCCCGGCTATCTCGCTTCACGCAACATGGAGTTGCTCAGTGGCGGCCAGGTCGTGTCGGCACAGGGCATCGACTGGAACCGTTTCAGCACAGGCATACCGTATACCGTGCGGCAGAAACCCGGACCGTCCAATGCCTTGGGCCTGGTGAAGTTCCTTTTTCCCAACGAGTACCACATCTACCTGCACGATACGCCCACCAAGGGGCTCTTCGCCAAGGAGCAGCGCGCCTTCAGTTTCGGTTGCATCCGGGTGAGTGAACCGGTCTGGTTGTCGGAATATCTGCTGAAGGACGACCCGGAATGGGACCCGGCACGCATCCGGCAGGCCATGAACAGCGGCAGGGAGCGCCTGGTGATGCTCAAGCACAAGCGGCCGGTGACCATCGGCTACTTCACCGCGTGGGTCGATCGGGAGGACCGCCTGAACTTCCGCGAGGACGTGTACCGCCACGATGAGCGGTTGTACCGCGAGCTCTTCGCCGTGGGCATGCCGCTGCAAGCCGCACGTTGATCGGCGCTACTCCCCCGCCACCACGATCCGCAGGTCCCGATCGCCCAGCCAGGCGGCGAGTCCGCGGTTCATCCAGTGCCCCGGGTCTGGGCCGGCGTCCAAGGGTGCCAGGCTGAGCGGCACATCGTACAGCGCTGGCACCACCACTTGCTCTGCGCCTCTGGCCATCCCCTCCCTGATCAAGGCATAGCGCTCCCGCATCCGCATGTCGTAGCGCACAGCCCTCCCGGAGAAGAGATCGTCCGTCACGCGCCTGTCGTTGCCGGCATAGCTCAACAGCGCGATGGCCAGCATCAGCAGGACCCTCCTGCCCCATGCCCTTGACAGGGGAAGCCGCCAGCCACGGCATTGGACCACCTGCGCATCGAGTGCGCCCACGGTGAGCAGCCAGAGCGGGACAAAGAAGAAGAGCGCCACGTTCACGGTGCGGTGCTGGCCCAGCAGGCCGGTGGTCCAATACGGCAGCGCCATCACCAGGAAGAGCATTCCGAAGGTGATGAGCGACCAATGCCGGACGGGGATGGCGAGCAGCGACGCGAGATCCCGTGAACGCGAGGCGAGATCGCGGATGGCGGGCATGACAAGCAGCGTGGCCACGAGCATGATCGGTGAAAAGACCCACGCCGACCCGAACCGTCCGGTCTGTAGCGTGGACCACACGCCCGTGAGGAAGGGATCGTGGCGCGCGGGAAAGTGCGCTTCGCGAACCGCATTGCCCGGTGCTGCGGCCATCATCGCGCCAGCCAGCACCGCGATGGAAAGCAGCGCCACGGAAAGCGCATGCGCACGTGCGCCCGATCGCCAGCCCATCAGGATCAGCAGGGTATGGAAGGCCACGACCAGCATCATGGACACCTCGTTGGCACCGGCGATGAACAGGAGGGTGGCGATACCCAGCGCCGTCCACAACGAACGTCGCCGCGTGGCGCGGCGCATCCGTATGACCGCCGCCACATGGACCAGCATCAGGGCACTGGCCGCTTGGTACGTGACCGCGCCGGTGTACCAGTGGATGCCCTGGCCCAGATGCGGCATCAGGTTCAAGTAGATGGAAGTGAAACCCAATGCGCCCAGCCACATGCGTGTGCTGTCCGTCGCATCCTTCAGCATGGTGCGCAGCAGGAAGAAGGCCGAGCAGATGGTGAGGAGGATGAAGAACACGGGCATGGCCCGGTACCACCCCAGCGATGGTGCCGGTGCCCAGGTGAGCGGACCACGGAGCACGGCGGGATTGGTGGACCAGCGGCCGTTCCAGGTGCGGTACTCCACCACGAGTCTTTCCGCGAGCGGACCCTCCATGCCCACGGCGGCGTAGTTCAGATCGTCCGCATAAGGATGGATGAAGCTGGCGAGCCAGGCCTGGCGTGCCAGTAACACGAGCAATACCAGCAGCAGGAGGCGGTCGGTGCGGCGGGTGTCCATGCTTGGCGCGATGGCGCGGGCGGCCTCAACAGCCGAGTCGTTCGCGCACCCGGTAGCGGTTGCGGTCGGCACTGTTGCGCCCCACGAGTTCGGCCACGAAGCCGGCGGTGAACAACTGCACGCCGATGATCATGGCGGTGAGGGCCACGAAGAACAGCGCCTGGTCGGCCACGAGGGGCGCGGGGCGCTCCAGCACGAAGAGGTGCCAGAGCTTGCTGCCCACCAGCCAGGCCGCCGCGGTGAGGCCGAAGACGAACATCACCGTGCCCCAAGCGCCGAAGAAGTGCATGGGCCGCTTGCCGAAGCGCGCGATGAAGCTGATGGTGAGCAGGTCCAGGAAGCCGTTGATGAAGCGGTCGAAGCCGAACTTGCTCTTGCCGAAACGCCGGGGATGATGGCGTACCACCTTCTCCCCTATCCGGCGATAGCCCTCCTTGTGCACGATGAAGGGGATGTAACGATGCATTTCGCCGAAGACCTCGATGCTTTTCACCACCTCGCCGCGATAGGCCTTCAGCCCGCAGTTGAAGTCGTGCAGCTTCAGACCGCTGGCCCGCCGGATGGTCCAGTTGAAGAGTTTGGTGGGAATGGTCTTGGTGATGGGATCGAAGCGCTTCTTCTTCCACCCGCTCACCAGGTCGTAGCCCTCATCGGCGATCATGGCATAGAGGGCGGGCAGCTCCTCGGGGTCGTCCTGGAGGTCGGCGTCCATGGTGATCACCACTTGGCCCTGCGTGGCGCGGAAGCCCTCGTTCAGGGCGGGGCTCTTGCCGTAGTTGCGGCCGAAGCGGATGCCCTTCACGCGCCCATCGGCCCTGGCCAGACGTTGGATCTCCTCCCACGAACCGTCGGTGCTGCCATCGTCAACCAGGATGACCTCGTAGGTGCGGCCCATGGCACCGATCACCGCATGCAGGCGCTCCACCAAAGGGGCCAGCGACTCCCGCTCGTTGAGCAGGGGGATGACGACGGAGAGGTCCATGATGCAAGGATACGGGGCAGGTCCCGCACATGGCACCGGAGCCCGGCAGCGCATTCTCCCTACCTTTGGCCCGGGGCAAGTCCCGTACGACCAGCTCCCGCTGAATCCCCCAGGTCCGGAAGGAAGCAAGGGCAGGCGGTCGAGCGGTGCGATGCGGGTCGCTTGCCCCACTTTTTTTGCCCCTGCGCCTGGTCTTTCGCCCAACCTTTCCAGCTTAGATTACTGTCCGCCGATCGCCGTGATATCCGTCGATCCGATCGGCCGGACGGATGCTCCTCAACACCCACAGCTGGTTCAGCCTGAACCACGGCGTGCTCTCGCCCGAGCAGGTGCTGCAGGAGGCGCACGCGCTGGGGGTGCAACAGGTGGCGCTCACGGACATCAACTGCACGGCGGGGTGGAGCGACTTCTTCCGGCTGGCGGACAAGCACAAGGTGCGGCCGCTGGCGGGGATCGAGTTCAAGGCCGGGCCGCGCACGCTGTACATCGGCATCGCGCGGAACAATAAGGGCGTGCACCAACTGGCGGGACTGCTCACGGACCATCTACTGGACGGCGCGGACCTGCCGGAGCGCGCACCCGAACTGGACGAGGCCTTCATCATCTATCCCTTCGGTGCGGCGCATGTGCCGGAGAAGCTGCGGCCGAACGAGTACATCGGTGTGCGGCCGGGCGATGTGAACCGCCTGCGCTTCTCGCCTTGGATGAAGCGGAAGGAGAAACTGCTCGCCCTCGTCACGGCCACCTTCCGCAGCGATGAGCAGCTCGCCAAGCGCGACTTCAACGTGCACCGCCTGAAGCGCGCCGTGGACACCAACACGCTGTTGAGCACCACCCCGCCGGAGCATGTCTCCCCCGCCACGCACCGCTTCCTGAACGAGGAGCAGCTGTGCGCCGCCTTCGCCGATGTGCCCGAACTGGTGTGGAACACGCGCCGCCTGATGGACCAATGCGATGTGCACTTCGCCCACGGCAAGAGCAAGAACCGAAGGACGTGGAGCGATGACGCCTCAGCTGATCTTGATCTGCTTCGAACCGAAACTCAGGCCGGCCTGCTTCGCCGCTATCCATCGCCCCCTCAAAAGGTGATCGACCGCGTGGAGCGTGAGCTGACGGTGATCGCGCAGAAGGATTTCGTGAGCTACTTCCTGATCAACTGGGACCTGGTGCAGTTCGCCAAGCGGAAGGGCTTCTTCCACGTGGGGCGCGGCAGCGGGGCCAACAGCCTGGTGGCCTACTGCCTGGGCATCACCGATGTGGACCCGATCGAGCTGGACCTCTACTTCGAGCGCTTCATCAACCCCAGCCGCAGCAGCCCGCCGGACTTCGACCTGGACTTCAGTTGGAAGGACCGCGACCAGGTGACGCAGTACCTCTTCGACACCTATGGTGCGCAACGCAGGGTGGCGCTGCTGGCCACCTACAGCACCTACCAGTACCGCGCGGTGATCCGCGAGCTGGGCAAGGTGTTCGGACTGCCACCGCACGAGATCGACGCGCTGGCCGAGGGCGACACGGGCCGATCGGTGTGGATCGGGCGCCATGCGAACGCGGGGCCGCAGAAGCAACTGGCCACGCTGTCACAGAACGACCACATCGCACAGAGCATCCTGCGGTACAGCACCTACTTCCACGAGCATCCGCACCACCTGAGCATCCACGTGGGCGGCGTGCTGATCAGCGAGAAGCCCCTCACCCACTACACCGCGCTGCACCTGCCGCCGAAGGGCTTCGCCACCACGCAGTTCAGCATGCTGGAGGCCGAGGACCTGGGGCTGTACAAGTTCGACATCCTGAGCCAGCGCGGGCTGGGGCATATACGGGATGCGGTGGAGCTGGTGGGAGGAGTTGTCGGTTGTCAGTTGTCAATTGCCGGGGAGCGTGCCTGCGCACAAAGCCCGCGCACAATAGTGTCGGCGAACAAGCCAGCGCCAGAGAGTGCCCAACCGCGCGAAGGGCCGTGCGACCGGACAACCGACAACGGACAACTGACAACCGCGATCGACATCCACGCCATTGAACGCTTCAAGCACGATCCGCGCATCAACGAACTGCTGCGCACCGGCGACACGATCGGCTGCTTCTACGTGGAGAGCCCGGCCATGCGCATGCTGCTGAAGAAGCTGGGCGTGCAGGACTACCCCACGTTGGTGGCGGCGAGCAGCATCATCCGTCCGGGCGTGGCGCAGAGCGGCATGATGCGCGAGTACATCCTGCGGCACCGCGATCCCGAGCGGCGCAAGCAGGCGCACCCCGCGATGCTGCAGATCATGCCCGACACCTACGGCGTGATGGTGTACCAGGAGGACGTGATCAAGGTGGCGCACCTGTATGCGGGGCTCACGCTGGCCGAGGCCGACATCCTGCGGCGGGGCATGAGCGGCAAGTACCGCAGCCGCGAGGAGTTCCAGCGCGTGAAGGACCGCTTCTTCGGCAACTGCAGGGCGAAGGGTTACCCCGATGCGGAGGTGGCCGAGATCTGGCGGCAGATCGAGAGCTTCGCGGGGTACAGCTTCGCCAAAGGCCACAGCGCCAGCTACGCCGTGGAGAGCTACCAGAGCCTGTACCTGAAGGCCTACCACCCGCTGGAATTCATGGTGGCCGTGGCGAACAATTTCGGTGGCTTCTACCATACCGAGTTCTACCTGCACGAGGCGAAACGGGCAGGGGCGGTGGTGGAGGCGCCGTGCGTGAACCGGAGCGGGGAGTTGTGTGCGTTGCAGGGAGTGGCGAGTGATGAGTGGCGAGTGGCGAGTGGAACGCACCCACGCCACTCGCCACTCGATACTCGCTACTCGCCACTCATCTTCCTCGGTCTCCACAACATCAAGTCCCTCGACACCGCCACCGCCGACCGCATCCTGCATGAACGCCGCCGCCACGGCCCCTACACCGGCCTGCCCGACCTGCTGCACCGTGTGCCCATCGGCGTGGAACAGGCGCGTACGCTGATCCGCGTGGGAGCCCTGCGCTTCACGGGGAAGAGCAAACCGCAACTGCTGTGGGACCTCACGCTGCTGCACCCGGGATCGAAGATCACCGAGCGGGGTGCGGACCTCTTCATCACCAAGCCGCCGGAGACCAGATTGCCCACCCTGGAGCACTTCGACCTGAGCGATGCCTACGATGAGTTGGAGCTGCTGGGCTTCCCGTTGTGCGATCCGTTCCTGCTGGTGGAGGGGGGCTCCGTTGTCAGTTGTCCGTTGTCGGTCGTCGGGAGTGATGGCACATCCTCTACGGCAAGCCCACCTTCCGTCATCAGCGATCGGTCCGGTGGACGGACAACCGACAACCAACGACCAACGACCATCCTTGCCCGGGACATGCCCCGCCACATCGGCCGCACGGTGACCATGCTCGGCTATGTGGTGCACGTGAAGCCCACCCGCACCATGGCCGGTGACCGCATGAGCTTCGGCTGCTTCATCGACCAGGAAGGGGATTTCTGGGACAGCACGCAGTTCCCCGCCGTGGAGGCGAAGTACCCCTTCCGGGGGCGCGGGGTATATCGCCTCACAGGCAAGGTGGAGGAGGAATTCGGGCATTGTTCCCTGAGTGTGCGGCACGTGGAGAAGCTACCCTGGAAACAGGATCCGCGTTACGGCGCACAATAACGCCCATAACTTCGTCCTCAGGCAGCGGAACCGCTTCGAGGATCGTCTTCGTCCCGTACCCACACAACCCCGTCACCATGCGCCAACTGTACACCCTCTTCCTGCTCACCGCCGTTTGCACGGCCCAGGCCCAAAGCATCACCACCACCAACGCCAACACCTTCGTGCCCGACCTGCTCACCGTGGAACAGGGCACGGACATCGGCATCACCGTGGGTGCCGGGCACACCATGACCGAAGTGAGCGAGGCCACTTGGAACGCCAACGGCAACGCCTCCAACGGCGGCTTCAACTTCAGCTTCGGGAACCACACGCTCAATCTGGCCACTCCCGGCACGTACTACTACGTGTGCCAGCCGCACGCCATCGTGGGCATGAAGGGCCGCATCATCGTGGAAGCCAGCACGGGCGTGGAGGAGACCACCGAGAGCGGCGTGTTCCACATCTTCCCCAATCCGGCCAGCGAAGGGATCACCATCACCGTGGGCGCGCAGGCCGGAATGCTGCTGCGCATCATCGATGCCCAAGGCAAGGAGGTGCTGGCGAAGCGGCTGAGTGGATCGGACACCATCGGCATTTCGCATCTCGCCAAGGGCACCTACACCGCCCTGCTGCACGACCAACAGGGAAGCGCGGTGGCCCGCAGGCCGCTGACGATCACACGCTGACCGGCGACCGGCACCGCGAGGGGGAACTACCTTGGCCCGCCAAGGCATGTTCCCCCTCGTCGCATCCGGGCTGTTCCAGTACCTGCTCATCACCATGGCGGGCATCCTGGTGATCGTGAACCCCCTCACCACGGCCTTCGTGTTCCTGGCGCTGGTGCCGGAAGCCACGGTGGAGGAGCGGCGTGCCATCGCCCGCAGGGCCACGCTCACCGCCACGGCCGTGCTCATCACCTTCGCCCTGATGGGCGGGGTGATCTTCCATCTCTTCGGCATCACCCTGCACGCCTTCCGCATCGCCGGCGGCATCATCCTTTTCGGCATCGCCATGGGCATGTTGGGACGGCGAAGCGAACACAAGGGCATCAGCGGCACGGAACGCCACGATGTCTCGATCATCCCCCTGGCCATCCCCTTCATCAGTGGTCCCGGCAGCATCGCCACGGTGATGATGCTGGTGACCGAAGCCCCCTCCATCCAGCACACCGCCATCGTCTACCTGGCCATCGTGATCACCACGGTGCTCACCTACTTCGCGTTGGTGAATTCCCGCCATCTCGTGCGCCTCATCGGCGAGACCGGCCGGCAGGTGATCACCCGCATCTTCGGTCTCATTCTCGCCGTGCTGGCCGTGCAGTTCGTGATCAACGGTATCGTGGACCTGCTGCACGAGCAACTGCCGGGCATGATAGAGCCGTGAGGTCGGTACGGCACCACGAGCAAGGGAGAGGGCGCAAGATCGACCACGGGGATCGCGGCACGCTCGCACCCTCTCCGACCCGCTTGCCTCGCTTATCGCTTCACCGTCGCTCCCTGCGCCAGCAACTGCTCGATGTCGTTGTTGATGCTGAGGATGAGCAACGAGGTGGCCGTACAGAACACCGGGCTTGTGATGCAATGGTGGCCCTGCCAGCTGCCGTCGTTGTTCTGGATGGCGAGCAGCCGGTCCGTGGTGGCGCCGTACCAGTTGCGCCAGCCACCATCCTTGGCGATGATCATCGATTCGCCGGTCTGCAGGAAGCTGAGGAATTCCTCGCCGCCATTGTTGCCGAAGCCGGTGAGCACACGCTCGTCCTGGGCCTGCACCTTGGCGGAGTTGTAGACCTGATAGGCGGTATTGAGGCGCTCGGCCTCGGTACGTGAAAGCCCGGCCTGTTGCAGGTTGTCCATGGTGACCGGTGCGGCGCTGGGCACTTTGCCATCCTTGCGCGCCTTCTCCAGCTTCTCCTCCGCCTCGCGCGCCTCGGCGGCGGCATTGCGCGTACTTCCGCTCACCGCGTAAAGGGTGATGCCCGCCGCGCGTTCGGTGGCCACGGTGCCCTTGTCGGCATCGAAGTTCCGCTTGTTGTAGTCGCGCGCCTTGCGCAACGCCGTCTCGTCGACCACCGCGCCCTGCGCCCTGGCGCTCTCCAGGGCGCTGGCCGCGAAAGAACTCTGAAGCACACCGGCCCAACCATCCCCCTGCATGCTGCCATCGCTGTTCTGTGCACGCTGTATGATGCCCGTGCAGATGTTCATGGCCTGCAACACGCGGCCTTTCAACGGATGCTGCTTGTCCAGTTTCGCGCTGAGGTTGCTGAGGTATTGTGTGGTGAGCGCCACATCGATGTTGGCACCCAGCTTGGCCTGGATCTGCGTGCCCTTCAACGCTGTGATGTTGGTCGCGTTCGGACCCGCCTGTTCTACATTCCGCAGCAGGTAGTCCGTCAGCTTCTTCAATTGTCCGGCGTGCGGACCCTTGTCCACGGTGCTTCCCATGCGCAGAATGGCCATGCCCACCATGGCGGTGGTGGCCGGATCGGTGGCCACCGCGTGCGGGTCGCGGATGTCCTGCCGGGCATGCGCACCAGCACCATAGCCACCGTCCTGCGCCTGGGCGCTCACCAACCAGGTCAAGGCGCGTTGCTCGGCCTGCAGCACCTTGGCCGGGGTGGCCAGGATGAAACTGCTGTCCAGCCCCGCGCCCTCGTACACGGTCATGAACACGCAGCGGGGATGCTCGTCCTCCACAGGAGGAACGGGGCAATGCGTCACATCCGGGTGGTGATATGCCGGACGGAAGGAGACGAGCAGCACGGCGATGCCCGTGGCGGCCACGAGGGCCAGAAGAAGGAAGGTCTTGCGATGCATGGCGGTCGGTTTTGCGGTGTGGCACGCGGCCATCACCAGTTGCAGCGACCCGTACACGTCTTCTCCGGATCGGTTCGATCGCCCCCGCACGATCTTCGCGTCCGCCAGATGCGACGCGCCATCCCCACACCTGTCCTGCCCACCATGCTCGCCTTGTCCATGGCCTGCTGCGGTGCTGGCTCGATGGCACAGAAACACAAGGAGCCCTTCGACTCGCTCTACGTGCGGGACTATTCGCACATCGTCACGGGCCGTTTCTATTTGAGCACCAAGGACAATGCCTTCGCGCTGCGCAGCCGCAACAGCGGAAGGGACCTGGTGTACCGGCCCAACAACCAGTTCAACTGGGGGCTGGGTGCCAGCTACCGCGCGCTGACACTCAACATCGGCATCCGCATACCCATCATCAACGACAACGACGAGGTCTTCGGCAACACGCGCTACCTGGACGCGCAGGCCAACATCCACACGAAGCGGACGGCCACCAATCTGTTCCTGCAGGTGTTCCGCGGCTATCATCTGCGGGACTACACGAATGAGGAACTCGCCTGGCCCGCGCTGGCCGAGCGCCCCTACCGGCCCGATGCGCGGCAGGCCAACTTCGGCTTCAGCACCCTGCGCATCACCAACAACGACCGCTTCAGCTACCGCGCCTCCTTCAATCAGGACGCCTGGCAGCGCAGGAGCCAGGGCTCGTGGCTGATCGGTGGCTACATGACCTTCTTCGCTCTGCGTGCCGACTCGTCCATCGTGCCGTCCGTCTTGGACGATCGCTTCACGCCCGGTGTGCACATCCGCCGTGGCGACTTCTTCGACGCCGGCCCGATGGGCGGCTACGTGCACACCTTCGTGTACCGCGAGCATTGGTTCATGACCCTCTCCACCGTGGCGGGCGCGGGGCTTTCCGTGCAAGGGCTGGTGGTGCCCGAAGAGACCGGCGAAGGTGAACGGCGAAGCAGCGATGCCGGGGCGGGCTGGCGGTTCCAGTGGCGGGCCGGCGCGGGTTACAACAGCGCGAGGCACTATGTGGGCGTTTCCTTCAACCAGGAGCGCGTGGGCTACTTCCTCGGCGACCAGCAACGCTTCACCTGGAACGTGTACAACCTGCGCTTCAATGTGGTGCGGCGATTCAACACACGCATCGGATTCATGGACCGGGGCATCAAATGGTTGAAGAGGAAGGGGCCACCGGCGATGGAACAAGCGTTGCCTTTGGCACCGCAGGGCGAATGAGCGCGTTCAGTGCTCGAACAGCTTGTTCAGGGCTTCCGTGCGGCTGTGCACCTGCAACTTGCCATACACGCCCCGGATGTAGGTGCGCACCGTTTCGATGCTCAGCCCCAGCTTCTCCGCGATCTCCTTGTAGCGGTATCCTTCGGCAAGCAGCTGCACAAGTTCATGCTCCCGTTTGGTCAGACTGGCCAGTAGCGCCGCGTTCACCAGTTTCTGCTGCACGCTGGCCACCACCATGCGCGCGATGGCGAGCGACATCGGCGATCCACCCGCATGGATGTCCCGCACCGCCTGGGCTATCTCGTCCGGCGCGGCGCTCTTCAGCAGGTAGCCCGTGGCACCGGCGCAGAGGGCGTTGAAGAGGTTGGCGTTGTCCTCGAACACGGTGATCACCAGGAACTGCAGCTGCGGGCGCTTCGGCTTGCATGCCGCGATGCACTGGATACCGCTCTGACCCGGCAGGTTGATATCGGTAAGCACCACATCGAGGCCATCCAGGCCCTCCGATCGCGACAGGAATGCCTCGGCACTGGCGTAGCTGCCCTTCAGCACCAGATCGCCCGCGTCATTGATCGCCCGCTCGAAGGCCATGCGCATGTCGCGGTCGTCCTCGATGATGGCGGTGCGTATGGCCATGGTCAGCGAATGTAGGATCCCGGTGTTCGGCCCCGCTTCACATCCGCATGGAGGGTCTCCTCATTGCCGCACCCATTGGGCACGATGCGTAACGCCACCCTGCTCCACCTCCACCACGTAAAGGCCCGGTGCCACTGGCATACCGTCGCTACCTCCTCCGGCACCCAGCAGCACCGTCCCGGCATGCACCACACGGCCAGAGGCGTCCATGATCCGCATCCGCGCACGTCCACTCTTGCCGGGTAGTTCCACCCGCAGAGGGCCATTGGACGGATTGGGCCAGACCACCAGATCCGCACCACCGTACATCCCTTCGGGCAAATCCAGGCCTACGGGATCGAGCTTCAGGATGAACGCATCCCTGGAAGAGCTGCCGATCACATTGAAGATGTGCGTGCCCGTTCCGGGGTCCATGTCGATGTCGCTGGTGAAATGACCCACCGCGTAACAGCTGCCTGCGGGATCCACGGCCAGGTCGTAGATCCACTCCTGCCCGCTGGCGATGGAGCCCACCTGCACGGACCACAGGTAGCTGGCGTCCGCAGCATAAGCAGCGATGAATCCATCGGCGGAGACTCCGTTGGTGACATAAGCCGTGCTGCCCGGCCCGGGATCGAAGTCCACACCGCTTCCAGCGCCATTGAAACGACCAGCGAAGTACACGTTGCCGGCGGCATCGAGCCCGATGGCACGCGCCTGGTTGTCGCTCGCTCCACCATACTGCGTGACGAAAGAGTTGATGTAGTTCCCATCAGCATCGAGCCGCACGTAGAACGCGGCCTCCGGACTGTTGGAGGTCACCACGCCGGGCCCGGGATCCAGGTCCGCGCCGCTCTCCACAGAGCCCGCCAGATAGATGTCCCCGTTGGGACCCACGGTCAATGCATAGGCGCGGTCATAGCCACTGCCCCCGATCTTCTTCGCCCAAAGGACATCGCCATCGGGGTCCATCTTCAGGTAGAATATGTCGTTATAGGAGGCTCCGCTGTTGTTGGCGAGCGTGATGCCACCGGCGCTCGATGGAATGGTGACTGTGCCCACGTATTGCCCGGCGACGAGCACATGGCCATCGGGGGCCACGGCGATGGCGCGCCCCCGGTCCTCGCCGGTGCCACCGAAGCTCATGGCGCGAATGAAGTTCCCTTGCGCATCGAAAGTGGTGATGAACACGTCGAGCGTGCCGTTGCTTGCCAGGTCGTGCACCGCGCCTGGTTCGTCGTTGGGGTTCGCGTCCATGGTGCCGGAAAAGGTGCCGGTGAAATGGATCCTGCCCTGCTGATCGACCGCGATGGCCGGATCATAGAGCGGATCGCCGCTACCAAAGCGCCTGGCCCATTGGTACTGACCATCGGGCGACAGGCCGCAGAGGAAATACCAGGTGCTCGCCGGCGCTGTAAGGTTGGCCACACCGGGCCCGGGGTCGAAGTCCACCGTGCCGGTGAACGTACCCGCGATGAGGATGCTGCCATCGAGCCCGAACGCCAGAGCGGTGGCCATGCAGGTGCTGCCCGAGAAATGCCTGCCCCATATGTAGCTGCCATCGTTGGCCAGTTTCACCACGTACCCATTCTGGCCGCCCACAGCCGACACGATATCCTGGCCCGGTGTGGGATCAAGATCGATCGACACTTGGAAATACCCGGCCATGTAAACGAAGCCGTCGGGTGATACCTGTACCGCGTAGGCGTCCTGGTTGCTGGCGCCGCCCAGTTGACCGGCCCAATCGAAGACCTGCGCATGTCCTGCCGTGGACAACAGGACGGGGATGACGAAAGCAGCATAGTGTTGGATCATGACCTCCAGGGTTCCATGGATGTTACCTTACTCCCAGCCAAAGGAACCCGCCCCAGTATGGACGGCCAATCACATGATAGTAGACCTGCCGCGACGGGTCGGGAAAGCTTCAATTCCCGATCCCTGTGGCACCGACATGGACGATAGGCACACGCATTTCCACCGTGGTACCCGTCGCACCAGTCCGCACCTCCACCGACCCACCCAATTCTTCAGCGCGCCTGCGGAAGTTGATCAAGCCATTGGCGCCTTCCCGCACAGCGGTGGGGTCGAAACCGGTGCCATCGTCCCTCACGATCAAGCGGGCCTCATCATGACCGAGATCGAGCGACACCTCGATGTGACGGGCCTTGCTGTGCTTCACCGCATTGTTCACCGCCTCCTTCAGCACCAACAGGATGTTGCGCTTCACTTCGGGCCCGATCGACCGCGTATTGTCCTCCGCTGCACAGCGCAGATCGCTGGTGAGCGCCATGGGAAGGTGCTCCGCCTGCCGCCCCAGGGTGCTGCGCACATAGGCCAGGAAGGAGCCATAGTCGTCGTTGCGCGGATCGACGGTCCACACGATCTCACCAAGCTCCTTGACCAGTTCCGCACTGGCCGCCTCGATGCGTTCGGCCTGTGGTCCGGCCTGCGCCCCTAGCTGGCGCGCGAGGATGTTGATGCGGGTGAGCCCGCTGCCAATGCCATCGTGGATGTCGCGCGCGATGCGCATGCGCACCTTCTCCAGTTCGCGTTCGCGCTCCAACTCGCGCACCTGCCGCCGGTACCTGGCCAGCAGGATCAGACGCGTTGTCCAGATGACAATGCCCACCGCAAGCAGGAGCAGAAGCCCGCGGCCCCACAGTGTGCCCCACCAAGGCGGCAGGATCGCGAAAGTGATGATGGCCGTGAGTGGCTCCGGTACCGGACCTACGGCACGCAACTCCAAGCGATAGGCGCCGGGCCGCATGTCCACCAGATCGAGCATGCGCTGTCTGCCCAGGTCGTTCCACACCCCTTCACCACCATCGCGCACCAGGCGATAGGCGTACGTGAAGGCATCGCCCTCGAAAAGGGAGACCACACCAAAGACGACCCTGAGGTCGTTGTCGCGCCGGGGCAGCTGGGCTTTCCCGGTGAGCAGCTCCAGCACATCCACCTGCTGTTGACCGGCGCGCATCGCCCGCACCATGAGCCGTCCATCGGCCGGTCCGGGATCGAGATCCCTGTTCATCCTTGCCCATCGGCCGACATGCACGAGCACATCACCTGCGTGGCCCGCCGCCACACCCATGGGCGAACGCACGGGGACGCCATGCAGGGGATCGAGCCGGTGCAGGATGTCCGTGGCGGGGTCCAGCAGGTAGCCACCGGCGCTGCTTTCGATCCAGAAACGCCCACGACCGTCCACCACCGCCGCATGGAAGGACGGCCTTTCCAACGGCAGCCAGCGCCGCCCGATGGACCAACCGCCTCCTGGCACGCGCTCCAGACGAAGGATCCCGTGGCTGCGGGTGAGCACAAGGATGCGCCCCTGCCCATCGGCGAGCACTTGCATGGTCGTTCTGAAATGCGCTTTGTTGAGCATCGGGCCTTGCACAACCTCATAAGCCCCGGTGCGTGGTGCGAACAGTGCAGCGCCGTTCGCCCCGAAACCGACCAGAAGCCGCTCTTCATCGAAGTCCGAAACAGAGATGACATCCACCTTGGGGAATTCATGGCCAACGGGCGGACCGACCCTGTCCCAACGCTCCTTCGCCGGCGACCAGCGCAACAAGCCATGCCTGTCACCTGCGGCCCACAATGCTCCCTGCTTGTCCTCATGGACACCATGCACCAGGGGATGGATGTTCCCCATCCCATCAGGCTCCACCGCTGACCATGCCATCTCGCCGGAGCCCGGGACATGCATCAGCAGCCCGCGCGTGGTGGCCAGCCACACCCGGCCATCGCGGGCCTGGAGCACCTTGAAGGCCTCGTAAGGCACTTCCGCTTCGGGCAATGTCGCGGAAAAGGTGGTGCGGCCGTTGGTGTCCACATGCATCAGCGCGCGATCGGCGTAGAAGCGTACCAACCAATACCCATCATCAAGCGCGGACGGGGTGATCCAGGTGCTCTTGTCCCGGACGTCCCGTGTGAGTTCCTCCCATGGTGGCCGGATGGGGCGCAACACGTCCACCTCGCCCGACCCCCCGATGAGGATCGTGCCATTGGACAGGTGATGGACGGACGCGATCGAAGCCATGGGTGGGACCTCCTCGCCGCGCACTGTCCGGACACGATCCGTGAAAGTGTCCACCTCGACCAGATCCCCATCCATGGCCAGCAGCCAGGTCCGTCCATCAACCGGCAATGCGGAACGGACAATGTTGTGCAGATCGCTCAAGGCTCGCTGCACCACCCATTGGCCATCGAAGACCCTTCTGGCGAGATCGAAACGCAACAGGCCGAGCCCCCAGCTGGTACACCACAGCTTGGCGGGATCGTGCTCGTCGCGGACCACGCGCAGCAGCAAGGTCTTGGGTGGCACATCGGCACCTTCCCGGGTGAAGGGGAATCGCTCCAACGCGCCGGAACGCGGATCGAAGTGTACCAAGGTGCGCCGGTCGGTGAACCACAGGGTGCCATCATCGGCCACCACACCACCCATCACGGCCCGCGCATCAGGGGGGCCGGCCGGGCGAAAGAGACTGTCGCCATGGTGCAGGAAGGACAGGCCCCACTTGTTGCCGAAGGCCCACAGCCCATCACTCGCCACGGCCAGGGCCACGCATTCCTGGTCCCCGGTACCACCTTCACGGTGCTCAAAGAGGACGCGGCCCCGACGGCCCGTGAGCGGATCGATACGCCAGACGCCGCCGAAGGTGCCCACCCAGATCGCGCTGTCATGGCCCAAGACCAGGTCGAACACCGCATCATCATTGATGGACGATGGGTCGAGCGGGTCGTTCAGATAGTGCTCGGTCAGGACCCCGTCGAAGCGGTGCAATCCGCGGTCGGTGCCGATCCAAAGCGCACCGAAGCCGTCCTGCACCATGCACCGCACCTCGGCACCATCGATGCCCGGTACAGGGAGCCGGGCAATGGGCGTGACGATCTGGGCGTGCAGCGCGCACCCCAGAATGCCCGCCAACAGGAAAGCCCCTGTCCTCCGCATGCTTCGGACACGAAGCTATTCCTTGGGCGACATGCATCGCCACATGTGCATTACAACGCCAGGGCAATGCCAATGGCCGGTCAACGGTCTATCATGACCACGCGGACCGTTGCGATACCGTTGTCCCTGAAACGGAGCAGATAGGCCCCACTGGCCAGATGGTCAACCTGCAGCACATTGACACCACCGCGCACGGAAGTGGTGAGCAGAAGTGTTCCGTCCATGGACAACAGTTCGATCCATCCATGGCCCGGGCACTCCACGCGCAATTGGTCGCTGGCCGGCACAGGCCAGACGCGAAGGCCAGGCATGACGACGGACCCCACCCCCACGGTCGTCACATTCACGCAGGCACTGGTGATGCTGCAACCGTTGCTGGTGGTGTTGACCGCATAGCTTCCGTTGGCCGTGGGCGTGAAACTCTGCCCGTTGGCGCCGGGGATGTTCTGGCTGGTGCCGCAGTCGATCCACTGGTAAGGTCCCGTGGGCGAGGACGCGGTGAGCGTGGCATCAAGGAGCGATACCGCAGCGGGCAGGCAGGCCTTGATGCGGGCCAGGCGGACACGTGGTGTGCCACCGTAGTTGGAGAAGTTGCCGCCGATCAGGATGCGGTCGTCGGCCACCATGGCCGCGGTCTCCACATCGAGGTTGGGGCCTGTACCCGGATCGAAGCCGGGCTCCACCGTGCCATCGGACAGCAGCCGCGCCACCCGCACCCGGGGCGCGCCGAACAGCGATGTGAAGGAGCCGGCCGCCACGATGCGCCCATCAGCCTGCCGGAACAAGTGGCGCACGGTGCTGCTCGTACCCGTGGCCGATCCCCAGGCGGCATCCAGCGCCCCGTTCGATTGCAGACGCACCAGCCGGGTACGCGGCACCCCATTCCACGATGTGAAATCGCCACCCACGAGCAGGCCACCGTCGGGCAGTGGCAACACCGTCCATACGGAAGCATTGGCACCCGTGCCCACGGAGAATCCGCCGGATGTCGAACCGTTGGCGTTGAGCATCACCATGCCTCCCGAAGCGACACCATTCCACGTGGTGAACTCCCCGCCCACCGCGATCCTGCCATCGGCCATCACGGCCAGATGTTTCACGGCATAGTTCGCACCGGACCCCATGTTCGCGGTGAATCCCTGGTCCAGTGACCCATTGGCCTGCAGCATCGCCAGACGTCCCGTGGCATCCCCGTCGTAGACCCAGAAAGCGCCACCTACCAGGATCCGGCCATCGGCGAGAACGCGCACCACCTCCACATAGGAGTTGAAACCGTTCCCCACCGAAAAGGAAGCGTCCACCGTGCCATTCACGTTGAGCCGCACGATGCGGTTGCGCGCGGCACCGTTGAACGTGTTGAACCAGCCGCCCACCACCACCCTGCCATCGGGCTGGAGCGCCAAGGCGTTCACCGTGCCGTCCGCGCCGGTCCCAGGATCGAAACTGGTGTCCAGGCTGCCGTCCTGGTTGATGCGCGCGATGCGGTTGCGCGGCACACCGTTGTAGCTGGTGAAGTCCCCTCCGATGATCACTTTGCCATCGGGCTGCTCCACCATGCAGTACACCCAGTTGTTGGGGCCCGCGAGGGGATCGAAAGTGGGATCGAGTGTGCCAGGTTGGGCGGCGATGTACGTCGTGAGCAGCAACGCGTGAAGCAGGGTGGAAAGCTTGGCCATGGTGGTTCGGTATTTGGAGCGAAGCAAGCCCTCCAGGTAGCGCCCACCCATCCCATGAAAGTGGAGGGTGCCCCGGCCCAGGCGCGATGCCACCCGGCCCCAGGGCCTACCTTCGATACCATGCGCATCCTGCTCTGGTACACGCTCGGGCTCGCTTCACTCCAGGCAACGGCCCAAACGCACCTGCTCCACTTCACCCGCACCTCCGGCTGGGACCACCAGACACGCGGCGTGTCCTACGCCATGTTCCAATCCATTGCTGATGAGTTGCAGCTTAAAGTGGACGATGATGATACCGGTGATCCCTTCAGCGACCCTGTCACGCTGGCACAGTATGCGGTGATCGTCTTCAGCAACACCAGCGGGAACGCGATCCTTTCCGAGGAACAACGCGCCAACTTCGAGGGATGGGTCGCCAATGGTGGGCACGTCATGGGCATACATGCGGCGAGCGACACCTACCGGCATAGCACGGCCAACGGCAACAACACCGGCACGTGGGACTTTTACCCGGAACTGATCGGTGCCAGTGTGCAGGAAAACCCGAACCACGTGAACGGCACGCCACAGTATACCATGCAGCACATCGGCACGCATGCCAGCACGGCCAACCTGCCCGACCCCTGGGTGAAGAACGAGGAGTACTACTACTGGGAAGGCGGCTACTACGGGCCGGACAATGTGGAAGTGCTTCGCGTGGAGGAGACCGTTGGACCGAACGGCCTGGTGAACAGCTACGATGCGCCCAGGCCGATGAGCTGGTACCGCACGGAACCCCATGGATCACGCATCTTCTACACCGCACTGGGGCACGACCTGAGCAACTACACGAGCGACATGCTGTTCCGTACGCACATCAAGGATGCCCTGGCGTGGCTGTTGGCGGGAACCACCCACGTGACCACGATCAATGGTGATCCGGGCGTATGGGTCTATCCGAACCCCGCGGCGGAAGTGTTGAATATCGTTGCTGCGCCGTCGATCGCAGGCAAGGCCATCATGTTCCTGGACACGATGGGGCGACCGGTCGTCATGGGTGCCGTGGCTGGCCAACACACCACCATACCGTTGACCGGCCTGGCCGCCGGGAACTACCTCGTGCGCGTGGATGGCCGGTCGATCCCGTTGACGATCGCGCGCTAAGCCGTTACCGGTCGCGCAGCGCCTCCAACTCCGCTTCGAGTTGCCGCACCCGCGCTTCCAACTCCTGCACGGCTTTCACCAGGGGCACCACGAACTCCGCGTAGCGCAGTCCATAGGGGCTTTCCTCGTTCGCCGGCACATCCACCGCGCTGAAGGAATACCCGATGCGGTTCGCGGCCTGCTCCACCTCCTGCGCCATGAAGCCCGTGCGACGGATGGACGCGGCCTCGTTGCGGGTCTGCACCGTAGCGGCGTCCGGCTCGGCCGGTATCCGTCCTCGTTCGCCGTCCACCACCAGATCCTCCTTCAGGAAGGCCGCCACGGCGTGGGCATCCAGCGTGTAGGTGACCGGCCGCAGCGCGAGGATCAGATCAAGACCGGGCACATCCTCACGCGCATCGCGCTTGAAGCGCGCATCACTCAATGCCGTCCAGGCCACCTGCCCGCCGATGCTGTTGACCACCGCGTTGCCGATGCGCACCTGATTGCTCGAGGTGATCCGGCTCAAATTGCCCAAGGCAGTGCTGTTGGTCCAGTCGCCCACCACCACCTCGTCGGCGTCGGGACCCAGATAGGTGTTGCGCACACCCGCGAAGGGCGAATATCCCGCACCATAACCGAACGCCGCATTGGCGTTGTAACTGTTCGTGTAGAGTGCATAGGAACCATGCGCGGTGTTCATCGCACCTGTCAAATTGTTGAAGGCGGCGAAATAGCCGGTGGCGGTGCAATGGTCTGATGTGGCAAAGCCCAATGCGCTTTCTCCTACGGCAGTATTGTTCGACCCATTGATGTTCAGGAATAGCGCTTGGTATCCCACGCCGGTGTTGCCCAAGCCACTGATGTTCTGGAACACACTCTTGTAACCGACCGCGGTATTGCGAGAACCCGAGGTATTGATCATCAAAGCATCCACACCGATGGCCGTATTCCCACCGCCGGTCGTATTGTCGCGCATCGCACGGTAGCCCACCGCCACCAGTTCCTGGCCACCAGTGGTGGTCAGCAACGCGTCAACGCCGATGGCGGTGTTGAACGACCCGGTCGTCAAGCTCTGCAGGGCCCCTTTGCCCAACGCCGAATTGGATCCTCCCGAAGTGATGTTGAAGGCTGTTTGGGTGCCCACAGCGGTATTCGCCTCGCCGGTGGAGAGCGCCATCGCGCCATGCATGCTCGCATAACCCACGGCCACATTGTTCGAACCCGTCTGGAACATCTGGGCGCCCTGCCCCACGCCCACGTTCTGGGAACCGGTCACATTGGCGGTCATGGCCTGGCTGCCCACGGCCACATTGCCGCTCCCCGAGGTGCTCGACTGCAACGCGTTGGATCCGAGCGCCACGCTGAACTGGCACCCGATGGATGCATACAAGGCCCCGTAGCCCATGGCGGTGTTCCAGCTTCCCCAGGTGTTATTGTGCATGACCAGATGCCCAATGGCCGTATTGTACTGGCCTCCATTGTTGGACCGCAATGCCGAAGCGCCAACCGCCGTGTTGTAGGAACCATCCACGTTCGATGTCAACGCGAAGGCTCCCAGCGCCACATTATTGATGGCCGGACCAGCGAGGCGCAGTGCCTGGTAGCCCATGGCGACATTGTGGTCCCCGGACCCTTGGTCCAGCGCCTCATATCCCACGGCGGCATTGTATGAACCCTGGTGGTCGCGCATGGCGGTGTGGCCCATGGCGGTATTCCGCTGGCCCATGCTGTTGCGCATCGCGTTGTGCCCTATGGCCACGTTCCGGCCGGCACCACCGAGCAGCGCGTAGCCGCCCACCGCCACATTCTCATGCCCACCCGGGTTTGGCATGGTGTTCTTGCCGATCGCCACGTTGTTGCTCGATACCGTCGAGAGGTACATGGCACCCTCGCCCAATGCCACATTGAATTCACCCGTGGTGTTGGCCAAGAGCGCTGCCCGGCCCAATGCCACGTTCTCTCGCCCGGTGGTGTTCTGGCGAAGGGCCGACTCCCCTACGGCCGTGTTCCACTGCCCGGAAATATTGTCCCGTAGGGCCCAATAGCCCAAAGCTGTGTTCCGGTCGCCAGTGGTGTTATCCCGCAACGCGTCCTTACCGAAAGCCGTGTTCCAATTGTCGCTGCTCACGCCCAAAGCGCCATGGCCGAAGGAGGTGTTGTTCGCCGTGGGGCTGGTCCAGCCGGCACGCTGGCCATTCACCCGCACTTCCATCGGCTGGGCATCGGTGGTGCCGATGAAGTTGGTGCCGGGCACGGTGGCACCGTCACCGGTGAGGCTCCAGCCCGCGCTACCGGCTACAAGCGGCGTCCAGATGGTGCCGGTGAAATACCAGAAGGCGTTCAGGCTGGTGTCGTACACCAGCAATCCGGTGGCGGGTGCCGCGATGGCGTTGCGCTCCGCAGTGGACATGCGCGGCACCAGCAGGCCGCGCTTGGCATTGGGTGGCAGGGCGGTGACATCCACATCGAGCAGGGCACTGGCGTGCGGTGCCGCACCATCCACACTGATCCCCACATTCTGTGCTTGCAGCTCACCCACCACACTTAGCGCGAAGACGAAGCTGGCAGGCTGCAGGAGTTGACGGGCTTTCATGTCAGGAGGCTTCCATCGCCATCCTCAAAGCAAACCGGCGCGCATGTGCCCATCAATCACATGGGCATGTTACACCACGGGAAGGCTCAGCCTTCGGGAAAGGCCTTCCGGATGGCTTCAAGCCGCGTGTGCACCTGCAGCTTGCCATAGATCTTGCGCACATGGCTGCGCACGGTCTCGATGCTTATACCCTCCAACTCCCCGATCTCCTTGTACATGTGGCCGGCGGCGAGGTGGTGCAGGACCACGCGCTCCCGGTCGGTGAGCATGTGGTCCGTGATGCGCTGATGGGCCTCCTTCTGGAACGAGGCGACCACCAGTCTGGCAACGGCGGGTGACATGGGCGAACCGCCCCGGTGGATATCGCGCACAGCGTCCAACAGTTCTTGGGTCGAGGCGTCCTTCAACAGATAACCGGTGGCTCCCGCGCACAACGCCTGGAAGACGTAGGGCGGATCGTCGAACATGGTGAGCATGAGGAACTGGGTGCCCGGCATCAGGGGCTTGGCCCGCTCCACGCAGGCGATGCCGTTCTCGCCCGGCATGTGGATGTCCATCAGCACCACATCCACCTGCAGGCCCGCCATGTCCTCGAGGAACCGTGTCCCGCTGGAGAAACTGCGCACCAGGCGCATGTCGCCCGAGCGCTCGATCCAGCCGGAGAAGATCGCGCTGACCTCCGCGTCGTCCTCCACGATCACCACCCTGATCATGTCCGCCATACGGACCAAGATAGTCCTGTACGCGAAATATGGATGAAGGCAGAATGGCTTGGACCTACGCCTCCTGCAGCTTCTTCGCCGCGCGCTTCCGCTCGTTCTCGTCCAATAGGATCTTGCGGATGCGCAGGCTTTTGGGTGTCACCTCCAGGTACTCGTCGTCGGCGATGTACTCCATGCACTCCTCCAGGGAGAACTTCACGGCGGGCGCGATGTTCAGCTTCTCGTCCGTGCCGCTGGCGCGCATGTTGGTGAGCTTCTTGGTGCGCACCACGTTCACCACCAGTTCCTCGCCGGGCTTGGGACTCTCGCCGATCACCTGGCCCACGTAGATATCCTCGCCGGGATCCACGAAGAACTTGCCACGGTCCTGCAACTTGTCGATGGCGTAAGGCACCACGGCGCCCTGTTCGCCACTGACGATGCAGCCGGGGCGTGGCGCCTGGATCTGTCCCTTGAAGGGCTCGTAGCCCTTGAAGCGGTGCGCGATGATGGCCTCGCCCTCGGTGGCGGTGAGCAGCGTGTTGCGCAGGCCGATGATGCCGCGCGCCGGGATGCTGAACTCCAGCACCGTGCGGTCGCTCTTCTGCTCGATGTTGAGGATCTCGCCCTTGCGGCGCGTCACGTGGTCGATCACGCGGCTGCTGAACTGCTCGGGCACCTGCACAGTGAGGTTCTCGATGGGTTCGTGGCGCTGACCGTCGATCTCCTTGTAAAGCACTTGGGGCTGGCCCAATTGGAACTCGTAGCCCTCGCGGCGCATGGTCTCCACCAGGATGCTCAGGTGCAGGATGCCGCGGCCGAAGACCAGCAGGCGATCGGGGCTGTCGGTCTCCTGCAGGCGCATGGCCAGGTTCTTCTCGATCTCCTTGAAAAGCCGGTCGCGCACATGGCGGCTGGTCACGAACTGGCCCTCCTTGCCGAAGAAGGGCGAATTGTTGATGGTGAAGAGCATGCTCATGGTCGGCTCGTCCACCTTGAACTTGGGCAGGCCTTCGGGGTTCTCCGCATCGGCCACGGTGTCGCCGATATCGAAGTTCTCCAGGCCCATCACGGCCACGATCTCGCCGCAACCCACCTCCTGCTTCACCTTCTCCTTGCCCAGACCCTCGAAGACCATCAATTCCTTCACCTGCCCCTTCTTCTGGGTGCCATCGTTCTTCATGAGCGTGATGGCCTGCCCGGGCCGGATGCTGCCGCGGGTTATGCGGCCCACTGCGATGCGGCCCTGGAAGCTGCTGTAATCGAGACTGGTGATGCGCATCTGAAGCGTGCCCTCCACTTGTTTCGGCGCCGGCACATGCTCCACGATCACGTCCAGCAGGTGGCTCACGTCCTCGGTGGGCGTCTTCCAATCGGGTCCCATCCAGCCCTGCTTGCTGCTGCCATAGACCGTGGGGAAGTTGAGTTGCTCCTCGGTGGCGTCCAGTGCGAACATCAGGTCGAACACGGCTTCATGCACCTCGTCCGGCGTGCAGTTGGGCTTGTCCACCTTGTTGATGACCACCACGGGCTTCAGGCCCAGTTCAATGGCCTTGCCCAGCACGAAACGCGTCTGCGGCATGGGGCCTTCAAAGGCGTCCACCAGCAGGATCACGCCATCGGCCATGTTCAGCACGCGCTCCACTTCACCGCCGAAGTCGCTGTGGCCCGGGGTGTCGATGATGTTGATCTTGACGCCCTTGTACCTGACGCTCACGTTCTTGCTGAGGATGGTGATGCCCCGCTCGCGCTCCAGGTCGTTGTTGTCCAGCAGCAGGTCCTGCACCTCCTCGTTCACGCGAAAGAGCTGGCACTGGTGCAGGATGCGGTCCACCAGCGTGGTCTTGCCGTGGTCCACGTGGGCGATGATGGCGATGTTGCGCAGGTCGGTCATGGAGGGCGCCGGAAAATGGCGCGCGAAGGTAAGGCTTCCCCTCCGGGTGAGCGCCTCCCGGCTATCTTTGCCGCGTCCGGCCCCGTAGTTCAATTGGATAGAATGACAGATTCCGGTTCTGTTGGTTGCAGGTTCGAATCCTGCCGGGGTCACCAGGAAGGTCGGAGGTAGAGGCGGTGGAGGTTGTTGTCGACCTCCAACATCCGACCCCTCAACATCACGACCGCACCCGCAGCATGCGGCTCGACAAGTTCCTTTGGTGCGTGCGCCTCTTCAAGACGCGGAGCCTGGCCACTGAAGCGCTGCGGCGCGAGCAGGTGATGCTCAACGGGCGCGTGGTGAAGCCATCCGCCGAAGTGAAGGTGGGTGATGCTTTCGCGCTCCGCGTGCCACCCATCTGGCGCGAATGGGAGATCATCGCCCTGCCCACCTCGCGCACAGGGGCCAAGCTGGTGCCCGGCCTTGTCACCGAGCGTACCGCCTTTGACGACCTGGAGAAACTGGAGCTGGCCAGGTTGGTACGTGCCCGGCACCGCCCGCCCGGAAGCGGCCGGCCAACGAAGCGGGACAGGCGAGATCTGGAACGGTTCGGCGAAGGGTGAACCGTCCGTCACCACTTAACACATCTTCATCTTCCTTAACACCCACACCCCTTGTGGACAGGAGTAGTTTCGGGCATCCAACACCATCGCCATGAAGCTTCGAATACTCCTCCCACTGCTGCTGCTCGCGGTCGTTTTCGCCGGACCGAAGCCCGCAAAAGCCCAGACCCCCACGCCGGAACGCAAGGTCACCATCGAGATGATCGTGACCGAGAATGGCGAGACCACCACCAAACGCGTGGAATTGGACCAGGCCGATGACAAGGCCATCGAGGACGCGCTGCGCGATATGGGCGTGATGGGCGAATTCAAACTGGACCTGGACGATGAGAAGATCATGATCGACATCCGCCTTTTGGCGGGCGATGCCACCCAGCGCGCCATGGACATGAGCCTCTGGGCGCAACGTGCCGATGAGAAGTCCAAGCCCGTGGGCTACCTCGGCGTGAGCACCACCCCCATGGCCGAGGAAGCGCGTGCAAGGCTAAAGGTGGCCGCGAAGACCGGAGCCCTTGTGTTGGAGGTCATGAAGGAAAGTCCCGCCGCACAACTCGGGCTGATGGCCGATGATGTGATCGTATCCGTGAACGGAAGGACCGTGGAGGATCCCCAACAGCTCACTGAGGCCATCCGTGCGCATGCGCCGGGCACCAAGGTGAAGATCGCCTGGTACAGGGGAGCGAAGAAGATGACGGGGGAAGCGGTGCTGACCGAAAAGCAGCGTGGTGCATACGCCTTCCAGTTCGATATGGACCATGACAAGCGTTGGAAGGATGGCCAGAGGGTCGAACGCACCGGAGAGCAACGCGCCTTCCTGGGCGTGACACCCGCCGAAGAAGCCTCCCCGGAAGGCGTGCCTGTCGGCAGCGTGGAGGAAGGTTCGGCCGCAGCGCAAATGGGCATGCGCGCAGGAGATGTGGTGAAGTCCATCAATGGGATCACCGTCGCCGATTTCGATGCCCTGCGCGAAGTCATACGTGGAATGAAGCCCGGCGACGAGGCCACGATCGTGGTATCCCGCGAGGACAAGGAAACCACCCTGAAGGGCGCTTTGGGTGCACGGCCCATGGCGATGCGCTTCCGCACCATGGACGATGACATGCCGGGCATGCGGGAATTCCACTTCGAGGGCTTCGCGCCCGAGGAGGGCGAGGCGCTGCGCCGGGAGATGGAGCGGTTGCGCGAGGAAATGCGCCAGTTGGGCCGCGAAATGGGCGGCGAGATCCGCAAAGAGATGCGGGTGACCATCGAGTCGCGCACCCTCACCGAAGAAGAGATGGCCCTGCTGCGCGCGAAGGGTGTGGCCGGCTTGGACCAGGAACTGAAGCTGGATGACCTGCGCGTCTTCCCCAATCCCGCCACCGACCGGGTATGGCTGCGGTTCACGGCGGCCGATCGTGGTGACCTGCGTGTGCTCCTGCACGATGCCACCGGCGAACGCGTCTACGAGGAATCCATCACCGGTTTCCAAGGGCGATACGAGCGGGCCATCGATCTCAGCGACAAAGCATCAGGCAGCTACTTCATCGTGGTCCAACAACAGGGCAGGGCGGCCACCGCCAAGGTGGTGAAGCATTGAGCAGCATCGGCGACCAGAAAGAAAGGGCCTTGGGGCCCTTTCTTATTTTTCGCCCATGGACCTGCTGATCCGCCTGATCATCTCCACCATCGCGGTGCTCGTCACGGACCTGCTGCTGCCCGGGGTGAATGCGGATGACTTCATGACAGGCCTGCTCGTGGCCGTGGTGCTGGGCCTGCTCAATGCCTTGCTGAGGCCGATCCTGGTCCTCCTCACATTGCCTGTGACGGTGCTTACGCTGGGCCTCTTCGTGCTGGTGATAAACGCCGCCATGGTGTTGCTCGCCGCGCGGATCGTGCCAGGCTTCGAGGTGCGCAGCTTCTGGTGGGCGCTGGGCTTCAGCATCATCCTCAGCGTGGTGCAGGGCTTCCTGCAAGGGCTCGACAAGCCGAAGCACGAGCAGCAGCGCTGAAGGACCCTCCCGTCTGGTCCAGGCCATTCCGAGCCCCTCTTCCCCCCTTCCTTCAGTTCGGCCTATCCGATACCCTGGATCCAATTGGTTTTCGGAATATTTTACTTTACCTTTGTATACTTTTTAACTATTGAACGTTATGTCGCCAACTATCGAGCAGCTTGGACTCCGTGAACGCAAGGCCGCACAGCTGAAGATCCAGCTCGTGGACCTGCTCACCGAGGAGTTGCAGCACCGCGGCTTCCATGAGATCGGTGTGGAGGAGCTGTGTGAGAAGGCCATGATCAGCAAAGTGACCTTCTTCAAGTACTTCCCCACCAAGGACGCCCTGCTCTGGTACCACAGCACCGTATGGATCCATTGCGTGAAGGCCGATTGCCTGCTGAAGGGGTTGGAAGGGGTGGCCGCGCTGCGCTTCCTCTTCCAGGACATGGCCCTCCACTTCAATGAGCACGTCAACCTCTTCGGCTACTACTTCAGTGTGAACAGCATGCAGGTGAGCGGCGAGGAGCGCCCGGCGCTGAGCGATGCGGAGAAGCTGGCCCTGCACCCGGACGGCAGCACCCTGGGGCTCGCCATCAATTACAGCCTCGGCGAGTTCTTCCGCCAGCATACGCAGAAGGCCCGCAAGGCCGGTGACTTCCGCACGGACATGACCGTGGAGGCCCAGGCCATCCTCATCGGGTCGGTCTTCCAGGGATCCGGGCTGGTGGGTCTGCGCATCGATGCCGACCGGCCCGGCGACACCATGACCAACGCCTTCAACACCCTCCTGAAACTCCTGAAGCCATGAGCCCCCTGACCATGTCCCGCACCCTCACCCTCGAAGACTGCCTGCACCACCAACTGGGCGAGGTGGGCGCGAAGGCCAGGCACCTGGCCAGTACCATCGCCTCCGGCATGCGCGTTCCGCCGGGCATCGTGCTGCCCTGCGCCACGGTGCGTGACGGCATCACCGATGAACTGGTGGACGCGATCCTCGAAGCCACCCAGGCCTGGGGCGATGGACCGCTCGCCGTGCGCAGCTCAGGCATCGCCGAGGACGGCGCGGAGCACAGCTTCGCCGGGCAATTCGAGACGGTGCTGAACGTGCGCGGGAGAGAAGCGCTGGCCGATGCGCTGCGCGCCTGCCGGGATTCGGCTTCGTCCGCGCAGGTGAAGTCATACGGCCACGCCGGTGCACAGCCCATCGCCATCATCGTGCAACAGCAGGTGAACGCCCTTTGCGCGGGCGTGGCCTTCTCCGTCAACCCCGTTACAGGTGCGCGCGGGGAGGTGGTCATCAATGCGGTGGCAGGGCTCGGCGACAAGCTGGTGAGCGGGGAGGCCACGCCGGAAGCCTTGGTGGTGAAGGAGGGCAAGGTGGAGCGCAAGGCCAGCGGCAAGGCCATCCTGAGCGATGCGCAGGCCAGGGAGATCGGCGCCGCGGTGAAACAACTGGAGGCACACTTCGGTGCGCCGCAGGACGTGGAATGGGCCATCGATGCCGAAGGCCTGCACATCCTGCAGTCGCGCCCCATAACTGCGCTGCCACCCGCGCCCATCCCCATCCCGCTGGACATCCCACCCGGCACCTGGACGCGCAACGACCACCACACCACGCTCTCGCCCATGGGCTTCGGGCTCTTCTGCGCGGATTACGATGCGGCACAGACCGGGGCGATGCGCACCTACGCCATGCCGGTGAAAACGATCCAGTCGCGCATAATCGGTGGGCACCTGTACACACAGTTCGCCATGGAGGGCGGGGATCAGAAGGGCACACCGCCCAACTGGGTGATGTGGTTGGTGGCGCGCCTGCTGCCGATGATGCGCCGCATGAACAAGCAGGCCGAGGGCATCTTCCGTGACAAACCTCACCACGCGGAGATGCGCGCGTGGGAGGAGAAGTGGAAACCGTACTTCCGGGAACACAACGCGCGCTTCGATCCGGACAGGCTGAGCGCGCAGGATGATGCTGCGCTGCTCGCCGGATACCATGCCTTGGTCGCGCATCTCAAGATCGGCCTGCGCGTGCATGCGGAGACGATGGGCAATTGGATCGCGATCAGCGAATTCGGTCTGTTCTGCCAGGACCATCTTGGCTGGGACACCGCCACCACCCTGCGGGCCATGGGCGGCTGGAGCAAGGCCACCACGGCGGTCCATGATGAACTCACATCGCTCTGCCGCGCGCACTTCACCGCTGCCGAAGCGAAATCGGCGGTGGCTGTGATGACACATGACCTCGAAGCGGCCATCGCGACCAAGCCACCGTTCAGGTCGGCACTCGATGCGTGGAAACACGCCAATCGTCTGCGGATCCAGCACTACGACCTGCACAACCCCACCTTGGGCGAAACGCCGGAGTTGGTGGAGCGCCAACTGCGTGACATCCTCACCGGTATCGCGGAAGGGAGGACCGATCGGTCCGAAGCCGCGGATACCGAACGCGAGCAGTTGCACGCGGCCGCACGTGCCAAACTTAACGGCACACCCCTGCTCGCCGAGTTCGAGGAACTGGCCACTTGGGCGAAACGCGCTTACAGCTACCGCGACGAGAACGGCTACTACACCATCGCCACCGTCTTCGGAATGCTGCGGTTGCAGCTGTTGGAGATGGCGAGCCGCATGAAGGGGCTCAGCAAGCCTGAGCACATTTTTTACCTCACACCCGAGGAACTGGAGCCGGCATTCCGGGGCGAGTTGCCTGACATGAACGCGCGCATCGAACGCCGTCGCGGCGAGGAACAATGGGCGAAGTTCAACCGGGGGCCACGCTACTACGGCCCACCCGAGGCACCCATGCCGCCCACCGACCCGTTCCCTCCGCCGCTGCGCAAGCTTTTCCGCCTTTTCGATTGGATGACAAAGGCCGATATGACCGCACCTTCCGCCACGGATCGGGTGGAAGGCACCTTGATCGGTCAACCGGCGAGCGCAGGCTCCTACACCGGCACCGCTCGTGTGGTCGCCGGACCACAGGACTTCCACCGCGTGCAGCCCGGCGATGTGCTGGTGTGCCGCATCACCAGCGGCGAGTGGAGCATGGTCTTCGGCCGCGTGGGCGCACTGGTCACCGACGAGGGCGGCATGCTCAGCCATCCCGCCATCATCGCCCGTGAGTTCGGCATCCCCGCCGTGGTGAACACCGACACCGCCACGGTGCGCATCTCGGACGGCGCCACCGTGACCGTGGACGGCAGCACCGGTCACGTCACCCTCAACGCTTGATCGATCGCACCACCACCAAGCCACCCTGTCATGAAAACCCTGTTGAAGATCCTCGCCGTCCTCGCCGTCATCATCATCGGCTTCGTCGTGTATGTGAACATCGCCTGGGGCAAGGCGCATGAAGCTCCCTACCCGGACATCCATGCCAGCACCGACCCCGCAATGATCGAACGCGGGCGCTACCTCGCCTATGGTCCTGCGCACTGCGCCACCTGCCACATGCCGATGGACAAGATCATGGATGTAGAGAACGGGCTGGAGGTCCTTCCCTTGAGCGGTGGCTGGGAGATCACCTTCCCCCTCGGCACCTTCCATGCGCCGAACCTCACACCCGACGAGGAGACCGGCATCGGCACCTGGTCCGATGCGCAACTGGCCCGCGCCCTGCGCTATTCGGTCGCACACGATGGAGCCATCCTCATGGAGTTCATGCCCTTCCAGGAATTGAGCGACGAGGACCTGACGGCGGTGATCTCCTTCCTGCGTTCTCAGCCACCGGTGAAGCACGAGGTGCCACGCTCGGAATACAGTTTCCTGGGCAAGGCCATCTTCACCGCCATGGGCTACGAACCACTGGGACCAAAGAACACACCGCTTGCGCGCGTGCAACGCGACAGCACCGCCGAGTACGGCCGCTACCTCGCGCAAAGCGTGGCCAATTGCGGCGGATGCCACACCGAGCGCGACCTCACCACCGGCGAGTACATCGGCAAGGACTTCGCCGGCGGCATGTTCTTCGTGCCGGACGAATTCAGCGATGGGCACGGCCACATGTCACCGAACATCACCCCGGATGCTGAGACCGGCGTGATGGCGCATTGGGATGAGGAGACCTTCATCCGTCGATTCAAGGCCGGCCGGTTGGTCCCGGGTACGCCCATGCCGTGGGGTGCATTCTCGCGCATGGACACCATCGACCTGAAGGCGCTGTATCGCTACCTCCACGGCCTCGAGCCGGTGAACCGACCGGTTGAGAAGACGATCTACCGCCCGGGTGAGGAGATGCCGGGGTGAGCGGGTTGACACCACAGCGATCCCGCACCAGCATGCCAACGGTGGGCTCCACCTTCGGTATGCCCAGCACATGAACACGTGGGTGAAAAGACCAAACGTCCTTACCGGATCCTCCGCCCCTGCACCATGCGGCCCAACGGCCCCAGGATGCTGCCCTCGTCGCGCTCATTGCCACCCGATCGCGGTGCCGCGGCGATGATGGTATCCGCCAGTCGGCTGAAGGGCAGGCTCTGGATCCACACGTGGCCGGGGCCGCGCAGGGTGGCGAAGAAGACGCCCTCGCCACCGAACAAGGTATTGCGGATGCCACCCACGAACTGGATGTCGTACTGCACGGTGGAGGTCATCGCGGCCAGGCAGCCTGTGTCCACTTTCAGCAGTTCGCCGGGCGCCAGATCCCGCTCCACCAGCGTGCCACCGGCGTGTACGTACACCATGCCATCGCCTTCGAGCTTCTGCATGATGAAGCCCTCACCCCCGAACAGACCCGTGCCGATCTTGCGGTTGAAGGCGATGCCGATGCTCACACCCTTGGCCGCGGCGAGGAAGGCCTCCTTCTGGCAGATGAGCTGGCCGTTGAAGCGGCGCAGGTCCAGCGGCAGGATCTTGCCCGGATAGGCCGCCGCGAACCAGGCCGTGCGGATGCCGGTGGTCTCGTTGGTGTAGGCGGTCATGAACAGGTTCTCGCCTGTGAGCACCCGCTTGCCGGCGCTGAAGACCTTGTCCAGCAAGCTCTGTTCCTTGCCGCTGCCATCGCCGAAGATGGCCTGCATGCGGATGCCGTCGTCCATCATCATCAGCGCGCCCGGCTCGGCGATGACGGTCTCGCCGGGGTCGAGGGTGATCTCCACGCATTGCATGTCGTCACCGACGATGCGGTGGTCGAGTTCGTGGGAGTGGCGGTCCATGGTGGCTACTTTGGTCACGAAATAAGAAGAACCCGGCCCCGCATCCGGTCCTCATGTACGGTACGGTGCGGAACGGGGATGAAAGGTCGTGCATATGGAAGAGCGGAACCCATCATCCGGCGGACCACCACGGCCATCACACCGTCGCCGCAAGCCCGGCGCCACACGGCAGCGCCCTGATGACCAACGCGGTAACGCACCAGCACCCTCGTTCAAAGGGAGGTCTGGACCACCCCGCCGGATCCACTGGGCGCGCCACGGTATCGAGTTCCTCGTGATCGTGACCGGCATCATGGTGAGTTTCCTGCTCAACGAATGGCGGCAGGAGGTGAAGGACCGCGGTACTGAACAAGCCCTCTTGCGCGATCTGCTGACGGACCTGCGCCAGGACTCCGTGACCTTGGCCAATGAGATCACGGAGATCGACCAGGTGATGCGCTATTCCCAGCGCCTGATCGAACATGCGGAGGTGGCATTGCCCCCGGACTCCGTTGGTCGCATGCTGGCCTCGTGCCTCTCCTATTCGCGGATCCCTCTTCAGCGGGTCACCTATCAGGCCATGCGTTCCACAGGCTCAACCGGCCTATTGCGCGATCGTGAACTGCTGCACGATGTGCTGAAGCTTTACGAGCAGGACTATTTCATGATCGACGAGATCTGCGATATCGACAAGCGCTTCGTGGTCGACCGCATGTTCCCTTATGTGGATGCGCGTGTCGACATCCTGGACCCGGACATGGACGTCCTGCGGTCCATGTTCCGCGATGTCCAATGGCGCAATCTGATCCAGAGTTCCAGGTACTTCAAGCAGTATCTCATCCAGATGATGCGCAGCGAACTGGAAGCCGTGGACGATCTGATACGCCGTATCGAGGGGCAAGTCACGCCCTGAGCGATGCAGGAGGCGACGTGTAACTTGCGGCCAGCCAAGAGAACCTGCCCCGCATGCCCCTTGCCACCGCGAAAAAAGAGACCGCCAACACCGTGAGCGTGGACACCCTGCTCAGGGCTTGGGAACTGATGTGTACCGCCAAGGCGATGACCACGGTGTACGAGGAGCACGCCAAGTTCACGGCCAAGTACGTACACGCCACCAGCCGCGGCCATGAGGCCATCCAGCTGGCGCTCGGCCTTCAACTGCTGCCGCAGGACTTCGTCTACCCCTACTACCGCGACGACAGCATCCTGCTGGGCATCGGCATGGAGCCCTACGAGCTGATGCTGCAGCTGATGGCCAAGCGCGACGATCCCTTCAGCGGCGGCCGCACCTACTACGGCCACCCCAGCCTGCGCCGGGACCACATGCCGAAGATCCCCCACCAGAGCAGCGCCACCGGCATGCAGGCCATTCCCGCCACCGGCACGGCACTGGGCTTCTGGTACAAGGAGCAGGCGGGCATCGCACACGAGGTGGAAGGTGAAGCCCCACTGGTGGTGTGCTCCATCGGCGATGCGGCGATCACCGAGGGCGAAGTGGCCGAGGCCCTCCAGATGGCCGTGCTGAAGAAGCTGCCCATCATCTACCTGGTGCAGGACAACGAGTGGGACATCAGCGCCAGTGCCGACGAGATCCGCGTGGCCGACGCGCCCGAATATGCCAAGGGCTTCAAGGGACTGGAGGTGCGCAGCATCGATGGCACCGACTTCATCACCTGCCATGAGACGCTTCGCGAGGTGATGGATACCGTGCGCCGGGAACGCCGCCCCTTCCTGGTACACGCCAAGGTTCCCTTGCTGAACCACCACACCAGTGGTGTGCGTATGGAGTTCTACCGCAGCGAGGAGGATCTTGCGAAGCACCGCGAACGCGACCCCTGGCCACGCTTCCGCCAGCAGTTGCTGGACCTGCGCATCAAGCCCGCCGAGCTGGACCGCATCGAGGCCGAAGCCCATGCGCGCGCGCATGCCGACTTCGAGCGCGCCCGTGCCGCCGATGATCCCACATCTGCGGACCTCTTCACGCACGACTTCGCACCCACACCGATCACCGAGGAAAAGGGTGAGCGTGCACCCGCGGACCGTCAGCCCACCGTGATGGTGGACAGCGCGCTCTTCGCCATCCGCGAGCTGATGCAGGAGGATCCGCGCTGCCTGCTCTACGGGCAGGACGTGGGTGGCCGCCTCGGTGGCGTATTCCGCGAGGCCGCCACGCTAGCTCGGGATTTCGGCGACCACCGCGTGTTCAACACCCCCATCCAGGAAGCCTTCATCGTGGGCAGCACCGTGGGCATGAGCGCCGCTGGCCTGAAGCCCATCGTGGAGGTGCAGTTCGCCGATTACATCTGGCCTGGCCTCAACCAGCTCTTCACCGAAGTGGCCCGCAGTTGTTACCTCACCGTGGGCAAGTGGCCGGTAAGCAGCATCCTGCGTGTGCCCATCGGGGCATACGGCAGCGGTGGCCCATACCACAGCAGCAGCGTGGAGAGCGTGCTGTGCAACATCAAGGGCATCAAGATCGCCTACCCCAGCACCGGCGCCGACCTGAAGGGCCTGATGAAAGCCGCCTACCACGATCCCAATCCCGTGGTGATGCTGGAGCACAAGGGCCTCTATTGGAGCAAGATCAAAGGCACCGAGGAGGCGAGGACCATCGAGCCCAGCGCGGACTACATCATCCCCTTCGGCAAGGCGCGCATCGTGCAGGAAGCCGATCAGGCCAGCATCGGCAAAGGTGGAGCGGCGGTGATCGTCACCTACGGCATGGGCGTGTATTGGGCCAAAGGCGCGGCGAAGACCTTCCCCGGCCGCGTCACCATCATCGACCTGCGCACGCTTGTGCCCTTGGACGAGGAATGCGTGATGACCCATGTGCGGAGCCACGGCCGCTGCCTGGTGGTGACCGAGGAACAACTCACCAACAGCTTCGCACAGGCGCTGGCGGCACGCATCGGCGACCAGTGCTTCGAGCGGCTCGATGCACCTGTGCGCACCCTGGGAAGTGTGGACATGCCGGCCATTCCGCTCAACAGCACCCTGGAGGCCACCATGATCCCCAGCGCGGAGACGGTGGAGGTGGCGCTGAAGGCCCTGCTCGACTACTGATCGCGATGGAGGAACGCTTCATCCGCGTCCGACGCACGGCACGCTACCATGTGCTGGGTGATCCTTCCCATGCGAAAAGCCTGTGGATCGTGCTGCACGGCTATGGCCATCTCGCACGGTACTTCCTCAACAAGTTCGAGGGCCTCGCCAAGGACGCGCTGATCGTGGCACCGGAAGGACTCAACCGCTTCTACCTGGACGAACAGCACCAGCGCGTGGGCGCCACCTGGATGACGCGCGAGGACCGCGAGCATGAGATCCAGGACCAAGTGGCCTACTTGGATGACCTGGTGGATGAATTGCGACGCACCGTCGGTGAGCTTCCGCTGAACGTGCTGGGCTTCTCACAGGGTGTGGCCACTGCCTGCCGTTGGAGCCTGATGGGGCGAAGCGTGATCTCGCGCATGGTCCTGTGGTCGGGCAGCCTTCCACCCGAACCCGGCGCCGCACTGCTGGCCGGTCGATGGCGTGATCTGCGCATCGATGTGGTACTGGGCACCCAGGACCCATATGCCGGTGAAGAGGCATTTCAAACACAGTGCAATCGGCTCATCGCGGCGGGGCTTTCCTTCCGCACACACCGCTTCGATGGCGGCCATGTGCTGGAACCCGTCCTGCTGGGACGCCTGCTGCAACTGTGACCATCGCCCAACGCAGGTGTTGATGCGATGGGCCGGACAGCCCATGCACATCGCTGGGCAGCGAAAGCTCGGCCTGTGGACCATCAAGGTGCGACCCGGCCGTTCAGGGGGTCCTCATCGCGCCGGGCATTCGCGTCCCCTGCGGTCGGTATGCGCGATCGCGTCCACTTCAAAAATCCACAGGCGTCCCACCCTCCTTCCAGGCGAGGAGTTCATCCAGTGTGCGCACGGATACGCTGTGATAGCCTGGCCGCGCCACGCGGTAGATCTCGCGTGCTTTGATCCTGCCCTTCTCGGTGGCGACCAAGCGGGTGTACAGCGGCACCAGGAATTTGCGCCGGCCCACGGAGGTGAGGAATTCGGCCAATCGCGCTGCGCTGGGAGCGTAGTCGTTGGCGATCCCCAACTCCAGCCAAGCGGCCAGGATCTCCGAGTTCCCGGTTCCAGTAAGCTCGAAGGCCTTGTCCAGTTCGGCCATGCGTGGCGCGCCCAGATCACGTGGAAGACCACGCAGGAAGTGCAACCATTCCTGGGTCGTCCAGGCACTGGTCGCCAGTTCGCCGGCGGAACGCCCCTTCAACCAGGCATCACGCTCGGCATCCACCTTTTCGAATCGGTCCGATACAGGCACCACCTCGTCCGCGGGCACGCCCTCACCGTCCACCCATTCGGCGATGTCGATATCGATCCCCAGGGGGATGATCAACTCGCTCCTCAGCAGTTCCAGAAAGCGGTCTGTGGTCATGCTTTGGAAGGCGTGTTCCTCGAAGTAGCCGCGGAGGAAGGCATCGAACTTCTCGCGGCCGGCCTTCTCTTCCAACAGCCGGAGAAAAGCGTAGCCCTTCTCATACGCGATGTCCGTGACACCGTCGTCCGGGTCGCGGCCCGAGAGATCCAGCCGCAACCGGGTATCGGCGGCCAGGCCCTCCGCGTTGAGTTTTTCCACGGTGCGGTGCAGGTCCTGGTGGCCCAGCAAATGGTGCATGCGCGCATAGTCCGGGCCATAGATGGCTTCACAGATGCGGTTCTCGAAGTAGACGGTGAAGCCCTCGTTCAACCAGAAGTCGTTCCAGGTGGCGTTGGTCACCAGGTTGCCGCTCCAGCTATGGGCCATCTCATGGGCGATGAGCGCCGTGAGGCTCCGGTCACCCGCGATGATCGTGGGTGTGGCGAAGGTGAGCCGCGGATTCTCCATACCGCCGAAGGGGAAGCTGGGCGGCAACACCAGCACATCGTACCGCTCCCAGCGATACGGGCCGTAGAGTTCCTCCGCCGCGACGAGCATCGGCTCCGTGTCGGCGAACTCCCAAGCCGCCTTCTCCAGCAGTTCGGGCTCGGCATAGACGCCAGAGCGATCGCCCAGCGGTGCGAAAGCAAGGTCACCAATGGCCAGGGCCATGAGGTAGGCCGGTATGGGCTGGTCCATCCTGAAGGTGTAGCGACCATCGGCGCGCTTCTCCTGGGGATTCGTGGCGCTCATCAGCGCGATGGTGCCGGCCGGTGCCTGAACGGTTGCGGTATACGTGAACCGGATACCCGGGCTGTCCTGCACGGGGATCCAGGAGCGGGTGAGGATCGCCTGGCCCTGCGTGAACAGGAAAGGGTGGCGCTTGCCGAGGGTCTGCTCCTTGGACAACCACTGCAGTGCGCGCGCATCGGGTCCGGTGCGGTATCGAATGGTGATCCTGTCGGTACCCGTGGGCAGTTGGACCGTGAGGGGGCGCCCCATGAAGGTGCTGTCGCCAAGCGCATGGCGGAGCGGCGTACCGTCGGGGCGCTCCACCGCCGCGATCTCGAGACCATCCGTATCGAAGATGATGCGGTCCGCCCCATTTGACCGGATGTCATACGTGGCGCTGCCCTCGATCCGGTGGGCCTCCAGATCAGCACGGATGTCCAGTTCCAAGTGGGTGATCACCGCCTCGGACGGGCGGGCGTGGCTGTGGGGGTCCATGACGTAGGTGATGTCCGGCCCGCGCTCGGTTCGTTGGTCGTCCGCGGTACAGGCGACCAGCAGTGAAGCGAAAGCCAGCAGGGGAATGGAGGTGGATCTGTCCATGTGGGAGGCGGCGCGAAGGTATCCTTGCGGTTCCAGCGTGGGGGAAATGCGGGAGGCCGCCTTTCGGCGGCCTCCCTTGACCAGTCGGGGTGACTGGATTCGAACCAGCGACCACTTGCACCCCATGCAAGTGCGCTACCGGGCTGCGCTACACCCCGAGGGGGCGCAAATGTAGCCGATCATGGCGGACCAAAGGTTCGTGCGCATGCTCAACGCATCTTGGCTTCGATCACCTCGGTGAGCGGTGCGGCATTCTCGTGCAAGCGATCGAGCAACATGCGGCCATTGGAGGCGTGGAACCGGATGCCACCGGCGTATTGCGCGTCGGTGCCCGGGGCAAGCCCTTCGGCGGGTTCCAGCATCACGTCGAAACGCACTGCACGCGCGGGGGAATGGCGGGTGTCCACGAGTACCACCTTGGTCCGGCAACCCGGCTTGTGGAAGCAGAGCAGGTGTGTTCCCTTCTGGTCCAGGGAAACCCGGAATCTGTCGCCCGTGCGGACCTTCATCGGGGTCACGGTGCCATCCGGCGCGATGAGCTCGATGGACGGCCTGGAGATCACCTCCACGGGCAACAGCAGCTCACCATGCACGATGATGGGCTGTGCCGATGCGGCGAGAGCGAAGAGCATGATGATGATGTAGATCAGGGCTGCCAGGAAGGTGGCGGGAAGGTGTTTGAAGAGGGTTCTCATGGCTTGTGGGGTTTCAGGTTCGTGATGGACCCAAAAGTCCCCGCGCCGCCAGGCCATGGAAATACCCGGCTTCTGGTATTTGGCGAGGTTTCCAGCGGCGATCCCGCGGCTTTCTACCGGATACCGGGTAGGTCAGCGCGCGAGCTGGAACTCCACCACCACGGTGGTGCCCCTGCCAGGCGTGGAGTCGATGCTCACCTCACCGCCGAGTGCCGCCGCGCGCGACCGCACGTTGGCCAGGCCCATGCCATCGTCTTCGGATCGGACCTTGGCCGGGTCGAAGCCCGCGCCATTGTCGGCCACGATGATGGTGAGTTTGGCTGGGGCTCGCGTGAGTGAGATGCTCAATTCCGTGGGCTTGCCGTGCCGCAGCGCATTGCTGACCAATTCCTGCACCACGCCGTAGGCGGCCACCTCCACACGGCGGTCCATGCGGCGCTCCAGGCCGAACATGATGAGTTCCACTTCGAGGCGGCCCTTCACGGCGATGCTGTCGCGCAGGTCGCCCAGCGCATCCACCAAGCCGAACTCGGCGAGCTTGCCCCGCACCATGTCGTGGCTGATGCGGCGCACGGTGCCCACGGCGTCGTCCAACAGGCCCATCATCCGGCCATAGCTCTGGCGCTGTTCGATACGAAGACCCGCCACGACCTCCTCCAGGGCGCTGAACTGGATCTTCATGGCGCTGAGCATGCTGCCCAGGTGGTCGTGCAACTCACGGGCTATTCGTTCCCTTTCCTGCTCCTGCCCGGCTGCCACGGCCCCCAACAAACGCAACTCCTGGGTACGCAGCACCTCCTCGATACGCTTCTCCGTGAGTTCCTTTTCCTGCAAGGCCAGGCGCTGCCGGTGGCGCAGGTTTCGATAGCCCATCAGTCCCGCCACAAGCACGAACAGCAGTGTGCCGACAAGCAGGTTCCGCTGCAAGGACCGGTTCTCGCGCATCACGCGCTCCTTGACCACCAGCATGCGCTGCTCGTTCAGGAGTCGTTCCTTCTTCTCGGTCTCATGGCGTACCTCCAGCACGGCCATGCGATCGGCGAATCGTCGCTGGTTGAGCGTGTCGTTCTTCGCGGCGTATTCCTCAATTGCCATCGCCTTTCCCTGGTGGTCACCCATCTCGCCCAGCCATCCGGCGAGCTTCCGCAGGATCTGCACCTGCCGGTCGAGGCGCCCGAGCTCCTTGGCCAGTACGAGCGACTCCTGCAGATCGCGCAGCGCCTCTTCCTGTCGGCGCAAGGCCCAAAGGCTGGTGGACCTCATCTGCATGGCGGTCATGCGCCCGGCCCTGTCCTCATTGGCCTCGGCGATCCGAAAGGCCTCATTGAAGCTGGCCAGGGCGGCCTTGTGCTCCATGCCCCTGGCTTGGGCCAGACCCATGTTATTGAGCAACTGGCCGCGCAACCCGGGGCGGTCGGGTCCAAGGGTGCGCAGCATGTTGTCATACAGTTGGATGGCCTCCTCCTGCCGACCCAGCATGTAGGCGGTCGCACCCAGATTGTTGGCGGCACTACCCGCCACTGCGCCGAATCCCAGTGCCGTGGAACGGGCAAGTACATCCTGGTAATGGTCCCATGCCTCGGCGTAGCGCTGCTGCTCGAAACAAAGGTTGCCCCGGTTGATCAGAACGTTGCACAGGCCGGCCTCATAGCCCAGGCTGTCGGCCAGCCGTTCCGCTGTGGTAAGTGCCTCCAGCGCACCGCTGTAGTCCGTCCTTTTGCGCAACACTTCGGACAATACGGTGTAGGAGTCGGCCAGGTCGTCCGATCGACCGGCCAGCTTGAGTTCATCGATCGCCGCCCGGATCTCGCGTTCGGCCTGCTCCTGGTCGCCCACCTGCTTGAATATGACAGCGCGGGTGCGGAGCCTTGCACCCTGGAGCACCCTTTCAGTGAATACCCCCGCGCTGTCGCATTCCTCCAATTTGCCAATGGCCAGGGCGTAGCGGTCGTTGCGGAAGGCATGGCCGGACTCCGACAGGCAGCGGATCGCCATGGCCCAGGTCTCCTTGAGCGGTTCGAGCTCGCGGGAAAGGGCGGCGAGTGGCGCGGGATCGCCATCGCGCCAGGCCGCACGGTAGCGATCGTACCATGGCTCCCAAGGTGGCTGCGCCACCAAAGGCAGGCCGATGAGCAGCATGACCAGTACCGGCCCGATCCGCGGCAACGGTGTCATTGATCCTTAGAGCTTGGTTTGGCCCGCAGGTGCTTCTCCAAGCGGGTGAGCATCCTGGACCATTCACCCTCCACACGCCTGAGGTCCTTCAGCAGGGCCGGCGGAAAACAGGAAGAGGACAAAGGCATGCAAAGGCATGGCGCCAATACGCACATCGCCGCCACGCGCTGATCGAACCTGTGATCGGTCCTGAACCACAGGCCAGGAACGGATCCGGCCACCGGCATCGGCACCGGCATCGGCACCTTGCGCGGACAGTCGCCACAATGGACATCACGCGCTGGGTCTGGAACCACCACCCCATCCGGCCGCCAGCAGTCGTTGGCGGTTAGGTAGGTCCGGGTGAATGTGGCCAGGACCGTGAGGTCCATGTCGGTCCCCACATCGGCCACGGCCCCGATCAAACCCAGCCTGCAGGCCAGTTTCGGATAAGAACCGATGCAGTGGTCCCCACCGCTCACCGTAGCGAGTTCCACGCTCGCCGAAGGATACACTGCCCGGTAGTACTTGTCCAGTTGCTCCAATAGCTTGGTCACCGCTTCACCCATGCCTTCACCGTACACCGCGTTGAAGCCAGCCTCGATCGCCCAGGCATCCGCGTTGGCCTCGCAATCCTCGAACCCGGTCTCCGCTCCGGCCACGGCATGTCCGATCTCATGCAGCAACATGAACATGATCAACTCCTCTCCCACCGCAGGATGCCGCAGGAATGACGACGGCACTTTGATGTGGGGGCATGTGCCCGTTGGAGCGCCCGCAGCGCAATAGGAACCTTGTATCCAGGGGAAAGCGATCTCGCACTCCGTCGCGTTCGGGAAGAACTCCACGAAGGCGGACAGGATGGAGGCCGGACGGGTATAGCCGGACCTCGCGATCTTCTCCAACACACCATCCAGACGTTCGTCCGAAGGGCATCCAAAGGTGCCGCAACGCACAATGCCCCCCAGGTCCACCAGATCGCGGTCCGGGCAACGGCCATCGTCCGTGCTTATTGGCGAACGCGGCCCCGCATGTACGGCGGTATCCCCGACACGCTGAAAAAAGGCTTGGATATTCCTCGCGTAGCGATGGGCCCTTTGCTCCCGCGCCAGCCGGACCTCCTTCACGTTCTTGTCCACCAAAGCCTCGCAGGTGCAATAGCAGGTACTTCCCTGGGCCGTGCGGAAATACACGCGCGCATCGAAGGGCAGCACCTCCTGGCACACGCGCTCCACCCGGGCACGCAGGCCGGGCCCATCCGGGCAGGGACCTGCTGCTTGGGAAGCACATCCCTGGGCGATGAGCATGAAGCCCACGGCCACACCTGATGACAGGCGGCGAGGCATCCGCTTATTTCTTCTTGGCCGTCTTACGTGCCGGGCGCGCCTTCGCGCCCCCAGTCTTGGCGGCCTTCTTCACCGCCTTCCTGGATCCGGCCGCTGCGGCCTTCTTCCGTCCGATCAGCCCGGTGACCAGCTTCTTGAGATCCGCTGCCGTAAGGCGCTTCCGGGTCTTCACTTTCACACTGCCGATGTACTTGGCCCCGACCCGGGGCACAGCAACGGTGGCGCCAGGACCACCACCTGCGCCATCGAGGATGACCGGAATGTCATGCGTGGGGATGTTGGTGGCACTGATGAATGCATTGATCGTAACGGTCCTTGGCGCATTGCCGGTGAAAGTAAAGCACAGTTCCCATAAGTCCACCTCAGGTCCTCGTGTGCCGGCCTGGTAGTACAGGTCGCATACGTTGTTCGTGCCACTTCGCAGCACGCCCTTCATGTTGGAGGTATTGCGCGGCTTGAAGTTGGCCGGGCATTCAACGACGCCGATGTACTTGGCACCCGAGATGGGCGGTTCGATGGTGGTGATCTTCCAAGCGGCCATGGTGTTGGGGGGTTTGGGGGTTGATCTTGGGAACTCCGTCTTCTCCTGGTCCATTGGCTGGCGCCATTGGAAGCAGGCTTCTTGTCACACATTCCAGCCGCGCTCCATGGCGTACTTCACCAGGCCGGCGGTGTTGCGGATATCGAGTTTGTGGAGGATGTTCTTGCGATGGGTCTCCACCGTTTGCGGACTGATGAAGAGGTGTTCGGCGATCTCTTGCGTGGTGTGTTCCGAACAGATCAGGCGGATGATCTCCTTCTCGCGCTTGGTGATGTGCTGGTAGGCCTGCTCCCCGTCGCGGTCTTTGAAACGGTCGGCCTCCTCCCAGGCTTCCTGCACCTCGCGCCCCAGGTAGCGCAGCCCGGCGGCCACGCGGCGCAGCGCCTCCACCAGTTCATCCTTGCTGGTGTTCTTCAGCACGTAGCCGCTTGCGCCGGCATCGAGCAATTCATGGATGAACTCCTTGTTGTTGTACATGCTCAGCACCAGCACGCGGCTGCCCTTGCAACTCTTCAACACCGCGCGTGTGGCCTCGATGCCGTCCATCTCGGGCATGCTGATGTCCATCAGAACGATCGCGGGCTTCAACCGCTTGGCCTCCTCCACCGCCTGGTGCCCATTGCTGGCGCGGCCCACAACCTTGAAATCCTCCTGGTCTACCAGTACGGCTTCCAGCCCATCGAGCATGATGGACTGGTCGTCCACGAGCAGCAGTGAGACGGGTTCCTGGAGCATGATGGCAAAGGTGTTGGCGGCTTGCCGCACTGAAAATACCCGATCCCGGGTATTCTGCGGCCTTGAGCCTCATTTTTCATTCGCGGTCTCCCAACGTGCGTGCGCGAACGGCCACACCGACGAAGATCTCCAGATCGTCCCAAGCCAGTCCGGTATAGACCCGCTCGGCCAGGCGTTCGCCATCCCATGAACCACGCTCCCAGACGCCCGCCTTGATGCCGTTCACATAGCGGCCACTGCTCTCCAACTGTCCGCTGGGGTGGTAGTAGCTGGCTTCACCGTGGGGCACGGCCAGGGCCTCGTCCAAGTATGTGCCTTGGTGGCGCAGGGTGCCTGAGGCGCTGATGACGCGTACCTGGAAGGTGCCGTCGTTCATGCGGTACACATCTCGGCGCAATGCGTTGGCGTGCCATGGGCAGATCGCGAAGCGCTCGTTCACCACTTCGGTGCGCACGGATGAGGCCTGGGCCAGGTCTTCGCCGGACCGGATCTCGTGGTCCAAGGGCCGGCCATCAGCGAGTTGTTGGGCGTTCAGGCCGCCATAGAGGGTCATGGCTGCCAGCAGGAAGGTGATGGAGGTTCTCATGGCAAAGGGTTCTTGGCGTTTCCGGCGTCGTTGCCGGTGATCCAAAAATGGCCGGTGCCTCCCCCCTCATCCATACCCATTCTCGTGTATTTCCATGCCGCGAACTGCCCACCTTGCCTTGTTCCTACCTGGAAACGGGCACTTCGGGAGAGGTGGGCTTGCCCGCGTATGGCACCAGGCCTATTGACGCTACGATCATGTCCTGCCCTCATGGTCATCAAGCCGCCAGCGGCAGCTCGATACTCACGACGGTACCCCGGCCCAAGGAGGAATCGATATCCACCGTGCCCCCCAGATCCACGGCCCGCTTGCGCACATTGCCCAGGCCTATGCCGTCCGCGGCCTGGGACGTGTCGAAGCCGGTGCCATTGTCTTCCACCAGGATGTTCAATCGTTGCGGTGCGCGGGTGAGCGAGATGGCCAGTTCGCTGGGCCGTCCATGCTTCAACGCGTTGCTCACCAACTCCTGCACGATCCGGTAGGACGCCATCTCCACCTTGGCCTCCAGCCGCTCCTCCAGGCCGAACAGGCTCAGCTCCACATCGAGCCGCCCTTTCACCGTGATGCTCGCGGCCAGGTCGCGCAACGCGCCATCGAGGGTGAATTCACCCGTACCGCCGCGCACCATGTCGTGGGAGATCTTCCGCACCAATACCACCGCGTCATCGATCATCGTGGTCATCTGGTCCAGACCTGCCACGGGCTCGATAGCCTCCTCATCGCCAATGGGTCCCATGGTGGTGAACTGGAACTTGATGGCGCTGAGCAAGCTGCCCAGACCATCGTGCAATTCGCGGGCGATCCTGTCGCGCTCCTGCTGCTGGCCCGCCACCATGGCGTTGACCAATCGGAGTTCCAGTTCGCGAAGGACCTCCTCCACACGCTTCTCGGAAAGTTCCTTCTCCTTCAAGGCCAGGCTTTGTCTGTGCCTCATGTTGCGGAGAGCCAGCCAACCAATGAAGAGAAGCAGGGCCACCAGCACCAGCAACAGGTTGCGCTGCAGGGACCGCTTCTCCCGGATGATGCGCTCGCCCGCCAGCTCCGCCTCGCGCAAGCCGATGAGCCTCTCCTTCTTCTCGGTCTCGTACTTCACCTCCATCATGGCCATGGAGTTGCTGAAGCGCTGTTCATTGAGCGTGTCCACCAGGGCGATGTGGCCCTGCAAGGCGGCGATGGCCCGGCCGAGCTCCCCCCTGGCCTCGTGGTAGCCGGCGAGCTTCTTGAGGATCTTGGAGCGCACCTCATGCCGCTCCAGCTCCCGGGCAAGCTGAAGCGCTTCCTCCAAGGAGTGGAGTGCCTCATCCCGTTGGCCCAGGTACCAAAGCGAGGTGGCCCGGAGTTGCAGGACATGCATCCGGCCATTCCGATCGCCTGCGGCCTCGTACAAGGCCAGCGCTTGCGCATGCCGAAGGATGGCGCCGGCATGATCGTCCAGGTCCGCCTGGACCACCGCCAGATTCTGCAACAAATGCGCGCGGAGCATGTGCTCCTCGGCAGCCAGCGACATGTACAAGCTGTCATAGAGCTGCATGGCCTGCTCGCCGCGATCCAACATCTGCGCCGCGGCACCCATGTTCGCCAAGGCGTTCTGCGCGATGATGTCCAACCCCTGTCCGATGGCCATGTCCACCGCCTGCCGGTACATGTCCCACGCCAGTTCATAGCGGTCCTGGTCATAGTATAGATTGCCACGGTTGATGAGTACGGTACAGCGGCCTGGCATGTGGTCCAGACTATCGGTGATCTCTCCCGCTACGACGAGCTTCTCCAGGGCTCCCGCATAGTCGGCCCTTCGCCTCAGCAATTCGGCATGGTTCACCAGCAGGTCCGCGTACTCGGCCAGATGGGGTGTACCCTTGAGGACCTCCAGTCCGGAAAGTATCTCCATCTCGGACCGGGAGAAGTCCGCGGCCCGCTTGAACGCCAGGGACCTGACCCGAAAGCCCCAAGCCGTCAGCAGTGGATGCTCCGGAACAGGCCGTTCGTCGATGTCGCCGATCTCCTGCAACACGGCACGGAGATCATTGCGTCGGTAGGCACAGGCGGCACGGGCCAGTTTGGTGAACCCCCCATCATTCCGATCCTCCAAGGAAGAAGCGGCCAAGGCGCACATCACCTTGGGGTCCGAGGCATACCACGCCGCCACGAATCGCATGTAGGCGGAACTGTCCAGCGTGGCACATGCATGCCGTGCACAGCCGCTCGTGATCGCCAGGGCCATCACCCATCCCAGGGTCCGTCCAAAGGGTGTACATACCGGTATCTTGAAGACTTGCCGCACCGCTGATCCCAAAGGTGGCATGAAATGCGGTTCGGCCAGGCTCAGCTTCCATCGAGGACCGGAGGCTTGTCCTTGCCCCAAGGCGGGTTGTTGGCGGTGATGGCGGCGACCTCCACCACACGTGGAGGGCCGATGCCCGTGTACACGATGGTGGTGTCCCAGATATCCGTCGCAGCCGGTGCGCCGGTCTGGCGCTTGTACGGCAGGTGGTAGTTGTCCGGATCGATCACATCGGCCACGAGCGGCGACTTGTCCGGAACGAAATCCGCTGGACGCTGAACATGGGTCTTGTAGGTCTGGCCCGATATGGGCGGTGTTTGGGTGGTGAGGGTCCAGGACATCTTTTTGGTGGTTGATGGATAGCTGCGACCGATCGTTTCGAAGAAGTCCCATCATCCGTACCAGCCTCGCTCCATGGCGTACTTCATGAGGCCGGCCGCATGGTGGATATCGAGTTTGTGCATGATGTTCTTGCGGTGGGTCTCCACCGTGTTGGGACTGATGTGCAGTCTTTCCGCGATCTCCGGGTTGGAGTGGCCCGCGCATACCAAGCGGATGATCTCCTTCTCCCTTCTGGTGATGGCCTGGTGGCCGTCCGTGGCATGGGGTCCTTCTGTCCTGCCCGCATTGGCGGGCATCTTCTGCACGTCAAGTCCCAGGTAACGCCCACCAGCAGCCACCCGGCGCAGCGCCTCCAGCAATTCCTGCCTGCCAGTGTTCTTCAGCAGGTAGCCATGTGCGCCCACACCAAGCAATTCATCCACGAACTTCCTGTTGTTGTACATGCTCAGCACCAGCACCCGGCTCTTGGGGCAGCATTTGCCCAAGGCTCGCGTCGCCTCAATGCCGTCCATGCCTGGCATGCTGATGTCCATCAGGACCACATCCGGCGCCAGCCGCTTGGCCTGTGCCACCGCTTCGGAGCCGTTGCAGGCGCGCCCCACCACCACCAGGTCGGGCTCCCGTGCGAACATGGCTTCCAATCCGTCGATGATGATCGACTGATCGTCCACGATAAGCAGGGAGATCTTCGTCATGGGGCAGGATCAAATATGGGCCATGATGGCTGCGGAAAAAATACCCTGCCCAGGGTATTTTCAGTGGGCCACAAATTGTCGACATTCCCGCCGGACCTGATCCGGCACTCACCAAAGGCCCGCGCTGCGCAACAGGACGAACAGGGCCACCAGCAGGTAGACCAAAAAAGTCGGAACGCCGGTGCCGTACTTCCTGAAGAACCGGGTCATGATAGCGGCCATGCGATGGCAAAACTCCAAAGCCACGTCATGCCCGATGTTCCCGTCACGTGAAGCGTTGGGGATCCTTTCAACAGGTTCGTCCACGGACGAACAATAGGATGAGCGGCGTGTTCGTCCGGCGGTCGTCCGGATAATTTCGCGCCCTCAACAGACCTCCCAGCTCCTGATGTTTCGCCGCTCCATCGTCCTGCCCGCTCTGTTCATCTCGTTCGCAGCGGCCGCACAGACCCAGCGATTCACCGTGAGCGGCTACGTGAAGGACGCCACCAGCGGTGAGGCGCTCATCGGCGCGAACGTTTACGTGAAGGAGACCATGCGCGGCACGGCCACCAACGTGTATGGCTACTATGTGCTGAACCTGGAGGCCGGCACCCATACCGTGGCCATGAGCTTCATCGGCTACGAGGAGTCCACCACCACCGTGGAGGTGAAGGGCGACATGAAATTGAACATCCAGGCACGGCCCAAGGCGATCCTGGCGCGCGAGGTGGAGGTGATCGGCGAACGGCGGGCCGAGAACGTGGAGGACACGCGCATGGGCACGGCCGACATCGATGTGCAGAAGCTCAGCACGCTGCCCGCCCTGCTCGGCGAGGTGGACATCCTGAAGACCATCCAGTTCCTGCCCGGCGTGGCCAGCAACGGTGAGGGCAACAGCGGCTTCTATGTGCGCGGCGGTGGGCCCGACCAGAACCTGATCCTGCTGGACGAGGCCACGGTGTACAACGCCAGCCACCTCTTCGGCTTCTTCAGCGTGTTCAACGCAGACGCGGTGAAGAACATCGAGCTGATCAAGGGGGGCATGCCGGCGAACTATGGCGGGCGCATCAGTTCGGTGCTGGACATCAGCATGCGCGACGGCAACGACAAGGAGTTCCACGGCCAGGGCGGTATCGGCCTCATCTCCTCGCGCCTCACGCTGGAAGGCCCCATCGTGAAGGACCGCAGCTCCTTCCTGGTGAGCGGCCGCCGCACCTACATCGATGTGCTCACCAAACCCTTCATCAACCCCGAGAGCGCCTTCAGCGGCAGCGGCTACTATTTCTACGACCTCAACGCCAAGGCCAGCTACCGCCTCAGCGACAAGGACCGTTTCTACCTGAGCGGCTACTTCGGGCGCGACGTGTTCGACTTCAGCGGCAGCAACGAAGGCGACCCCAAGTTCCGCATCCCCTGGGGCAACGCCACACTGGCCGCGCGGTGGAACCATGTGTTCGGCCCGAAATTGTTCATGAACACCACGGCCACCTTCAGCGACTACACCTTCGCCTTCGAGGCCGAGCAGGACCAGTTCGAGTTCGAGTTGTTCAGCGGGATCAAGGACTACGGCCTGAAGGTGGACCTGAGCCACTACCCGGACGCGCGCCACCGGTTGAAGTACGGCGGGCAATACATCTACCACATCTACACCACCAGCACCGTGCGGGTGAGCAGCGGCGACACGGACTTCAACATCGATACGCCGCCCAAGCTGCACGCCCACGAGACCGCGCTCTATGTGATGGACGACTTCGACATCACCGACCAGCTGCGTCTCAACGCCGGCGTGCGCCTGAGCACCTTCGCCCATGTGGGGCCCTTCACCCTGTACGACCTGGACGAGCGCGGCCGTGCCACCGGCACCCGCGATTTCGACGGTGGCGAACCCATCGCCTCCTACGCCGCCCTGGAGCCACGCGTGGCCATGCGCTACCGGATCGATGGCAGGAGCAGCGTGAAGGCCAGCTACAACCGCGGCCAGCAATACGTGCACCTGGCCAGCTTCAGCAGCACCGCCCTGCCCACCGACGTATGGATCCCCAGCGGCACGAACGTGAGGCCGCAGATAGGCACGCAATACTCGGCGGGCTACTTCCGAGACCTGCTGGAGGGTGTGTTCGAAACGAGCGTGGAGGTCTACTACAAGGATTTCGACAACCTGATCGAATACGCCGAGGGCGCCGAACCGCAGAACAACGGCAACACCAACTACGATGCGCAACTGGTCTTCGGGGATGGCTACAGCTACGGCGCGGAGCTCTTCGTGAAGAAGCGCACCGGTCGGCTGAACGGCTGGCTGGGCTACACCTGGAGCCGAACCATGCGCCAGTTCCCGGACATCAATGAAGGGCGCGAATTTCCCAGCCGTTGGGACCGCCGCCATGACCTGAGCGTGGTGACGGCCTACGACCTGAACGCGCGCTGGAGCTTCGGCGCCACCTTCACATACGCCACCGGCCAGGCCGTGACCCTGCCCGTGAACCGTTACTTCATCGAGGGGCAGCTGGTGAGCGAGTACACCGAACGGAACGGCTACCGCATGGCCGCCTTCCACCGGCTGGACCTGGCGGCCACGCTGAACAACCGCGCCACCAAGCAGGTGACCGACCCCGCCACTGGCGACAGCATCATGAAGGACCGCCGCTGGAAAAGCAGCTGGACCTTCGCCGTGTACAACGCCTATAACCGGGCGAACCCCTACTTCATCTACTTCGATGCCGCGGGCAACCCTGGCGCGGGCACCTTCCAAGTGGTGGCCAAACAAGTATCGCTCTTCTCCATCCTGCCCTCCGTCACATGGAACTTCAACTTCTGATGCGTCGCGTCCTGGCCCGTAGCCCATTGCTGATCGCCGGCATCGGCGCGGTCTTGCTGCAAGCCTGTGAAAAGGAGATCACCGTGGACCTGCCCATCACCGAGCCGCGCGTGGTGGTGGAAGGCACGATCGAAACGGGCCAGCCCCCGATCATCCTCCTCACCCGCACCCAGAGCTATTTCGCCGCTACCAGCATCAGTTCCATCGCCGAGAGCTTCATCCGCGAGGCCTCGGTGACGATCGACGACGGGCAAACACTGCACACACTCATCCGCATCTGCAGCAGCATGATACCCGACTCGCTGCTGGACGAGGCCGCCGCCGCCACGGGCATCGACGCCCAATTGCTGGCCAACGCCGACATCTGCATCTGGACCAAGCCCGATCTTCTGGGCGAGGAAGGCCGCACCTACCGCCTGCGCGTGGAGGCCGATGGCAAGACCATGACCTCGGTGACCACCATCCCCCACTCCGTGGCGCTCGATTCGCTCTGGTTCAGGCTGGCGCTGCAACGGCCCAATGACGACACGCTCGGTTTCCTTTGGGCTCGACTCACCGATCCGGACACCATTGGCAACGGCTACCGCTGGCTCGCCAAACGGCTGGGCAAGGACAACAGCTTCGTTCCGCCCTTCTTCTCGGTGTTCGAGGACCGCTACGTCAACGGCCTCACCTTCGACTTCAATTTCAACCGCGGCAGCCTGCCCTTCAGCACCGCCGAGGACGACGAGAACGAGGAGCGCGGCTTCTTCAAGACCGGCGACACGGTGGCGGTGAAATTCGTGAGCATCGGACAGGACGAGTTCCGCTTCTACAACAGTTTCCAGAACAACGTGGCCACGCAGGGCGATGTGTTCAGCAACCCCGCCAACGCCGTGGGCAACATCGAGGGCGGACTGGGTATCTGGGCCGGCTGGGGCGTGCGCCTGGACACGGTGGTGTGCGTGCCGTGACCCCGCTCACCCGGCCTCTGTACGGCACGGAATACTTTTGCGCCGCGCGGTGAAAAGCCGGGCCCCTCAAAGCGACCATGAGTACCACCCCCGAACACGTCAAATGCCTGATCATCGGATCGGGCCCCGCCGGTTACTCCGCCGCCATCTACGCCGCACGCGCGGACCTCAAGCCCGTGCTCTATGAAGGCCCCCTGCCCGGTGGCCAGCTTACCCAGACCACCGAGGTGGAGAACTACCCGGGCTACCCCGATGGCCGTACCGGGCCCGAGATGATGGAGGACCTGAAAAAGCAGGCCCTGCGTTTCGAGACCGACGTGCGCCACGGCTGGGTGACCAAGGTGGACTTCAGCGGACCGGTGCACAAGGTGTGGGTGGATGAGAAGACGGAGATCCACGCCGACACGGTGATCATCAGCACCGGCGCCAACGCCAAATGGCTGGGCCTGCCCAACGAGATCCGCCTGCGCGATGCCGGCGGTGGTGTGACGGCCTGCGCCGTTTGCGACGGCTTCTTCTACCGCGGCCAGACCGTGGCCCTGGTGGGCGCCGGCGACAGCGCCTGCGAGGAGGCGACCTACCTCGCCAAGCTCTGCCCCAAGGTGTACATGCTGGTGCGCAGCGACAAGTTCCGCGCTTCCAAGGCCATGCAACACCGCGTGGAGAACACCGCCAACATCGAGGTGCTCTTCAACACCGAAGTGAAGGACGTGCTAGGCGAGCACGGCGTGGAGGGCCTTCAGGTGGTGGACAACAAGACCGGCGAGGAGCGCCGGCTGGATGTGACCGGCCTCTTCCTGGCCATCGGCCACAAGCCGGCCACGGATATCTTCAAGGGCTGGCTGGACATGGACGAGCAGGGCTACATCAAGCACAAGCCGGACAGCACCTGGACCAACGTGCCCGGCGTGTTCGTGGCCGGCGATGCCGCCGACAAGGTGTACCGCCAGGCCGTGACCAGCGCGGGCACCGGCTGCATGGCCGCGCTGGACGCCGAGCGCTGGCTGGCGGCACAGGGCAGGCATTGACCGTTCAGTGCTCCACCAGGTGCAGCTCCCACGGCCCTATGCCTGTGAGTTGCAGTTCGCTGTCCTCCATGAACCACACATAGTGGTGGCTGTGCAGCGGGTTCAGGTAGAAGCTGCCGGGGCCGAAGGTGGCCATCTCCGCCTCGTTGACATGATCGCCGAAACCCACGCGCACCAGGCCAGAGAGCACGGTGACGCGTTCATCGCGCGGATGCCAATGCGGTGCCAGGCGGGTGCCCGCCGGGATCCGGAGCCGCATGGTGAAGAAGCCCTCCCGCGCCGGATGTCCTTCCAACAGCAGCATGCGCGTGCCCGGTGGAAGCGTGGCCGGAGCGTCCTGCCAGACCCCATCCTCCGCAGGGACCTGGATGGCACCCGGAGGAAGATCTCGGCCCTGACCAAGCACCGCTGCTGGCATCGCCAGGAGGACGGCCAGACCGAAGGCCTTGGACCCGGATCCGAACATGTGATGGCGCGTCATCCACGCAAGGATAAGCAAGCATGGCGGGTTGGAGCGTTGACGCATCGTATCCTTGGTGATGCGCACGGCGGGATCCTGCTGTGCGACAGACCCAGCCACCCATGATCCACCTGCTTCCTTTCCAGCCGATCAGGACGTCGCGCCTCACCCTCCGCGCCTTCCGGCCAGAGGATGCGGCCGCATTGTTCGCCCTGCGCAGCGATGAACGCGTGATGCGCCACATGGCCAGGCCCAGGGCCACCTCGGTCGCCGACGCGGAAAAGCTCATCGCCACGATCGCAAAGGACCTGGCGGAGGAGAACGGCATCTCGTGGGCCATCACGTTACAAGACGATGATACCCTGATCGGCACCATCGGCTTCTACCGGATCAAAAAGGAGCACCTTGGCGGTGAGGTGGGCTACCTGCTCCACCCCGACCATTGGGGGAAAGGAATGATGGGCGAGGCGCTGGAGGCGGTAGTGGCATTTGGGTTCGATGCGATCGGCTTCCACCGCATCGAGGCGGACACCGACCCCCTCAACGATGCGAGCAACCGATTGCTCGAGCGCCACGGTTTCACCCGGGAAGCGCATCTGCGTGAGAACGTGTTGTGGAAGGGGCAATGGTTGGACACTTACCTCTGGGGGAGGCTGGCGCACCCGTGAGGCAAGGCGCCATCAGCACATGATGCGCCGACCTACTTTTCGCCCGCCATGCGCATCCACCTGATCTCCACACCGCGCAACGTGAGCACCGCGCTGATGTACAGCTTCGCGCAGCGCGCCGATACCCGCGTGGTGGACGAGCCCTTTTATGCGTACTACCTCGCCCGCAGCGATGCTGACCATCCGGACCGGGAAGCGGTACTGGCCAGCCAGCCCACCGACCCCGAAGGTGTCTTCGCGGATCTGGACCGCTTGGATGACCGGCCGTTGCTTTTCCTCAAGGGCATGGCACATCACCTTGGTGGCGTTGACCTGCTCAGGCTGGCGGAATGGAAGAGCCTGTTCTTCATCCGCGATCCCAAGCAGCTTATCGCATCATACGCCCAGGTGATCGAGCGGCCCACCATGCAGGACATCGGCTCGCGCCGTATGGTGGAACTGTTCGATGCGATCCGCGCGGCGGGTGGCGAGGCGTACGTGCTGGACAGCGCCGACCTTGTGAACGACCCGGAGCGGACGCTGATGGCCGTATGCGACCGGCTGGCCATTCCCTTCGATGCCGCCATGCTGGGGTGGGAAGCCGGCCCGCGGCCGGAGGATGGTGTGTGGGCACCGCACTGGTACGCCAATGTGCACCGCAGCACCGGCTTCTCGCCGCAAGCCACCAGCACGCGGCCGCTGCCGACCCACTGCGAGGAATTGTATCGTGAAGCGCTTCCGCTTTACAGGACCTTGAGCGCCCATGCCATCCGTGCCTGACCCATGCTGCAGACCTACGACCCCCGCAACGCCGATATCCTCATCCACGTGAATGGCGCGCTGCTGCCGCGAAGCCAGGCGCGCATCTCCGTATTCGACAGTGTGGTGCAAGGCGGCGACGCGGTCTGGGAAGGCTTGCGCGTGTACCCCGAAGGGGTGCTCATGCTATCGCGCCACCTGCGCCGTCTCCGCGAAAGCGCCCACGCACTGGCCTTTGCCGGTGTGCCGGATGAAGGCGCGATCCGACAAGCCCTTTTCGATACGCTGCGTGCCAACGGGATGACACATGATGCGCACGTTCGTCTTACCCTCACGCGTGGCGAGAAGATCACCAGCGGCATGGACCCGCGCCTCAACCAACATGGCTGCGGCCTCATCGTGCTGGCCGAATGGAAGCCGCCGGTGTTCGACAACAGCAGGGGCATCCGCGTCATCACCTCCTCCATCCGCCGCATGGGGCCGGAGGTGCTCGATCCCAAGATCCACCACAACAACCTGCTCAACAACATCCTGGCGAAGCTGGAAGCGAACACGGCGGGTGTGGACGCGGCGGTCATGCTGGACCGCGATGGACATGTGGCCGAACTGAACGACACGAACCTGTTCGCCATCATCGGCGGCGCGCTGCACACGCCCACCACCACATCCTGCCTGGGCGGCATCACGCGCGGACTGGTGGTCGAACTGGCGCGGGGATCCGGCATCACCGTCCACGAGCGCGCCATCAGCGTCTTTGAAATGATGAACGCCAGCGCCGTCTTCGCCACCGGCACCATGGGCGAGTTGACGCCTGTGCGGGAGATCGATGGCCGCCGGGTGGGCGATGCGTCGGACGATCCGTTGATGACACGCCTGCAGGGTCTCTTCCGTTCCGCCGTGCCGGCACTGTGCGAGGCGGAGAAGTAGCGTCAATCCACGACCCTCCAATCGCTGTACAGCAGCTGGAATTTCACCAGTTCGCACTTCTTGAAGGGGATGTTCCAGTCGCCGTCGTAGTCCACCCGCATGGGCACGAGCGCCCCATCGATGTGGCGGTTCTCCACGTGGATGGTGATGTCGAAATCGAGGATGAGCGAACTGTTGGCGATGCGGTACTGCCGTGCGATGACCTCACCGCTCTCCTGGTCGAACCAGGTGTCCATGGTCTTGATCACCGTCTTCCCGTCGCGATGCTCGGGCTTGGCGTCGGCGCTGAAGACCCAGCAGGCGTGTCCGTTCCGTGTGTCGCTCCAGATGCGGAAGTCATAGAGCGGCGCCATGTGCGGATCGAAGAGCGCGAGCTTGTGGCCAATGAGCGGCACGCTGGCGATCTCGCTGCCGGGGTCGAACATGAACTTCTTCAGCTCACTCTTGTATTTCTCGAAGCGGCTGCCACGCGCGACCTCCAACTTGCGCGCCGCCACGCTGTTGTCCGCCGTGAAAGTGCCCTTGGGAAAGAATACGTCGTCGTACATCTCCGCGGTCAGGTAGCGGAACTCGCCTTTGCGCGTGCGCAGCCTGCCGGTCTCGCGTTCCACGTCGATCACCTGCCGCGCCCTAGGGCCTTCGCGCAGCAGGTGGCTGTCGCGATACAGCGTGGCCACCTCGCGTTCGCCTTTGTTCACCACCACCAGGGCGCTGCGCATGGTGTGCGGGTGATAGCGCGTGTTGAGGAAGGCCTTGTGGAAGGTGCTGTCCTCGCGCACCTGCTTCACGAAGGCCTCCACACTGAAGCCCGTGGCCTGGGCCGAAATGACCACCTCATCCAACTGGATGTGCTTCAGCAACGTATCGGGCTGGGCCACGACGACAGGGGTCAGCGACCATGCGAGGAGGATGGCGCATTTCCGCATCACCGGCATGCTGGCCGTTGCCATGTCAGTACCGCCGCGAAGGTCCCAGGCTGGAATAGAGCCGGTACTTGTGCTTCACGTAGAGCAGGAACTCGTATTGCGAAAGGCCTTTGATCACCTCGTCCGGCACGTTGCAGAAATCGATGAAGTCATCGAAGGCCTCGTCGTGCAGATTGATGATGTCGTAGGCCACGTACTTGTGAAGCAACTCGCGCAACAACTCGCGCTTGCGGTCCTCGTTCTCCAGGTAGGCCACCAGCCGTTTGCTCCGTTCCCGTTTGCTGAACTCCTGGTAGAGGAAGGTGATCGGGCTTTGCAGGGCGTCCACCTGGCTCATGCGGTAGTCGCTGTCGCGGTAGCCGAGCTTGTCGATGTCCTTCTGGATCTCCTTGAGCGTGCGCTCCGGCAGGATCTCCACCTCGGCGAGTTGCACCTGGATGGGGTCCATGCGCACGACGATGTGGTACACCTCCTTGTGGGCACTGTCCGCCAGGGAGATGGCCTTGGTGCGGTGGCCGATGGAACCGATCAGCAGGGTGTCCGTGCGCAGGGCGCGAACGGTGAAGGTGCCGTCGCTGTTGCCGAAGGTGCCTGACCGGGATCGCTTGTTCACGATCATCAGGTCGTAGTAGGCCCGGTCGTGCGCGGCGGTGATCACCCGCCCGTGGATGGTGACCTCCTGCTGCGCCCGGGCATGAACGGCGAGCTGGACCAGCGCGATGGACAACAGGAGAAGCCTGAGCGGCATGGGGGCGAATTTACCGGGGTGGCGCCACCAAAGCCCGGGCCGCTTCACTCGATCGGGCATGAAAAGGCGAAGGGCCCCCTCCAGCAGCACCAACGTGCGCGGAGAGGACCCCTCAAGTACCTGTGCACCTGTAAGCCGGATCCTGTATCCCCCTTGCGGAAGACCTTCGCCATCTATCTGGGATCGCGCTCACACGCGACCTCGATCGACCTACCCACCGGGTCCCATCCGAAGATGGACGGGACGGGCCGCCCCTGCCCCGGTCTACATGGTCTTTCAGCACGTGGGGTTTACCAAGCCACCGATGTCACCACCGATGCTGGTGGGCTCTTACCCCACCTTTTCACCCTTGCCCCGGCTTGCGCCGTGGCGGTCTCCCTTTCTGCGGCACTTTCCGTAACGCCACCGTTCCTGGTGGCGCCCCTTCCCGTTAGGAAGCACGTTGCCCTATGCTGCCCGGACTTTCCTCCCCCGTTGCCCGAAGGCAACGAAGGCGGCGAAGCGATGCACAGGATGTCAATGAACGAGCTTGAAGGTCGTGGATCGAAATGTTGGTTGTCGCATGCTTGAGCAAGCTACAACCTCCAACATATTGCTACCTAACGACGCAGGATCTCCACCTCTGTGGCGCCCGCGCCATAGCGGCGCATTTCGGCGTCGTGGAAGCGCACCGTATCATAGAACTGCAGGACGCGCCGCACTTCTTCACGCAATTTGCCTTCACCCACACCATGGATGACGATGAGTTTGCGCTTGCCGTCGCGGATCGCCGCCTCCAGGGCCCGTTCGAAGTAGCGCACCTGGTACTCCAGCTTCTCGCCATCGGTCAAGCGCGATTCGTCCTCGACGATCTCGTGCAGGTGCAGATCCACCTCCGCCACGCTGTTGTCCTCGGCGCGCTTGGGTGTCTTGCCAGGTCTGACCGATGGTCGTGACCGGCGTTTCCCGGCCATCCGATCGTTGGCCGCCACCATGCCCAATTGGTGGTCCTTGATGCGGTGCAGCACCTGTTCGGCGTCCTTGACCCCGGGAACGAGGCGGTCCAGCCGGTGTTCCAACTCGAAGCCATCGTCGCCACGCACCATCGCGTGGCCAGGCCGCGTGATGCGCAGCAGCACACCACCTCCCACCTCGTCCAGAAAGGCCACCCTGTCACCGGGATTCAACAGAACCGAACGCATGTCGCAAATTTACAGGCCATCCGGCGGTGCCCCATGAAGTGTTCGATCCTCCTTCCATGTCTCTTGGTCGCCACCATCGCCAATGCGCAGCAGCGCCAGGAACAGGTGGCGCCCTATGGCGGGATGGCGGCATTGCAGCATCTCTTCGAGCAGGAACTCCATTTCCCGGAAGAGGCCCTGGCGGCCAAGGTGAAGGGAGAGACCGTGATCGCCGTGGGCGTGCGCGCCGATGGCACCGTCACCGGCATGCAGGTGCTGCGACCGCTGCATCCCTCCTGCGACGCGGAGGCGTTGCGGCTGATCGCCTTGGTGCGCTGGAAACCTTCGACCGCGGTGGAGGAGCGCGGTGGCGCCGAGCACTATCTGGCCGTGCCCTTTGACCCGGTCAAGTACAAGCGCTGGCAGAAGAACCGGCCCGAACGGGCTTCGCCCATCTTTGACCTGCCGGCCAGACCGGGGCTGGAGATCCTCACTCCCCGCCAACTCGATTCACAGGTGATGCCCTTGGTACAGGGGGGCATGAACGGACTGGGCCGGCACCTGGCCAGCAACATGCGATACCCCGAAGAAGCCTACCGCCGGAGCCTGGAAGGTGATGTGAAACTGGAGTTCACCGTGGAGGTCTCCGGCGCGGTAAGCAACATGCACGCCTTGGAGGAGGTCGGTGGTGGTTGCGTGGCCGAAGCCATGCGTCTGGTGCACCGCACCCCTTGGCTGCCCGGCACCAAGGATGGTGAACGCGTGCGCAGTACCACCCAGGTGACCATCAGCTTCAAGCTGCCCCAACAGGCCCGGTGAGCATGGAGCAGCGCGGCCCTTGGACCACTTTGAGCAAGGATGAACGCTACGCCACGCCCTGGATCGTGGTGAGCCACCACGAAGTGGTCGACCCCGGTGGGCAGCCAGGAATCTACGGCGTGGTCCACTTCCGCAACCTGGCCGTGGGCGTGATACCCCTGGACGACGACCTCAACACCTGGATCGTGGGGCAATACCGGTACCCTATCGACGCATACAGTTGGGAGATCCCCGAAGGTGGCGGACCGCGTGACCGGCCACCGCTGGAAAGTGCCCAAAGGGAATTGCGCGAGGAGGTGGGAATCGTGGCCGGCCGTTGGACCGAACTGCTGCGGATGGACCTGAGCAATTCGGCCAGCGACGAGGAAGCCATCATCTACGTGGCGCAGGATCTCAGCTTCCATGATGCCGAACCTGACAGCAGTGAGCAGTTGGAGGTGCGCAAGCTCCCCTTCATGGACCTGTTCGCCATGGTGATGCGTGGCGAAATGCGCGACAGCCTTACGGTGGCCGCCGTGCTGAAATTGAAGGTCCTGCTGGACCGTGGTGCTTTTGGCCCGCTTCAGAAGTAGAGAGCATGCGCCCGCCATCGGCCGCGGCCTTGGTACTCCACCGCAGGCAGAGGCACCTTTATACTGTTGAGCACAAAAAGGACGGTGCGCCAACCCTTGCCACGCACGGGCAACCGTGTAAGGTCCAGATCGGGCGAAAGGAAGAAGCGCCGGTGCCGCTCCAACTGCATGTACACGGGCATGTCATGTGTGGGTGGCGCGGCGGTGACCATGCCTGAGGCCCCATAGCCCACCGCGAGGTTCAACCAGGCTGGCGAACGGCCTTCCGCCAAAAAGGAACCCGGATTCACGCTCAGCCAGATGGTCTGGCCGTTGTAGTCCTTGAGGTAGCGCTCGATTGGGCCTTCGCCCAGCAACGATGGACGCATGGCGGCGTAGTCCGTATGGTGGGCCGAAAACTTCAGCACGGCGCGCTGCTCGCCCCAAAGCGCCTGTTGCCCGATGAAGAGTCCGGTACCAGCAGCATTGGCAGCCATGTCCCACCAGCTGAAGCCCCATTCGGCGGACGTACCATCCAGGATCTCCACCCCGGTGAGGAAGACCATGCCCAACATGCCGCCGGTCCACAGCGCCGTTCGATCCCGGGTACCGCAACTTTTCACCAACGCATGACCCCAGGCACCCAGGGTGTAGGCGCTGAAAGCGTGGCCCGCCTTGTCCATGCCCAGCCATTCCCGTCCGTCGTTGAAGGCGTGCAAGGGTGCGCGCTCATGGTCAGCGTACCAGGCCTGGTCCAGAACCACCATGGCGGCGAGCGCCCCACCGGCCATGCTTCCCGCTGAGACCCAGAGGCAACGTTGACATCCTTCCTGCGTCAATGGGTCGGCGGGTACCTCTTGGGCGGCTGAGGGGCCGGGGAAGGCGAGCAAAGCGAAGAACGGGAAGCTCAGATGTGGGCGGTTAGTGAACCAATTGGCCTCATTCTGCGCTACAAGCATGGTTCAAAAGTATTTCGCGACCAGGTCCGGCCGTCTGTTCACCGTCAGGCTAATGGGGTACTTTTGTTCACAAGCATCCAAGTTCTCCTCCAGCTCCCACGGATGATCCGGATCCTTACGCTCGCAGTCATTGGCCTTTCAGCCCAGTTCGCCTGGGGGCAGTCGCAAGACGCCACGGCGCAACTGGACCTTGGTGAGGATGAGCATGTATTCACCTGGATCGCCCAGCACCGCTTGGGCATCCACCGGGCACATGACCGTGACCTTTTCACGGCCGACAATGACCATCAGGACATCCGATCGACGATCGACGCGGAGGGCATCACGGTCGGTGGTCCCGCCATTTCTCCTGCCTGGGAAACGCGCATCACGCTGGCTGGCTATGGAAGGACCTCTTCCGGCTTGAGTCGTTGGGAGCCCTGGGCACCATGCTTGGCGGGTTCGGAACTGGTCTGGACCGGGCGTGACCTGGACATCCAATATCTGCACGACGAGCATGGCATGCGCCAGAATTTCCTCGTGGAGCGCAGGCTGCCCGGCGGTGGCCCGTTCCAGGTCCTGTTGCAGTGGGAAAGCGATCTGGCAGGGGGTGCTGAGGGGCCGAACATGGTGGCTTTCCGTGATCCCTTCGGCCATGTGCGGCACACATACAGCGATCTGCGGGTATGGGACGCCTGCGGAGACCCCTTGAAGGCTTGGATGGAAGTGGACCCCTGCGACGGCCTGATCGCGCTCCATGTCGATGATCGATCCGCCACCTACCCCATCGTCATCGACCCGATCCTCACCACCTTCAACACCCAACTCAATGCCCCTGCGGACGTGGCCGGTGCCGAGTTCGGTTACTCCATCAGCAACGCTGGCGACCTCAACGGGGATGGTTATGGTGACATCGTCATCGGCTGTCCCTTCGCCACGCTGGGCGAGACCCAGGAAGGTTCGGCCTACGTGTATTATGGCAGCCCCAATGGCATCGTAGGCGCTCCGACGGTGCTCCAGTCCAATGTGGTCAACGCCCGCTTCGGCATCTCGGCGGCCCACGCTGGTGATATCAATGGCGATGGGTACAGCGACCTGATCGTGGGCGCGCATACCTATACGAATGGCCAAGCCAACGAAGGGTCGGTGTGGGTGTACTATGGTTCACCCACTGGCATCGCCACCGTACCGAACAGGATCCTGGAAGCGAACGGCCCGAATGGATACATGGGCTTCAAGGTCTCCGGCGTTGGCGACCTGAATGGTGACGGGTACAGCGATATCGTGGCGGGTTGTTCCCTGTACAGCAATGGGCACACCAACGAAGGAGCTGTCTATGTGTTCCTCGGCAGCGCCACCGGGTTCCCCGGAACGGGCAACCAGAACGCCTGGAGCCATCGCCTGGAACCCAATCAAACAGCTGCTCGCTTCGGTTCAGCCGTTTCGGGTGCGGGCGACATCAATGGCGATGGATTCGATGACATCGTGGTGGGTGCCTACGGCTACAACCTGAGCTGCCCGGCCTGCAACGACGGCGCCATCATGATCTACTATGGCGGCAACGGCGGCGTGGGCAGCCCCACACCACTCGGCATTGGGCCTCCAGGTCAACCCCTGAATCCCGCATGGACGCAGATCTTCAATACCGTGGGCACCGTGGGCAACAAGCACGTCGGCTGGGCTGTGAGCGGCGCCGGCGATGTGAACGGTGACGGTTATTCGGACATCATCATCGGCGACTGGCGAGATGACATCGGTGGTCCAGCCAGCGAGGGCACCGCTTTTGTCTTCCATGGCTCCCCTGGCGGCATCATCACCACCCCGGCCACCACGTTGCAATCCAATCTGCTGGACACGTGGTTGGGATACAGTGTCAACACGGCGGGCGATGTGAACGGCGACGGGTACGCCGATGTGCTTATCGGAGCGCTCAACTTCAGGGTGTCCGGCATCCCTTTGGGTGCCACATTCCTTTATATCGGCGGACCGAACGGGATCAACACGAACCACTTCATCCAGTACAATGGCCTCAGCAATGCTTGCCGGATGGGCCACGAAGTGGCCTGTGCCGGTGATGTGAACGGCGATGGCTTCAGCGACTTCCTGCTCTGCATGCCCATGCACAACGGCGGGACCGGAAGCAACGCGGTAGTGCGCGTACTGCACGGCGGTGGGTACTACCTGACACTTGCCCCTGCCTTCCCCGCCCAGCCACCACGTATCGATTGGTACGGACAGCCTCTGGGTCATATGGGCTGGTCCGTGGCCAACGCCGGGGATATCAACGGCGATGGATACAGCGATGCGGTGGTGGGGGCTCCGGATGCCGAAGGCACGGGCGAGGCGTACGTTTACTATGGCAGTGCTGCGGGCCTGAGCGCCACACCGGCGGTCACTTTGAGCGGGACATTCCCGGGGGATGCCTTTGGCACCTCCGTGGCCACCGCAGGAGATGTTGATGGTGATGGCTACGCCGATGTGGTCGTGGGTGCCCCATTGGCGGGAGGAGGCGCCGGACAGGCGTTCGTTTACCTCGGCGGGCCAGGGGGATTGTCTTCCGTACCCAACTACGCGTTCAATGGTGCGCCTGGTTCGCAGCTCGGCTCCACGGTCGCCACGGCCGGTGATGTGAACAACGACGGTTATGCCGATGTGCTCCTGGGTGCCAAGGGCGCCGAGACCGTGTTCGTGCACTATGGCGCCATCGGCGGCCTTGCCCCGGTGGCCGATGTGGTCCTGACCTCCCCGCAACCGGGCAGCGCTTTCGCCTCGGCATTGGCCACCGCCGGTGACGTGAACGGTGATGGCTTCTCCGATGTGATCGTGGGCGCGCCGAACTTCACCAACGGGCAGCCCAATGAAGGTGCGGCATTCATCTATCTGGGCAGCGACCTCGGGCTGAACCCCGCTCCCGCGTCGCAACTTGAAAGGGACCAGGCCGATGCGCGATTCGGCGTGAGCGTGGTGGGTGCCGGTGATGTGAATGGCGACGGCTTCTTCGATGTGGCCGTGGGCGCGGATGGTTGGCTGAGCAACATCGGCCGGGTATTCGTCTGGCATGGCTCTCCCGGGGGCATCGGTGGCAACCCCAGCACCACCATCACCTCTCCGGGAGCGGTGGCCAACGCACGTTTCGGGCTCACCCTCGCCGAAGGGGGTGATGTCGACGGCAATGGCTATGCTGACCTCCTCGTGGGTGCCCCTTTCCTGGCCAATGGCCAGGCCAATGAGGGCCGGATCTACACCTTCGGGGGCAGCCCTGCAGGACTGGTGCAATCCTCCTTCACATTCCACGAATCGAACGTTGCGAACCGGCGTTTGGGTCTGGCCATTGCCGGTGGTGGTGACTTCAACGGGGATGGCTTCTCTGACCTGATCGCCGGGGCGCCCTTTGCCACCAACACGCTCGCGGAACAGGGCGCCGTGTATTTCTACCCTGGCAATGCTTACAAAGGCATGGCCCGGCCCACGAAGCAATACCTCGCCGACCTGGTGAACCCACTTTCCACCAACAGTCAGGATTTCCTCACCCAGGATTTCTTCGGTCTTGGCCACTTGGCCAAAAGCCACATGCAGCGCAAACCCGGCCGATTGATCTGGGAGGTGGTGCGTGAAGGTCAACCCTTCTCCGGCCCCAACATCACCAACAGCGTCGCATTCACGGGACAGCATCCGGCCTTCACGGACCTGGGCCTCAATGGGGTGGAGTTGCAGACCTTGATCTACAAGACCCCGGGGTGGCAGCGCTACCGTTGGCGGGTGCGAGTGGAATACGCGCTCCATCGGACGGGTATTGACGGGCAACGATTCTCCAAATGGTTCTACGGATACGCGGCGAGCCATGGCGACATCGGCATCCTGCCGGTCGAGTTGGTCGATCTGGCCGGTGAGGCCCTGCCCGAAGGCAACTTGATCTCGTGGACGACCGCTTCGGAGCTCAACAGCGACAAGTTCGTGGTGGAACGCGCACGTGACATGGCGCACTTCGAGACAGTGGGCGAAATGTCCGCCGCCGGCTACAGCCAGGGTCCGATCGACTACGCCCTGTTGGACCACCAGGCACCCGATGGCATCAGCTACTACCGGCTCCATATGATCGATGTGGATGGCAGCGGTCGGTATTCGCAGGTGGTCGCCGTCAAGCGGGGCCAGGGACCACAGGTGATCGTCTACCCCAACCCGGTGGATGATGTGCTGGCCTGGACCACGGGCGGGATGACGGCCGAACGTGCGCGTATCTATGATCAATTGGGCCGATTGCTGATCGATGCCCCGGCGGTGTCCGGGATGATCACCGGTGCGCGGCTTACCGCGTTGCCCACTGGGACCTACACCCTGGTGCTGTCGGGCGGTCAGGATGAACCCCTGGCGCGTTCACGCTTCCTAAAGCGTTGACCCCGCACCGCGACCCGTAACGGGAACCCCGGTCAAGCACCGATCACGGCTCGGCATGCATCCAGCAATGCTCGCGCCCGCTCCGGCGTGCTGGAACCCGCATAGCAGCGCAACACCGGCTCCGTGCCGCTGGCCCGTATCATGAGCCACTGCTCATCATCGAAAAGGAACTTGTATCCGTCAAGGTCCTCCAGGGTGCGCACCTCGAGTCCACCGAAGCGCTTGTATCGCCCTTCCGCACAGGCCTTGAGAACCTCCTGCTTGAGACTTTCCGAGATATGCAGATCGGCGCGCTCATAGGCGAAGGCACCCACGATGTCGTAGATCTCCTGGATGAGACCATCAAGGGTCTTGCCGCTCTTGGCCATGAACTCCCAAATGGTGAGGCCCATCCAGATCCCGTCACGTTCCGGGATATGCCCCTTGATGGCGATGCCACCGCTCTCCTCACCACCCAGCAGCACATCCTCCTCGATCATGATGCCGGCGATGTGTTTGAAACCGATCTTGGTGATCTGGTATTCGAGGCCGTAGTGCTCGCACATCCGACGCACCTTGGGCGTGGTGCTGAAAGCCACCACCACCTTCCCTTTCATGCCTTTGTACTTGCAGAGGTAGTGGATGAGCAGCAGGATGATATGGTGCGAGTCTATGAACTCGCCGCGTGCGTTGTAAAGGCCGATACGATCCGCATCGCCATCGATGGCCAGACCGGAATCGATGTCCCCGGTGCGGCATAGGTCCGAGAATTCCCGCAGGTTCTTGTGGATCGGCTCAGGCGCCTGGCCATGGAAAGAGGGGTTGTGCTCGCAATGGAGGAGCGCGGCACCCGGTAACACACGCGGTATCACGTTCTGACCCGAGCCGTACATGGCATCAAAGGCGAGTTTCATGCCCGAATTCCTGATGGCGGCCAGATCGAACCCGCGCTCCACCTCCTTCACATACATGTCCTCGAGGTCCACGGTCTCCAGCAGGCCCTCCAGTTCGGATTTCTTCAGGTCCACGGCTGAGAGGTCCATGCCGTGCGCCTGGGGGATGAGGTCCTCCACCTGGGCCACCTCATCGGGTACCAACGGTCCACCGTGCCGGCCCTTGAGCTTGTATCCGTTGTAGCTGGGCGGGTTGTGGCTGGCGGTGATGATCACCCCCATGCCCGCCTGAAGCCGCGCGGCTCCCAGCGACACCATGGGCGTGCTGACGAAGCCGCGCGCCAGATGCACTTTGAGACCATGGGCAATGAACACCTTGGCGCAGGTCTCCGCGAAGAGTTCGCCGGCGAAACGGCAATCGTGTCCCAGCACGATGCTCCTGTGGTCCGGTTGGTACTTCTTCACCCATTCCGCAACGGCCACGCTCACGCGTGCCACATTGTCCACGGTGAATTCCTGCGCGATGATGGCGCGCCAGCCGTCGGTACCGAACTTGATCGGGGTCATGTCGCTGTGTTCAAGGCCGCGAAAATAGACCCTGTGCCTGAAGTCGGACGCTCGGTCAGCGGCGGATGCCCCGTGCATCGAGGGCCCGCTGGTACTTGCGCGCGTTCACCAGGTGCTGGTCATAGGTGCGTGCGAATTCACTCCACCCGCTCAGGTCGGCGCGTGCGCAGAAGTAGAGGTAGTCGTGCTTCTCGGCGCTGAGCACCGCGTCGATGAATCGGCGTTCCGGCATGTTGATGGGACCCGGTGGCAGACCCGTGTAACGGTAAGTGTTGTAGGGCGAATCCACCTCCTTGTCGCGGGCGAGGATGCGCTGAACGGTGTCGAGCCCCAAGGCGAACTTCAGGGTGGGGTCGGCCTGGAGCGGCATGCCGATGCGCAAACGGTTCAGGTACACCCCGGCGATGCGCGGCGCATCGTCCATGCGCGTGGTCTCGGCCTGTACGATGGAAGCCAATGTGGTGACCCGCATGGGATCAAGGCCCAGGTTCTTCGCCTGTGCGCGTCGCTCATCGTGCCAGAAATTCCGGTGCTCGCGCGCCATGCGGGCGATGAAACCCTCCGGCGAGGTGTTCCACCAGAACTCGTAGGTGTCCGGTATGAACAGGCCGATCATCGTGCGTGCGTCCAAGCCCAGTTCCGCCTGTACCGTGGGATCCTCGAACGCACGGCGGAACGACGCCGCATCGGGCTCCAACTTCTCCGCCAATCGCTCGGCCAACTCCGGCAGGCGTGAGATGTTGTTGAAAGTTACCCGCACGGGTTCCTGTTCGCCGGAACGCAGCATGTCCACCATGGCATTCATGCCCATGCCACGCCGGATGCGGTAGCGGCCCGGGTGGATGCGCTGCCCAAAGCGCTTCCTTTCACAGAGCCAGCGAAAGGCCCGCTCATGGCGCAGCGCGCCGAGGGACAACAGGCTGTCGACCACTTCCTCGAAACCAGCGCCTGTGGGCACCAGCAGGATGCGGCTCTCCTCCTTGAACACGGTGGCCGGGCCGACGAGGTAACGCCAGGCATACCGCGCCGCGAAGGCTCCGACGACCAGCACCCCCAGCACGGTCATGAACAGGATCCAGCGGCGCATGGACTTCAAATGAAGATGTTTCCCGTGTAGACCTCTCGGACCGGACCAGCCAATTCCACTCCGTCGCCCATCTCGGGCACCTCCACCCACAGATCGCCGCCGCGCGTGCCCACCGGCACACGACCCGGTGGTACCAACCCACGCGCCACGGCGCCAACGGCCGCTGCGGTGACCCCGGTGCCACAACTCAGCGTTTCATCTTCCACGCCACGCTCGTAGGTGCGCATGCGTACCTGGCCGTCCATGATGGCCACCGCGTTGACATTCACGCCCGACCTGGCGAATCGGGGGCCATAGCGATGGCCTCGCGCCAAGGACAAGAGGTCCACCTGCTCGGGGTCCTCTACCCAGACCAAGAGATGTGGCGACCCCGTGTCCAGCAGGTCCAGGTCCTCCGCAAGGTGCTCGATGGCGGGTGACACCCGCATATCGATCGCCACCACGCCGAAGTCGGCCATGCGCGCATGATGCCGCCCATCGATGGCCATGAATGCCGCTTCAACATGCACGCCGTTCATCGACATGGGATCCTCCCCCATCAACTTGCGCCAGAACGCGAACCCGCAGCGACTGCCATTGCCGCAGAAGCTGCGGCTTCCATCGGGATTGAGGAAATCGAGCTGGTAGGCCTCATCGCCGGACCGCGGTGTCTGGATGAGGAGAATACCATCCGAGCCGATGCCTAAATGACGGTGGCAAAGTCGCTGGATGAGTTCCCTGTCCTCGGTGGGGAATCTTCCAGCACGATCATCGAGCACGATGAAGTCGTTGCCAGTGCCTTCCCATTTCGCGAACGTCATCTCCATGGCCGGTGCGAAGATCGGCCAACGTTGCGCTTCGGCCGATCAACATCTTTTAACGGCCGACGCTGTTGCGAAAGGCCTGACAGATCGTTCCACTCCGTGCGGCAGGCACAGGGTTTGATCGCTTGTCGCCTGAAAACTGGACGACCATGAAACGCATCCTCGGATATGTTGCCATGGCCTTGGCGGGCGGTCTGCTGGCGCTGGGCTTTCAAGAGCTGATCAACACGCGACACACGGCCTCTGGCCCTGGGATCCCTGATACGGTGATGGCGCCGACCCACCGGGTGGGCCATGTCCCGGGAACCATCACCACGGTCACCATGCCCGATCTGGTGGACGCCGCCGAGCGTACTGTGAACGCGGTGGTACACGTGACCACGGAGACCATGGTGAACGTACGCGACCCCTTCGCGGATTTCTTCTGGGGTTATCGCCCCCCCACCCAGCAGCCGCGCCAGGGGGCCGGCTCCGGCGTTATCATCACTGACGATGGCTATATCGTGACCAACAACCACGTGGTGGATGGCGCGGACCGCATACGGGTGCACTTGAACGACCGCCGTGGCTATGACGCCACGGTCATCGGGCGCGACCCCAGCACGGACATCGCCTTGCTGAAGGTCGACGCCACGGGGCTGGACGCCATCTCTTTCGGCAACTCCGACGAGGTGCGCGTGGGCCAATGGGTACTGGCCGTTGGCAATCCCATGAACCTGACCAGCACCGTCACCGCCGGCATCGTCAGCGCCAAGGCACGGAACATCAATCTGCTGCAATACGACCCCAACAAGGACATCTTCCCCATCGAATCCTTCATCCAGACCGATGCGGCCGTGAACCCTGGCAACAGTGGGGGCGCACTGGTGAACGCCGCCGGTGAACTCGTTGGCATCAACACGGCCATCGCCAGCACCACCGGCGCCTATGCGGGTTACTCCTTCGCGGTTCCAGTGAACATCGTGAGCAAGGTGACCGGCGACCTTCTGGAGTTCGGCACTGTGCAGCGGGCCTACATCGGTGTCAGCATCCGCGACATGGACCAGAAACTCGCTTCGGAGGCCGGTCTGGATCGCCCGCGCGGGGTGTACATCAATGGCATCACCGAGGGCGGCGCCGCCCAGGCTGCCGGGATGAAGGCGGGGGACATCATCGTGAAGGTGGGCAATATCGACGTGAACAACGTGCCCCAACTCCAGGAACAGGTGGGTCGGTTCCGTCCCGGCGACCGGGTGCCCGTGACCGTGCTGCGCAGCGGCAGGGAGAACGTGATGGACCTGACCCTTCGGGGCCGGGAAGGCGGTACTGCCGTGGCGGCCAACCGCAGGAGCGAGACCCTCAGCACCTTGGGGGCGGAACTCGCCGTGGCATCACCCGAGGACCTCAAGGCCCTGAATCTCGAGCACGGGGTGAAGGTGGTGGCCGTCAACAGCGGGAAGTTCCGCACCAGTGGCATCCGGGAAGGCTTCATCATCACCCGCATCGACCAGGACCGCATCCGCAAGCCCGAGGACGTTCAACGCGTGCTCAATGGCCGCAAAGGCGGTGTGCTGGTGGAGGGTGTGTACCCCAATGGCGTGCGGGCCTACTATGGACTGGGGCTGTAAGCCACAACTGGCGGGCTTTCCCCCAGGAACGACGGCTTGCCCTTGTCCCGTAGCGCATCGTGACCGTACCTTCGCAGCCCGGTCCAGCCCCTTTTCCTGAGGGGACCCGAAACCTCCCGATCATCCACCCTTAACACCTGTTCCACCGTGGCTTCAAGGATGCGTCAGCTCAAGATCACGAAGTCGATCACCAATCGTGAAAGCCAGTCGCTGGACAAATACCTCCAGGAGATCGGCAAGGAAGGCCTGATCACCGCGGACCAGGAGGTGGAACTCGCGCGGCGCATCAAGGAGGGGGACGGCACCGCTTTGGAGAAGCTGGTGAAGGCCAACCTGCGCTTCGTGGTTTCGGTGGCCAAGCAATACCAGAACCAGGGCCTGAGCCTGCCCGACCTGATCAACGAGGGCAATTTGGGCCTGATCAAAGCGGCACAGCGCTTCGACGAGACGCGCGGCTTCAAGTTCATCAGCTACGCGGTATGGTGGATCCGCCAGAGCATTCTGCAGGCCCTGGCCGAGCAGAGCCGCATCGTGCGCCTGCCACTCAACCAGGTGGGCTCCCTGAACAAGATCAACAAGGCCTTCGCCAAACTGGAGCAGGAATTCGAGCGCCCGCCCAGCGCGGAGGAACTCGCCGCCAGCCTGGACCTGCCCGCCGAGAAGGTGGCGGACACCATGAAGGTGAGCGGCCGACACATCAGCATGGACGCCCCTTTCGTGGAAGGCGAGAGCAACAGCCTGCTGGATGTGCTGCCCAACAACGACAGCGCCCCGGCGGACCGCCTGCTGCTGAACGAATCCCTGGCCAAGGAGATCGACCGGGCCCTGAGCACCCTCACCGAGCGCGAACGCGATGTGGTGAAGCTCTTCTTCGGTATCGGTATCAACCACGGCCTCACCCTGGAGGAGATCGGGGCCAAGTTCGACCTGACCCGCGAACGTGTGCGCCAGATCAAGGAAAAGGCCATACGCCGATTGCGGCATACCAGTCGCAGCAAGCTGCTGAAGGCCTACCTCGGATAATGTGACCCACGCGCCCCGCCACCGAGCGGGGCGCGCGGCTTCACACCCTTACCCCGCGAACACAACAACCCCCATTTTTCCATCCATGGAGACCCTCGAAGCGAAGACCGGATACGAGGCCGGCCTGAAGGATTATGTGGACCGCGAACGCGCGGCCGTTGACCTGACCAATTCCGTTGGCCAACTGATGTACGGCAAGGGCGTGGAACTGGTCTTTTTCCGCAACCACCTCACCGATGTGGGCATCTCGGAAGTGCTCAACCTGTTCGACTACGCGGAACTGGTGGTGAAGAAGCCCATCGACATCTACACCAGCGCCGAACTGGCCCGTACCCTGCTGGAGCTGGACCTGGCGCCCTCCAAGCTCGATATCGGCCGCCTCACGCACGAGTACCTCACCGCCACCCCAAAACCCTCCTCCGCCAAGGACTTCCTGAGCACGACCCTTGCGGGCTTCATCGGGGAGGACAAGCACAACTTCGTACCCCGCGATGTGGTGCTTTATGGCTTTGGACGTATCGGGCGCATCGCCGCACGTGAACTGGTGAAGGCGGCCGGCAAAGGCCAACAACTCCGTCTGCGCGCCATCGTCACCCGCACGGTCACCGACGAGGAGATCGTCAAGCGCGCCGCCCTGCTCCGCAACGACAGTGTGCATGGCGCTTTCAAAGGGTCCGTCAAGGAGGATCTGGAAAAAAAGGCGCTCTGGATCAATGGCCAAATGGTGCGGTTGATCGCCGCCTCCAACCCGGAGGACATCGATTACACGGCCTACGGCATCCAGGATGCCCTGATCATCGACAATACGGGCGCCTTCACCAAGCGCGCCGACCTGGAGCGCCACTTGAAAGCCAAGGGGGTGCACAAGGTGATCCTGACCGCCCCCGGCAAGGAGATGCCCAACATCGTGTACGGCATCAACCAGCACGACGTGGATCTGGAGAACGACCGCCTGGTAAGCGCGGCCAGCTGCACCACCAACGCCATCTGCCCTCCGCTGAAGGTGATGGAGGACAAGGTGGGCATTGTGAAGGGTCACATCGAAACGGTGCACGCCTACACCAACGACCAGAACCTGCTGGACAACTACCACAAGAAGCCCCGACGGGGCCGGAGCGCCGCCATCAACATGGTGATCACCAGCACCGGTGCCGGCAGCGCGGTCACCAAGGCCATCCCCAGCCTGAAGGACAAACTCACCGCCAACGCCGTGCGGGTGCCCACGCCCAATGGCTCACTGGCCATCATGAGTCTGAGTTTGTCCCGACCGGTGACCAGGGATGAAGTGAATGACCTGATGCGTGACGCGGCCCTGAACGGCGACCTGGTGAACCAGTTGCACTACCAGATCGATCCTGAGCTGGTGAGCAGCGACATCATCGGCGACACCTGCTGCAGCGTATTCGACAGCAACGCCACCATTGTGGGCCCCGATGGAAGGAACGTGGTGCTCTATGCCTGGTACGACAACGAATTCGGCTACACCAAGCAGGTGATGCGGCTGGCCAAATATGTGGCCAAGGTGCGCCGCCTGATCTATTATTGATCCGACACGCAGGGCCGGGCATGTGCTCCATGCCTGCCTGCGGTTCCATGTGGCGAAGCCCGGGATCTTCCCGGGCTTCGCGCTTCAGGGGGGCGCGTATCTCTCCAGTACGGACCACCCGATAGGGGCCTTCAGCCTACGAAGAGGGAGATGATCAGTAGGATCGGCGGGACGACCGCGAAGTAGAAGGCCACTTGGCGAATGCGTTCCGTGCGAGGTGAGGGCTTCAACTCCCACTTGATGGCTTGGACGATCATATTCATGGACCAAAAGTGGTCCTGTGCTGAAGCGCCCACAATACCCTGGGTAGGGTATTTTTTGGGGTGGTGACTCCACTTGGGGGTGCTTCGGATGCTCTGGGAGCCACCAATTGCGGCTAGGTACCCATAAACAAGCGGGGCCGCCCCAAGGCGGCCCCGCTTCAATGATCATTCTTCTGATGGTCAGGGCTGTACGACCATCCGCTCCACATGCTGGAAGTCACCTGCGGAGATGCTCACCATGTATAGACCGGCCGCCAGATGGCCAGCCAGGTCCAACGTGGCCAGGAAGCGTCCACCTTGGGTGGGCAGACTGCGGGCCACCACGCGCTGGCCGGTGAGCTCGAAGATGTCCACCGTCACCGCCGCCACATCCTCCGCCACATGATCGATGGCGAACTGGACCTGATCGCCACGGTTCGGGTTGGGCCATAGGGTCACCTGCGGATGTGCAAGTTCCATCAAGGCGTTCTCTCCACCCGGGGCGGCGTTGTTCGAGATGGTCACATCGCAGACCCAACCCCATGCGCACCAAGTGGAGCCCTTCCGCGCACGCACACGTACCTGGTAAGTGGCACCATCCTCCATCACAGGTTCGGTCACCCAATTCAGGTGGCGCTGCACGGTAGTGGTCTGACGGTACACCAAGTACTCCTCCTGGTCATTGCGGAACTCCCACTCGTAGAGGTTCGCACCCGCGACCGGGATGGCCGTGAGGCGGTTGCTGGCGCTGTTTGGCCCACCGAAGGTCCTGGTCACCCCACAACTGTAGTTCGCGTTGCCGGGAATGTTGTTCAGGCCGGTGGGCGGGCAGGCGGCCAAGGCGGCATCCAGCACCACACGGCAGGCAGGACCGTACTCTTCCAAGGCCTGTCCATTCACCACACCGCGGACACGCACGTTGTACAGCACACCGTCCAACAGGTGGCTCGCCGCCGCCCAGTTGTTCAACTTGATGTGGCAGGCCCTGGTGGCGCCCACGTTGCCGAAACCATCACCGGTGGCATGGTTGCGGAGTTTGCGGAAGCTGAGCGAACCGTTCGGGTCGAAGAACCAGAACTCGTAGCCATCATCGGTCTGATCGCCAACCTGCCACTGTGCGCTCACGAGCAGGTTCTCGGTGGCCACCAAGTAGTTGCCCGGCAACCACCAGTAGCGGTCACAGCTGGTGTGGATGGGGCGGTCCGTGCCGAGTGGCAGGCAGAAGCCCTCACCCGGTGCCAGCGCGCTCTCCCCGCCGAAGTCACCATTGCCACGGTTATCGATGATGCGGTCACCACCCAGGGTGCGCAGCACGTAGCCGCCCCCTGCGATGCCGTCTCCGCCGGAATCGGTGACCACCAGCCGGTAGCAGCCATCCGGCAGGCAGCAATTCTCCAAGGCGCTCTGCTGATCGTCCGGCAGACCACTGCCACTGCAAACCGGCGCACCACCGCCCAAGGGCAGGATCTCCCAGGAGATCTGATCGCCATTGCCGTCGGTCTCGAAGTCGAGCACCAACTGATGCACGCATTCGGCCGGGACGCCCACGCACTCGCAGTTGGCGTTCCATGCATCACCGATGGTGTTCTCTTCGCCATCGTCGCAGGGCTGGCCAGGCAAGTCATTGCCATTCACCACGCCCAGGCAATCGGTGCAGGTGCTGTTCCAAGCGGGGTTCTGTTCACCATCCGGGTAGCACACGCCGCACTCGTCCAATTCGGCATTGCCATTGGGCACACCGGCGCAATCGCTGCAGGTGCTGTTCCAAGCTGGGTTCTGTTCACCATCCGCGTAGCATACGCCGCAGTCGTCCTCTTCGCTCGTCCCATTGGGCACACCAGCGCAATCCGCGCAGGTGGTGTTCCACAATGGGTTCGACGCACCACCGAGGTAGCAGATACCACAATCGTCAACACTCGAGGAGAGCGTGGTTCCACGCACCACGATGTCGTCGATGCGATTGGTGCCTGCCGCGGCCGTGGTCTCCTTCGAGGTGAAGCGCACCCACACGTTCGAAAGGTTGTTGGCTCCCGCAGGCAAGGACACCGCAGCGAATACGGATGCTGGATTGGGCACCGTGGTGCTCCAGGTCACTTGCGCCACCGTGTAGTCGGTCAGTGCCGAGAAGTTGGTTCCATCGGCACTCCACTCCAGTTTGAAGTCCGCCGGACCCGTGCCTGAGCGCGTTTGTGCCCAACCCACTGTGATGGCCTCATAGCCTGTGGTGGGGAAACGTACCTGATAATAGTCACCTATCGCCCAGTTGTTCGCACTGAAGGATTCCACAGAACCATTGCCCGCTGGATTGGTATAGGCCACGGACGCTGATGCGTGCGATGCGGATGCCTGTGAAGTGGCACCGCTGAAGAGGCCACCCTCCGCATTGTGCGGTCCGGCCGTGGTGGGCACACTTGCTTCGAAGGTCCAATTGGCCAGCACGGCCTCTTGAGCGATGTTGCCGTTGCAATCCGCACAAGCATTGGGTTCGATCCCCGTGTCTCCGCCGCTGCATACGTCGCAATCATCGATGCTCGCCGTGCCGTTCACCACACCATTGCAGTCCGTGCAGGTGCTGTTCCACAGCGGGTTGCTGGCACCGCCTGCATAGCACACGCCGCACTCGTCCTCTTCGGCATCACCACCCGGCACACCGGCGCAATCATTCGCGCAAGGTTCCTCATTGGTGGTGCCGCCCACGCAGTTCTCACAGTTGTCGATGTAGGCTTCTCCGAAAGGCACACCGGCGCAATCCACGCAGGCGTTCCAAGCCGGGTTGGAGGCTCCACCTTCGAGGCATACCCCGCAGGCGTCCAACTCCGAGTTCCCGTTGGGCACACCCGCACAATCGGCACAGGTGGTGTTCCACAGCGGGTTGCTGGCGCCGCCCTCATAGCACACACCGCAAGCGTCCTCTTCGGCATCACCACCCGGAACACCCGCACAATCGTTGTCGCAAGGCTCCTCACCCGTGGTACCTCCCACGCAGTTCTCGCAGTTGTCGACATAGGCATTACCGTTGGGCACCCCTGCACAGTCGGCGCACGTGGTGTTCCAAGCCGGGTTCTGGTCGCCACCCGCGTAGCAAACGCCGCATTCGTCCTCTTCGCTATCCCCATTGGGCACACCAGCGCAATCCGCGCACGTGGTGTTCCACAGTGGGTTGGCTTCACCACCGAGGTAGCAGATGCCGCAATCGTCCACACTCGAGGAGAGGCTGGTACCGCTGGCCACGATGTTGTCCACCCGGTTCGCACCAGCCGCTGCCGTGGTCACTGTGGATGTGAAGCGCACCCAAACATTGGGCAGGTTGTTCGCCCCGGCAGGCAGCGGATAGGAGAAGCTGCTGCCAGTGGCTGGTGTGGTACTGCTCCAGGTAACCGCATCCACGGTGTAGGATGCGATGGTGCTGAAACTCGTTCCGTTGGTGCTCCACTGGAGTTCGAAGCTGCCTGGACCAGTGGCGCTGCGCGTCTGGTCCCAAGCGATGTTGACGGTCTCATGCCCCGTGGTGGGGAAGCGCACCTGGTAGTAGTCCCCAACAGCCCAGTTGTTGGAGCTGAAAGACTCCAAGGAACCATTTCCAACAGGATTGGAATAGGCCGTGGCTCCAGAGGCATGCAAGCCAAGCGCTTGTGAGGAGCCCGAAAAGATGCCACCCTCAGCGGCGTGCGGGCCGGCCGTGGTGGGCACACTCACCTCGAAGGTCCAGATGGCCAGGTTGGCGTTCGTGGGAATGTTGCCGTTGCAGTCCTCGCAATCATTCGGCTCCACACCCGTATCGCCTCCGCTGCACACGCCGCAGTCATCGATACTGGCCGTGCCGTTCACGTCGCCGTTGCAATCCAGGCAGGTGGTGTTCCACAAGGGGTTGGTGGCGCCGCCTTCATAGCAGACACCGCAGGCATCCACTTCAGCATCGCCACCCGGCACACCGGCACAATCGTTGGCACAAGGCTCTTCACCAGTGGTGCCACCCACGCAGTTGCCGCAATTGTCGAATACCGCCGATCCATTGGGCACCCCGGCGCAGTCTTCGCAGGTGGTGTTCCAATCCGGGTTGGCAGGGCCATTCGCGTAACATACTCCGCAAGCGTCCACCTCGGCGTTGCCGTTGGGCACATTCAGGCAGTCCGCGCAGGTGGTGTTCCACAGTGGGTTGGCAGGGCCGTTCGCGTAGCACACCCCGCAGGCGTCCACTTGCGCATTGCCACCGGGCACACCCAGGCAGTCGATCAGCTGGCCCACGCAGGTGCAGTCACCCTGCCAGGTGTCGTTGCCCGTGTTCGGGTTACCGTCATTGCAAGCCGTGCCGGGCAATGCACTGCCATTGGGCACACCCAAGCAATCCGCGCAGGTGGTGTTCCAAAGCGGGTTGGCCGGGCCGTTCGCGTAGCACACGCCGCAGGCGTCCACTTCGGCATTGCCGCCCGGTACGCCAGCGCAGTCATTGGCGCAAGGCTCTTCACCTGTATTGCCGCCAACGCAATTCCCGCAGTTGTCGATCACTGCTGTGCCGTTCACATCACCATTACAGTCAGTACAGGTGGTGTTCCATGCAGGGTTCTGGTCGCCATCAGCATAGCACTCCCCGCACAGGTCGATATCGGCGTTGCCATTGGGCACGCCTAAGCAGTCTGCGCAGGTGGTGTTCCACAACGGGTTGGCAGGGCCGTTCGCGTAGCACACCCCGCAAGCGTCAATTTGAGCGCTGCCACCAGGCACGCCCAAGCAGTCGATCAACTGGCCCACGCAGGTACAGTCGCCCTGCCAGGTGTCGTTGCCCGTGTTCGGGTTGCCGTCATTGCAAGCCGTGCCGGGCAAGGCGCTGCCACCGGGCACACCCAGGCAGTCGATCAGCTGGCCCACGCAGGTGCAGTCACCCTGCCAGGTGTCGTTGCCCGTGTTCGGGTTACCGTCATTGCAAGCCGTGCCGGGCAATGCACTGCCATTGGGCACACCCAAGCAATCCGCGCAGGTGGTGTTCCAAAGCGGGTTGGCCGGGCCGTTCGCGTAGCACACGCCGCAGGCGTCCACTTCGGCATTGCCGCCCGGTACGCCAGCGCAGTCATTGGCGCAAGGCTCTTCACCTGTATTGCCGCCAACGCAATTCCCGCAGTTGTCGATCACTGCTGTGCCGTTCACATCACCATTACAGTCAGTACAGGTGGTGTTCCATGCAGGGTTCTGGTCGCCATCAGCATAGCACTCCCCGCACAGGTCGATATCGGCGTTGCCATTGGGCACGCCTAAGCAGTCTGCGCAGGTGGTGTTCCACAACGGGTTGGCAGGGCCGTTCGCGTAGCACACCCCGCAAGCGTCAATTTGAGCGCTGCCACCAGGCACGCCCAAGCAGTCGATCAACTGGCCCACGCAGGTACAGTCGCCCTGCCAGGTGTCGTTGCCCGTGTTCGGGTTGCCGTCATTGCAAGCCGTGCCGGGCAAGGCGCTGCCACCGGGCACACCCAGGCAGTCGATCAGCTGGCCCACGCAGGTGCAGTCACCCTGCCAGGTGTCGTTGCCCGTGTTCGGGTTACCGTCATTGCAAGCCGTGCCGGGCAATGCACTGCCATTGGGCACACCCAAGCAATCCGCGCAGGTGGTGTTCCAAAGCGGGTTGGCCGGGCCGTTCGCGTAGCACACGCCGCAGGCGTCCACTTCGGCATTGCCGCCCGGTACGCCAGCGCAGTCATTGGCGCAAGGCTCTTCACCTGTATTGCCGCCAACGCAATTCCCGCAGTTGTCGATCACTGCTGTGCCGTTCACATCACCATTACAGTCAGTACAGGTGGTGTTCCATGCAGGGTTCTGGTCGCCATCAGCATAGCACTCCCCGCACAGGTCGATATCGGCGTTGCCATTGGGCACGCCTAAGCAGTCTGCGCAGGTGGTGTTCCACAACGGGTTGGCAGGGCCGTTCGCGTAGCACACCCCGCAAGCGTCAATTTGAGCGCTGCCACCAGGCACGCCCAAGCAGTCGATCAACTGGCCCACGCAGGTACAGTCGCCCTGCCAGGTGTCGTTGCCCGTGTTCGGGTTGCCGTCATTGCAAGCCGTGCCGGGCAAGGCGCTGCCACCGGGCACGCCCAGGCAGTCGATCAACTGGCCCACGCAGGTGCAGTCACCCTGCCAGATGTCGTTGCCCGTGTCCGGGTTACCGTCATTGCAAGCCGTGCCGGGCAAGGCGCTGCCACCGGGCACGCCCAGGCAGTCGATCAACTGGCCCACGCAGGTGCAGTCACCCTGCCAGGTGTCGTTGCCCGTGTTCGGGTTGCCATCGTTGCAAGCCGTGCCAGGCAAGGCGCTGCCATTGGGCACGCCCAGGCAGTCCGCGCAGGTGGTGTTCCACAGGGGGTTCGCAGGGCCATTGGCGTAGCACACCCCGCAGGCGTCCACCTGGGCATTGCCACCGGGGTTCCCGAGGCAATCCGCACTGCAGGTACCACCCGCTTGGACCGGCGTTGGTTCGATGATCCCCGTGTATGGCTGGCCCTGACCGTTGTTCGCGTTGCCATTGAGGGAGACGAAGTAGTTGCGGTTGTTGGCCGCTGTAAAGGCATCGTTGACGATCTGGAATTCCGTGCAGAGCGCCGCATTGCTGCCCGGGTTGATGGTCAGCACCGTGACCCATTCGTTCGCGGGGAACACGAAGCCGCAACCACCATCCTCATCGGGATCCCACTGCAATTGGGCGGTCGCGACCGAGTTCCATGTACGATACTTGAACCCACCATCGATCACAGTGGCGGAGGGGCCGATCGGGAAGGCCGCACCGGTGCAAAATGCCGTACCTACCGGCAATGTTGCGGCATTGTTGGGCCAGCGAATGGTGAACTGCAAGTTGCTAAGCACCTCACCGAAGGACCCTCCATTGTAGCGCAAACGCACCAGCAACTGGTTGCCTCCGGTACCTTCCACGAGGTCAATGTCGACCGTGGAGGGCTGGGCCATGACTCCACCCATGAACGTCAGGGGCAGCGAGGCGATCAGAAGCAGACGTTTCAATGCGGGAGGAAAAAAGCTTGACATGGTCGAGGGGTTGGGGTGAATGCCAGGGTTCGAAAAAAGGGCGCTGGGCCTGGAGTGTCAGGGAAGTTGTTCAAGGCGGATGTTGGTGGGTACCACGCCACCAATGTTGCTCAAGATGGGGTCACGATCGTTGCCCTGGCCCGTGTACTTCACGGTGCCATCAAGGGTGACATCGGTGGCAAGGTAGCCTTGGATCGTATTCGTGGGCACCACCCCACCGACCGTGGCCAGGATGGGGTCACGGTCGTTCTCCATGCCGGTGTACTTCAGTTGGTCGTCCAGCAGCACGTTGCCACTCCAGAGGGTCATGCGTGCGCCATTCGCCTTGCGCGCCTCCTGGCCCCAGGTGATGGTCGCCGAGGAACCCAGATCGATCAGCACAGGCGTGGCGGCCAATGATACGGGAACGGTTGTCATGCAACCGAGGTGGTTGCGGTGGCGAACGGCCACATGGTAGCTGCCTGAAGGTGCTGGTATCCGCAAGGTGCTGCCTTCCGGCGATACCACTCTTCCATCGCGCAGCAACAGACCGCTGCGCGTGGCGACGATCGTGGCCGGCGTTCCGGCATCGCGCAATTCCACCAATACCCAATCCACAACGGCGCCATCACCCACCACTTGCAGGAGGGCGGGAGTCAGCGTCTCTCCTCCTCCACCCACCTGTGTGAAACCCAAGGCGGAATACGGTTCCGCCACTGGCACCAGACCATTGGTCCGCAGGTCATCGCGCATCAGACCGGAGCCCGTATCGTAGGGACCATCCAGCCACATGCGCAGGTCCAGGGCCACGCCGTTGGTGACGGTGGCCGTTACCTCCGTGCGGGGGCTTTCCACCACTACGTCCGGGGTGCGAACTTCCCAATCATAGAGGTAGTAGTAGAAGCCAGCGCCCGCCGTGCTGCCGGTGATGGAACCCATAGTGCCAATGGCGTAAGGGTAGCTCACCCCTTCATTGTCGCGATGCAATTGACGGATGATCTCCGTATTGTCATCGAAGGCGGTGATGCGGTGGTCGGTACCTGCCGGCACATGGAAATTGAGGTCCACCCGCTGGGTACCGGAGGGCAGATACACATAGCGCTCATCGATAAGGTTGCCCACATTGTCCACCAGCACGAAATGGCGGGTGCCATTCCCCGTGGCGTACACCTTGACGGAGACGATCTCAAAGGGCTGGTAGGCATCGAAGATCAGGGCCTGCTTGGCGGTGGCGCTGTTTTGTGGCCCACTCAGATTCGTCTTGGCGGCCATGTCGGAAAGACCTGAGTGAACCGTACGCGTGGAAGCATAATAGGAAGTGGTCTCCTCCAGCACGGGCGTATTGAAGACCCCACCCGTGGCCAGTGCCGATCCTCCAGATGGGGTGGCATACCACACGATCTCAGCGCCTTGCCCCGAGGCTGAAAGCTGTGCCGATGCCGGTCCCACCACCTCGGCCCCTTGTCCGATCGGTGCGGCAAGGGCGGGCAGCGCGGTGACATTGACCAAGCCCGAGATCAACTGACCGCAGGGGCCTGTGACCGTTACGCTGTAATTGCCGGGTTGCGTGACGTTGATCGTGCGCGTGGTGGCCCCGTTGCTCCACTGGTAGGAGTGACCTGCGGTGGCCACCAAGGGGATGCTGCCACCGGGTGCGATGCGCAGCCCTTCAGGCGCCTGAATGCTGGCCGAACCACCGCTGCCCGCAGGGCGCTGCTGGGTGAGCGTGTAGGGGATCGCCGTCCAGTTGTTCTCGTCATTCTCCTCCACGAACACATCGTTGGGGTCCACCTCGGCCACGATCCAATAGTTCCCGTTGCAGAGGCCGTCCATCATGTTGATCCACATCATGTCCAGGCTCTTGCTGTACACATCGGTACGGCCCACAGAGATCCCCTGGACATTCGTCTGGCACTGATAATTGCCATACATCCCGATGTTGGGGAAATTGGAATCGCTGTTCAGCGCCGTACCACCTTGATACTCCTGACTGGTACGACAATGTCCGTGATAGTTGGAAGTGCTGCACTTGCCGAAATCCATCAGACAGAAACCCACCTTGGCGCCAGTGGCTACAACAGGCCATTGCCGGGGGTCGGCCACACCGGGCTGTTGGAGCCGCAGCGTCATGGTCGTCCAATCATCCACATGGTAATGGCTGTGCGCCGAGTGGTAGGTCATGCTGCCGCTCATCCGCTCGTTCTTCAGCATCTGGTTGCCGTTCTTGCGGTAGACCTGCTGAAAGATGATCTGCTTGGGCTCCTGGCCATTGGGACAGTTGAAATTGGTCTGTCCACCAGACACTGTAAATGTGTCAGTGCCACATACGAAGTGACGCAGGCCACTTTGGCTCACGGTACGCACCTCAAGTGGTCCATAGCCGATATTCGGCGTCGATCCTGTCACGCGCAAGCGGCCCGCATTGGATCCATCCCCTTGCGGATACTCGCTTGGTCCATTGGAATAACTCTCCAAACCCACCCAGGAGATGGTGAGATCGGGCAACAGGTCACAAACCGTCTGGCCGGGGGTGCGGCAAACACAGGAATTGGCCTGGGTCGTGGAGCATTGCCCCCAAGCTTGGCTGAGGGACAGCACGACGAAAGCCACGAGCAGGGGGTAGCGTGGCATCATGGGACGAGGGGTGTTCTGTACCGGAGTTAACGCCGGGCAAGATAACCGAGCGTCAGGCACACGGTCAATGGCATGAAAGTTCAATCGCGCACCAGCCGTACATGCCACCGATCCGTGTTGGACCGCACCCGAAGCACGAAGATCCCTGACGACATGCCGGGTGCCACCACTTGCTGGACGCGGCCCGGCGCGAAACGGCCGTTCAGGACCACCCGACCACTGGCGTCCATGAGATCCCAAGCGAGCGCATCAACTGAGGAGGGCAGGACCACGGTGAAATGGTCCTGAAAGGGGACCGGGAAGACCTCGACCCCCTGTTCGGGGACCTCCATTTCACCGCCCACGGAGGTGTAATTCCGCCAACGGGCCAAGCCGCCGGTCCAGGTACCGGCCCAGAGACCGCCACCGCTGTCGATCATCAGGCAGCGCACGCTCGGGTCGGGAAGCCCCGTGGAGGTGCCAAGCAGGTCCCAATCCACCGCAGACGTGAAACGAAGGATGCCGGCGGTCTCGGTGCCGGCGAGCTTCCGTCCCTGTGGATCGATCACCAAACAGAGGAGCGTGTTGTCCGGGAAACCCGCGGAGGCGGCGTTGTACTGGAGCCAAGGTCCCCCGATGTGCGGCCCGGCATGGCGGATCAAGCCACCGGCCGGACAGGCGATCCAGCGGTCTCCGGCCTCATCGAAGACGATGGCGTTGGCCGAATTGTCCGGAAAATTGTGCTCGAAGGAGGTGTAGTAGAAGAAGTCGGTCTCGCTGATGTAGGTGAGGCCCCCGTTCATTGTGGCCACGGCCACCAGTCCATCGGCGCGTACGGCGGTATTGCGCACATGCGGCCCCCAGAATTGGTAGCCCAGATGGCTCTCAGGGGTATCGTTGTACAGGTACCACTCCTCTCCGGTGGAGCATTGCAGGCCGATCTGCGTGGCGATCCAGGCCCAGCCACGGTGGTCAATGGTGATGCCATTGATGTCGTCGATCACCAAAGGGCTGTTCTCTGTGGTCAGATAGGTCCAGTCCTCTCCGTCCAAAATGGCGATGCCTGCGCTGGTGGTACCGATCCAAAGACGCCCATCACCATCCACAGCCAGGCAATTCAGGGAGTTGTCCGGCAGGCCGGAACCACCCTGCTGAAGAACCGTCCATTGGTCACCGTCATAGCGGCACAGCCCCCAATCGGTGGCGGCCCAGATCACGCCGTCATGGTCTTCCACCACCGCCTTCACCGTGTTGCTGGGGAAACCCGCGGTCGCCATATCGAAAACATCCCATTGCTGCGCTGTGGCCGGCAGGAAGGGAAGCAGCCAAGCCAGCAGCCAATAGGAAGCGCTTGGTCGGCAGGGACCGGTCATGGGATCTGTTGGAAGCGCTGGTTGGTGGGCACGCTGCCGCCGATGTTCACCAGCATGGGATCGCGGTCGTTGCCCTGACCGGTGTATTTGATGATCCCGTCCATGTTCACATCGCTTACCGAATACCCCGCTACGGTGGTGGTGGGCACGGTGCCGCCGATGGCCTGCAGGATCAGGTCGCGGTCGTTGCCCTGACCGGTGTAGCGTATCGCACCGTCGCCGTTGACATCGCCCGCCCAAAGGGCACGCGCGCTTCCAATGATCTTGCGCGCATCAGTACCCCAGGTGTTGGTGCCTGCGAGGGTCAGATCGATGGAATTGGCGGTGCTGCTGAAGGCGAGCGCCGTGGCCGTCATGCAACCCAGGTGGTTGCGGTGCTGTGCCACCAGATGGTAGTTGCCGGGTGGCACCACGAACCCCACGGCCGATGTGCCATCCGCTGCGGAGACCACGTCGCCATCGCGCTGCAACAAGGCTTGGCGCGTGGCCACCAAGGTACCGGGCGATCCGGCCTGGCGCAACTCCAACCGCACCCAGTCCACTACGGCATTGGCACCGGTAACGGCCAGGATGGCAGGGGTGGTGGTCTCTCCCCCGCCGCCGAGTTGCGGCCAACCCAGGCCGGAGTATGGCTCCTGCAAGGGGATCAAGCCACCGGCGCGGAGCGCATCGGACATCCAGGGTCCCACATAGGGTCCTTCGAGGAAGAGCTTCACGTTGGACTTCACCTCAGTGCTCACACAGAAGTTGATCACCTGCTGCGACCAGTTGCCGCTGGGCGTGATGCCGAGCGATTGCCCGCCCGGACCCATGACCTGCATGAAACCGTTGCCATAGGCGCAGCACAAGCCATCGCCCCAGCTGTCATTGATCGTCAATACATAGCAGCCGTCCGGCAGGCAAAGATCCACGGAAGGTTGCGGATAGGTGCCATTGCTCGCCTGGTCCTGGTAGGGTCCGCCCGTGGCGTAGGTGGTGCTTCCCCCAGTGAGCGCCCAGGTGATGTCCGCGCCATAGCGATCCATTACGATGACGATGGTGACCGGCGTGCAGCAACTGGAATGGAGCCAGTTCACCGAATTGGTGTAGGCGCTGCTGGAGCCGCCGCAATCACGACGCACTTGGAATTCGTATTGGGTGCAGGCCGCCAGACCGCTCACCGCCTGGCTGGTGCCGGTGATCCCGCTGATGTTCGTCCAGTTGGGCGCGCCCACAGGCCTGTAGCGCAGAGTGAAGCTGTCTCCCCCACCCGCGGACCAGCTGGCCAGCACGGAAGTGGTGCTCGTCCCGGTGATCGTCAGGTCCCACGGCGTAGGACAGGTGGAACCTGAAATGATGTTGAAGTTGACGTTCGAGATGTCGTAGAACACGTTGCCATTGCCTCGCACCATGATGCGCGCGGTGCTGGTGGCCGGGACCACCGGTATCGTCACCGCCTGGGTACCATCATTCGGCGTGGATGTGAGCAGTGTGTAGGGATATGTGAGGCCCCCGTCCACCGACAAAAGGATGTCCACATTGGCGCAACTGACGGGCGAGGCGGTGGTGTTGGCCACGTTCCAGGTGACCGTTTGCGTGGAGCCGGCCTGCCAACTCACGTTCGTGTTGGGCTGCGTCACCACGAAGGGCCCGGCACCGGCGGCCACGGTGATGTTGCGGTTGCTTTCCGCGGTGCAGCCGGCGCCCGGCCGGTTGTCGCGCACGGTGGCCCTGAAGTTGAAGGTGCGGCCCACACTTGAGAGCACCTCCCAAGTGGGGTTCTGGTTGGCCACCACGGCGCCCAGGTTGGGGAACCAGCGCGAGGAGCTCTCCACCGGCAACAACGCGCGAAAATTGGGGCCATTGGTATTGGTGGGCTGAGGAGGCTGCGTGGAGACCTGGTTGTTCATCTGCTCCCAGGTGAAGGAGAGCACATCGGCCGGGTTGGGGTCGCTGGAAGTGGCGGTGAGCACGAAGGGCGTGGAATGCGGTATGGTGCGGTTGGGCCCGGCGCTGATGGTGGGCGGCTGGTTGTTGGAGGAGGTCACCTGCGGACACTGGCCCGCGTTGCCACTGGCCAACCGGCTGGCGATCTCCGCCAGACTGTGCGCGTGGAACAAGGCATCGCTGTTGTTCTGCACATTGGGGGCGCAGATGCCCGCGTAACCCATGATGGTGCTGGCGCTGCCCGGTTCGAACGCGGCAGGACCATGGCGGTTGCAACTGTTGTTCTGCGTGTGGTTGGCACCGTACTGGTGGCCCATTTCGTGCGCCACATAGTCGATGTCGAAGGGGTCGCCCACGGGCTGCGACAGACCCGTGACACCACCGGCCTTGTAGCTGCTGCAAGGTGCGTCCAGATAGGCCACGCCGCCACCGCCCGTGCTGAACACATGGCCGATGTCGTAATTGTTGAAGCCGATGATGTTGTCGCAGGTGGTCTGGTTCTGGCCCAGCATGGTACCGCCGTTGTTGTTGGAGTACGGATCGGTACTGGGGTTGAGGAATACGATCAGATGGTTGTTGGCCACCATCTGCATGGTGAGGGTGGCATCACGCTCGTAGATGCCGTTCACCCGGTTCATGGTGGTGGCCATGGCTTCCAGTGCAGGGCCCTTGTTGTTGTTCTGTGTGTTGCTGCCGTGGTAGTTCGCATACTCGCCTGTGCATGCCAGGGCCAGGCGATAGGTGCGCTTCTGGCAATCGCCCGCGCGGGGCGCCCCTTCAGCGAGCACGTTGTCCATGGTCCATTGCGCCGCGTTCTCCATGTCGTTCACCAGATCGTAGTCGCAAGCCATGGCGGCGGGCATGCTCTTCACGAAGTCGCGCTTGCGGTACACGATGCACGCCTCCGCGACACCGAAGGCATAAGGGTCGATGAACCAATCGCCACGAATGGGGTCCAGCACGAAGGCGTGGAAGCCATGTGTCGTCAGGTCGAACTGGATCAGGGTGCCGGGCCGGTCGATGCTTTCACCGCTGCATGTGGTGATGCTGGGGAACAACGCAGCGAGCTCCGGATGCAGCAAGGTGTTCCGTACGAAACGGAAACGCTCGGTACCATCCCGGTCCGGCGAAGGCAGTTCGATCACCGCCGGCGAGGAACGCACATCACCGAAAGGCGCCTGGAGCAGCATGGCCCGGATCGCGCCGGTGTCCACAGCCAGTGTCCGGTAATGGTTCGGGATGATGCGCCGCTCCCCACGCCCGGCGAGCAGGGCTTCCTGCATGGGAACCCATGCGCCCGGCGCCTGCGCCAAAAGGGTGGTGGTGAGAAGGAGGAGGAGCGGTGTGGTGGTCTTACGGAGCGAGCTGGTCGTTTTTCTTTCCATGGTCCCTGGTTCATGCACTTGCGGGCCCGGGCTCAATCCCGGGTGAGTACGATGCGATGTGAGCTCAAACGGGTCGCACCCCGCACAGTGAGCAGATAGGTGCCTGCGGTATGGCCCGCGAGATCCACCACGGTGCGGTGGGTCCCCTGCCCTGCTGCCTCGCTCCACAGCCGCACCACACGCCCAAGGCCGTCGGTCAATTCGAATTCCAGCGTTCCAGCATCCGCCATATCGGTAAGCACCTGGAAAGGTCCGGTGCCGGGATTGGGCATGATGCGCACACCACCCGTACCCATGCCCTCGATACCCTCCTCCACCGTGGTGAAGGTGTAGATCTGCCCAGTCCGGTCCACGCCGTTCAGGGAGACGTAGAAGTTGCCGTTGTTCGTCTGCGTCCAGGCATCATTCACCAGCTCGAAGGTGCTCATGCCGTTGATCACGTTCACCCGGCACAACAGGATCTCCTCGAAGGGTCCCCAGGAGGTTTCAAGATCGAAAAGCGCCATGAGTCCGAAACCGGTGAAGATCTGATATCGGTAGGGACCCGATACCTGCTCGGCTCCTGATTTGGCCACGGTCTGATATTGGAGCGTGGGCACGACCTGCTGTATGCCCCCCAGATTGGCCCCATCGGCATCCAGCCAGCGAAGGGTGAACACCGAGGAGGAGAACACCTCATCGAAAGCACCGTCAGGCCGGACATAGATCTCCACCTGATCGCTGGCGTTCATATGATGGGTGATATCCACTACAGGCAACTGGGCCTGAGCTGTCGCGGCGGGCAGCAACACGATGGACAAAAAATGACCGGCAGGACGGAAGATCATGGTCAAAGTCCCGGGAAAGGTCTCCGGAACAGCCCAAAACTAGGGCAAGCTCACGCCCCGGTCCATGACCAAAGGCATCATCTTCTCCACGATCGCCAGAAATTGGCCTTCACAGGATGGCCGCCACGATGCGGTCCACCGTCACGCCCTCGGCCTCCGCCTTGTAGTTGCGCACCAGGCGGTGGCGGAGGATGGGCAGGGCCACGGCCTGAACGTCGGCGATGTCGGGCGAAAAGCGGCCATTGGCCAGCGCATGGGCCTTGGCCCCGATGACCAGATATTGCGATGCGCGCGGGCCGGCTCCCCAACTCACATGGTCGTTCACGATGGCCGGTGTGCCCTCGGCGCCCGGGCGGGTTCGCACGGCCAGCTTCACCGCATACTGCAGCACGTTGTCCGCCACGGGTATGCGGCGCACCAGGCTTTGGTAGGTGAGGATCTCCTGCGCGCTGAGCACCGGCCGCACTTCCGCAGGCACATCACCTGTGGTGGCCTTCACCACTGCGAGTTCTTCGGTATAGCTGGGATAATCCACCCAGATGTTGAACATGAATCGGTCCAACTGGGCCTCGGGCAGTGGGTAGGTGCCCTCCTGTTCGATGGGGTTCTGGGTGGCCAGCACAAAGAAGGGTTCCTCCAGACGGTGCGTGTGGCCTGCGGCGGTGACGGCCTTTTCCTGCATGGCTTCCAGCAGGGCCGCCTGGGTCTTGGGCGGGGTGCGGTTGATCTCGTCCGCCAGGATGATGTTGGCGAAGATGGGCCCGCGCACAAAGCGGAAACGGCGGTCCTCGTCCAGGATCTCCGAGCCGATGATGTCGCTGGGCATCAGGTCGGGGGTGAACTGGATGCGGTTGAAGCTGAGTCCCAGCGAGCGGGCCACGGTATTCACCAGCAGGGTCTTGGCCAGGCCGGGCACACCCACCAGCAGGCAATGGCCCCGACTGAAGATGCCCAGCAGCACATGGTCCACCACCTGGTCCTGGCCGATGATGACCTTGCCCACCTCGCGTTTCAGCGCCTGGTATCGCTCGCCGAATCCTTCCGCGGCCTGCACATCGTTCTGCGGGATGCTCATGTCCTTCTCGTTGTTCGCGTTGGTGGTTCCGTTCTCTATTCACTGGCCACGCCTTTGGACCAGGCATGCAGGAATTCGCAATTGGCGTAGTCCGGGGCAAGACGCACGTAGGTGGCCTCCAGGCGGTCCTTCACCCACTCGTCCACGGCCTTCGCGCGCATCTTCCCCTCGGCCGCCTGCTTGATCAACTGGTAGTCGTCCTTGAGATTGGCCGCGTGGGGTTCGGTGCGTAAGAGGAGCTTCACCAGCCTGTAGGCCTTGGTGCCATTGGGCATCACCATCAACTGCGGCTCGCTCACTTCGCCGGGTTTGAGCTTGTCCAGGACGAAGAAGGTCTGCTGGTCCAGCGAACTCATGTCCCAGCGCGTGGAGTTGCTCATCTGGTCGATCATGATGCCGTTGCTGGCCTTGCTCTCCTCGTCATCGCTCCATTCGGCGGCGAGGTCGCCGAGTTCGGCATCACCGGCACGCACCATGCGCAGGAGGCTGTCCAGCAGGTCGCGTTCGCGCTGCAGGTCGGCATTGGTCACCTGGGGCCGGATCAACACGTGGCGCGCGTTGTACTGTTCGCCACGCCGATCGATGAGTTCCATGAAGTGGTATCCGTATTCCGTACGGAACACCTGCGAGATCTCGCCGGTCTTCAGACTGAGGGCCACGGCATCGAACTCGGGCACCATCATGCCGGTGGGCACCATGCCCAACTCGCCACACTCCTTGGCCGACCCCGGATCCTCCGAATAGAGGATGGCCACGGTGCAGAAATCGCGCTCCCCATTGCTGATGGAGTTGCGGTACTCCTCGGCCTTGCGCCGTACGCGCCGCTCCTCCTCGTCACTGGCCTTGGGGATGCGCAGCAATTGCGCCCACTCCACCTCGGCGTTGATGAAAGGGATGCTGTCCTTGGGGATGCCGTTGAAGAATTTCTGCACGTCCCGAGGGGTGATGCGGATGTCCGTGGTGAGGCGTTGCTGCATGGTCTGCACCAGCAGCTGGTCGTGCACCTGGTCGCGGAATTCGCTGCGGATCTCGGCTACGGACTTGCCATAGAACTCTTCAAGCTTCTTTTCCCCGCCCAACTGCGAGGCGAAGTAGCGGATGCGCCGGTCCAGCTCGGCGTTCACCTGGGCCTCGTCGATCGCGACGCTGTCGATCTTGCCTTGCTCCACCAGGAGTTTCTCATAGAGCAGGTCCTCCAACTCACCGCATTCCAAGGCGCGCTTGTCCGTGGTGCCGCCCTGCTGGCGTGCCTGCTCCACCCGGGCCAGCAGGTCGCTTTGCAGGATCGCTTCCCGGCCCACCACTGCCACGATGCGGTCTATGAGCAGACCCTTGGGCTGCGCCAAAGCCGGACCCGGCAGCAGCCACGCCAGCAGTATCGCCGCTTCAGCGATACGTCTCAATGTCCTTGCGTTCGACCGCTTCATGGTAGATGTCCTCGCGCATGGCCTCGATGAGCCGGAGCTTGCGTTGGTTGAGCAGAATGGACCGGATGTCCATGCGCGCACGCTCCAAGGGTTCGGTGCTTCCGCGGGGGCGAAGTTCCAACACATCGATGAACCAGGTGTTCCCTTCCCGCTTGATGACCCTGCGCCCCGGCTTGTCCATTTCGGGCAGGGCCACGCTGCTTTCGGCCTCAAAACCGGCCCGTGTGCTCCAGGTGTCGCTGCGGTCCACGATGGGGATGCCGCGCTGGGCCAGCCAGATCTCCAGCTCCTGCATGCGCTCTGGGCTGCCGCTGAGGAAGTGGTCCTCCAGGCGTTTCATGGTGCGTTTGTCGTCGTCGCGCACCTTGGCCCAGCGCACGCGCATGATGTCGTCCTGGAGCTCGAAGGCCGCGAGGTTCTCCTCGTAGTAACGCTCGATCTCGGCCATCGGTACCAAGGTATCGAGCTTCTGTTCCACCAGGGCCTTCTCGTAGGCGTAGATCACCAGCGAGTTGCGGTAGTCGCGCAGCAGGGCCTCATGATCCGTGCCCTGACCGGCCAGGTTGGTCTCGGCCTGGTGCAGCAGCACACGTTGCCGCAGCCAGTCGTTGATGTAGCGCTGGGCCAGGGCCGCGCTGTCTTCCGGGGCCAGGTCCACGGGCACCACCGTGCGCAGTTCGCTCCAACGCAGCACCTCGTTGTAGGCACGCGCCACGGGTGCGTCGGTCTCCTCCGCCGGGCCGCAGGACTGGAACAAGCCGAGCGCCACGCAGGCCAAAATGGGCCATGCCGTCAGAGGAACCGGCTTGCGCGATGCGGTCACTGGATGGAATAGAGCACGTCGCGCCGCACCTCCACGCGGTACTTGCCGCGCAACTCCTCTATCCAGGCACGCTCCAAGTTGTCCTGGTATGCGGCGGTGATGGCGCCACGGGCCTCATCCAGTTCCTTGGGCGTGGGCGGGATGGTGCGCTTCAGGTCCACGATCACCACCCGGCCCTCGTGTGGGATGTCAGCGCTCAGTCCCGGGGACTTCACCTGCCTGAGAACGGGCCGCTGTTCGGCGGTGAAGGTGCCGGGGTCGATGTCCAACGCCAGCGCGCTGCTCTTGTTCACCGCTTTCATGAGGTCGGCGCCACGGGTGCCCTTGCGCAACAGGCTGCGCACCTGTTTGGCCACGGCGGCGTCTGCGCAGGTGTAGATGTCCGCCTCGTAGCGCGTGTCCCACATGAACCGGTCGCGGTTGGCGGCATGGAAGGCTTCCAGGCCGGAGGTGTCGCGCACGGCACGTCCCCATACTTTCTGGTCGGTGAGTTCGAAGAGCAGGATGCCGTCGCGGTACTCCTTCATCAACAGGCGGAAGTCCATGTACTTCTCCTCGAGGTGGTCGTCCTCGTAGGCGAGCAGCTGCTCGTCCACGTACTCCCGGAAACGTGCGTCCACGTGCTCCTGCGCCCTGGTCACACGCTCGCGGCGCTGCTTGGCTTCCAGGTGGTCCAGCAGATCGCGCTGGGTGTAGGTGCGGTCCTTGATCACCAGCACGGGCTTGGTGAGCTTCTCGGCCTTTCGCCGATCGTAGCGCCATCCCTGCGCCACGTCACGCACCACCAGGGTGTCGGTCATCGTGTGCGTGAGTTCCTCGTACTGCTTGGATCGCACGCTGACCATCTTGCCTTCGTGCATCATGCCCACCAGCTCGCGGCTGTACCGCATGGGTCCCTTGGACCACTCGCCCTCCTTCAGGTCCCGGCGTGCGATGGTGTCGTGCTTGGTGGTGCCTTTCTTGAAGATGGTGCTGTCCACCAGCGCATACAACGGCCTCAGGTTCTCCCGGCGTTCGACCACCTTGTAGTCGGCGCGCAGTTTCTCCAGGAAGGCCTTGCGGGTGATCTCGGCGCGGCTGTCGCGGGCGATCTTCGACTTCAGTTCGCCTTTGGCCGCCTCGAAGCCGGGCGTGGGCGTGTACTCGAGGCGCTTGATGATGTGCCAGCCGAAGCGTGAGAGCACCGGTTCCGAGATGTCGCCATCGGCCTTCAGTGCGAAGGCGGCGTCCTCGAACTCGTCGATCATCTTGCCGGTGCCGAACTCGGGCAGTTCGCCGCCGCGCGTGCTGGAACTCTCGTCCTCGCTGTGGCGCAAGGCCGCATCGGCGAAGGTGATGGCGCCGCTCCCGAGTTGCTGGTGGATCTCGCGGATGCGGTTCTCAGCGTCGGCCCGGCGTTCCTCGGGGTCGGTGGGCACACTGCGCAGCATGATGTGCGCCACCTTGATGCGGCCACGGGCCGGCCGGCGGCCGTCCACGCGGATGATGTGGTAGCCGAAGCGCGTGCGCACCGCCTGACTGAGGCCGCCCACGGGCGTGTTGTAGGCGGCGCTCTCGAAGGGATAGACCATCTGCAGGCCGCTGAACCAGCCCAGGTCGCCGCCGTTGTTGGCCGCGCTGGGGTCATCGCTGCCACCCGGTCCCTTGGCCACCGTGGCGAAGTCCTCGCCCTTGGCCACGCGGTCGCGCAGCGCGTTGATGCGCTTCCAGGCCGCCAGGGTGTCCTCCGGCGTGGCGTCCTGCCCCACCTGCACCAGGATGTGGCTGGCACGCACCTCCTCGCGCATCCTGTCGTAGGCCTCGCGCATCAGCACATCGTTCAGTTCGCGGTCGATCAGGTAGGGACGCGCCAGTTGCTTGCGGTAGCCGTCCAGTTCGTTGCGGAAGCGCGAAACGGTGTCCATGCCGAGCATCTCGGCCTCGCGCACCTTCAATTTGTAGTTGATGAACAACTCGAGGTACTCGTCCAGGGCCTCACGCGAAACGTTCGCCTCCTTGTTGTTCTTCTTGTAGATCGCTTCGAACTCGGCACGTGTCACCGGCTCGCCGTCCACGGTCATCAACACCGGATCGGCTTGTGCGGAAAGCGACAGGAAGGCGAGGGAGCAAACGGCGGTACCAAGGATCTTACGGATGCGCATGGGGGTTCGCATGATGTCTGAATATCATCGCCCGGGGCGTGCCGGGCCGTTGGAAGGGTGGCAAATGTAACCGATCGGGGGTGGGGCGATCGGGGTGGCGCGCCGTTAAAAAGATCCAAGCCGGGCGCGCCCTTCGCGCCGATCCATACGGGGTATTTTTCGCCCTTCCCGCATGGAGCACGCGATCCTGATCACCGCCTACAAGGACCTGCCCGGCCTCACCCGCCGGGTGCGCTGCCTGGGGCCCCGGGCCAGGGTCTTCATCCATCTCGACCGGAGAAGCAGGGTGAGGGCCGAGGACCTCGAAGCCCTCAGCGCCCTGCCCCAAGTGCGGCTCGTCTCGCGGCGCTACCGGGTGCATTGGGGAAGCCTGGCGCACCTGAAGGCGATCCTCCATCTGGCCGAAACGGCCTTGAAGGACCCCGATACCAGCTACGTGCACGCCATCAGTGGCAGCGACCATCCGCTGCTGCCTTGGGAACGGTTCGCATCATTCTTCAAGGAACGCGATGTCGCCGGCTATCTGGAACACTTCCCGCTTCCCACGCCATACTGGCGCAACGGCGGCCTGGACCGGATCGGATACTGGCATCCGCTGGATCTGCTGGACATCCGCAAACCCGGGCGCCAGGCTTGGGTCGATCGCTTCCTGCGGCTACAGCGCGCCTTCGGCATTGAACGATCATGGAAGGGTCTGCCCCCGCTCCACGGTGGTTCCACCTGGTGGAGCCTGGGTCGTGCCTGCATGGCGCATGTACTGGATCGCCTGGCACGCGAACCCCATTTGCTGCGACGCTTCCGCCACACGCGCTGCGCGGAGGAGATCCTGGTGCAGACACTGGTGATGGATTCGCCTTTCGCCGCACAGGTGGTCAACGACAACCTGCGCTATGTGGACTGGCATGCCCGCAACGGCGGCAATCCGGCGGTTTTGGATCTGAGCGACCTGCCGAAGCTCGAAACCTCGGGCAAACTGTTCGCACGCAAGGTGGAAGCACCCGTTTCCAATACGCTGATCAGCGCGTTGGAGGCGCGTGTGCGCGGCGAACGGACCTAGTGATGACTGTAATTCGGGGCCTCCCGCGTGATGTACACGTCGTGCGGATGGCTCTCCTTCACCCCGGCGACGGTGATCCGGATGAATTTCGCCTTGGCCAGATCGGCCATGGTGGCAGCACCGCAATAGCCCATGCCCGCCCGCAGGCCGCCTTCCAATTGGTGGACCACCTCGGCCAGCTTGCCCTTGTACGGCACACGCCCGCTGATGCCTTCGGGCACCAGCTTCTTGATGTCGTCCTCCATGTCCTGGAAGTAGCGGTCCTTGCTGCCCTGTTGCATGGCCTCGATGGAACCCATGCCCCGATAGGCCTTGAATCGGCGACCCTCATAGATGATGGTCTCACCGGGGCTTTCCTCCACACCGGCGAACATGCTGCCGATCATCACGGTACCCGCACCGGCGGCCAGTGCCTTCACTACATCACCGGTATACCGGATGCCCCCATCGGCGATCACGGGCACACCGCTGCCGGCGATGGCGGCGGCACATTCGAGCACGGCGGTCAACTGGGGGACACCCACGCCGGCGATCACACGCGTGGTGCAGATGCTGCCGGGACCGATGCCCACCTTCACGCCATCGGCGCCGGCCTCCACCAGCGCTCTGGCGGCCTCGGCCGTGGCGATGTTGCCGGCCACCACATCCACGCCAGGAAAGGTCTCCTTCACCCGCTGGAGCATGGTGATGACGCCCTTGGTGTGGCCATGCGCCGTGTCGATCACCAGGGCGTCCACGCCAGCCTCCACCAATGCCTTCGCACGGTCCATGCTGTCGGCGGCGATGCCGATGGCCGCGGCCACGCGCAGGCGGCCCAGCCGGTCCTTGCAGGCGTTGGGCCGCTGCTTCAGCTTGATGATGTCCTTGTAGGTGATGAGGCCCACCAGGCGGCCTTCGTCATTCACCACGGGCAGCTTCTCGATCTTGTGCTCCTGCAGAATGTCCTCGGCCTGGGCCATGGTGGTGTCCGGCTGGGCGGTGATGATGCGCGCACTGGTCATCACCTCGGTCACCGGGCGGCTGAAGCGTTTTTCGAAACGCAGATCTCGGTTGGTGATGATACCCACGAGCTTCTCGTCCTGGTCCACCACCGGGATGCCGCCGATGCGATGCTCGGCCATGAGCTTCAGCGCGTCGCCCACCACGGCGTTGCGGTCCAGCTTCACCGGGTCGAGGATCATGCCGCTTTCCGACCGCTTCACGCGGCGCACTTCCATGGCCTGCTCGGCGATCGACCGGTTCTTGTGGATCACGCCGATGCCGCCGCATTGCGCTATGGCGATGGCCAGGTCCGCACCGGTGACGGTGTCCATGGCGGCGGACACGATCGGCAGGTTGATCTCGATGTTGCGGGAGAATCGTGAGCGGACGTCCACCTCACGGGGCAGTACCTCGCTGTAGGCGGGTACCAGCAGCACATCGTCGTAAGTGAGTCCCTCGCCGGTGAACTTGTCCGTGGGAAGGGTGCCGTTCGCAGTGGCCGGCGCGTTGGCCTGGCGGGTCTTGGCGGTGGCGGGTCGATCCATGCACAAAAGTAGTCATCGGCCCGATCGCCGGATCATTCCAGCGCAGTGAGAAGGGTCACCGTGCCGCGCTTCTCGAAACGGCGTCCGGCACCGTTGCGGAAGGCGCAGAAGTATCCGTACACGCCCAGCGGCGCCTGACGTCCGCCCACTTCCCCATCCCAGCCCTCCTGTGGATCATTGGTGGTCCACACCACCTGCCCCCAGCGGTTGATGATGTTGAGCGTGTACTCGCTGACGTCCACGAAGCCGAGCACGGGTTGGAAGATGTTGTTGATGCCGCCGATGATGAAGGCGTTGGGGATCCACACGAGGTCCTCCTGCACCGCGCAGGCCACATTGCTCAGCGACACGGCGTTGATGCCCGAAGGATTGCCCGCCTCCACGGCCTCCACGAAGTAGCAGGCGCGCCCGTCGCCGTCGATCAGGCCGGCCACATTGTCCTTCCAGTTCCAGGGATCCGGCGGAAGCGCGGCGACCACCGCGAACGGTCCATCCTCGATGCTCCGGTGGATGCGGTAGGCGGCGGGGAAGCCGGCCCATTCGGCATATCCGTTCCAGTCCAGCGCGTTCTCGGCGGTGAGCAGGGCCTCGGTGCGCAGCACGATGCTTCCGCCGATGTTGCTCGTGAGCACGGCATGGCCGCAACTGTCCAGCACGGTCATGCGGTAGCGATAGCCGTTCCTGGAGGGCTCCACGTCCTCATCCACATAATTGATCACGGCATCGCTCACCACGGGAAAGAACACGATCTCCTCGAAGGGTGCTCCGTTGCGCGACCGCTCCAGGCTGTATCCGCCCACCGAGGCGCTCTGGTCCAGGCTGTCCACCACCAGGATCCGTTCTTCATCGAGCACGGTGACGGTGCGTATGTAGTTGAAGGCAGGCAGGCCTGGATAGATGGTGCTCCGGCAGGTCTTGTTGCTCATGGAGAAGGTGCCGCCCGGGGTGCGTTCGGCGCGTATCGCATAGCAATAGTCCCGGTCGGGATCCACCGTGTGCGTGTAGTTGAGGTCGTCGCCATCGAGGTTGGCGAGCAGGGACCACAGCCCACCATCCACCTGATAGAAGACCTGTTGCGCCTCCGGTGTCCAACCGCCATAGGGTGTCCACGCGATCTTGACCAGACCTGCGCATTGGTCGTATTGCGTGGTGGCGTGCATGGTGGTGTGCGGCGGCCCGGTGGCACTGGTGTTGGGGCTGGGCGGCACGCCCACGTTGCAGGTGTCGAACGCGGCGATGGTGAAGGATTCCGGAGCCAGCCAGGCCTGGCTGAGCAGCCATGTGTAGCTGCTGGTGGGCTGTCCGTACACGGTGTCGATGATGATGCCGCCGCCGGGTGTGGAGAGCACGATGATGTAGCCGTCAGTGTCCGGTTGTGGACTGGGCGTCCAATGGATGGTGGCCAGCCCCGACAGGGTGTCCACCGTGACCGACTGTATCTGCGGGGTGGTGGGCGGGGTCACGTCCTCGAAGAAGTCGCCCTGGCGATTGCTGAAGGAAACGCAGCCCAACTGGTCGGCGAGCCCCACGCGGAAGGTGAGGGAATCGGCGCAGATGTCGATCACGTGCTGGTAGGCGTAGACCGAGGTGTCCACCGTGGCGAGCAGGTTCCAATTGCCCACGGGATATTCCATCCACACGGTATACCAGGCGGTGGCGGTGGCGGCCTTTTCCGGCGCGGTCCAGGCCAGGTTGGCGCTCCCTGGCGGCGTGCTTTGGAACACCTGCAGAAAAAGCGTGGAAACCGTGTCGCTGTGCTGCGAAACAGCGGGTGTGGTGGACACCGTGGTGACGAAGTAGAAGCGCGCGCCCGATCCCGCACCGGAGGCGGCATGCAGAAAATTGGTCTGGCCCAGCACGGGCACGCTGCCCGCCACGGCATAGGGTCCATTGGCATCGGCCGCCACATGGATGTCGTACCGCATGAAGATGCCGTCCGGGTCCGTCGTGGGGCTCCAGGTAACGATCACATCGCCAGCGGCGTTCACCGAGGCGCAGCGCAGCACGGGGGGGTCGAGCACCTGTGCGGACGCGACCAGGGGGGCGGCCAGCAGAACCGATGCATGCAGGATCCTCATCCGCCGGGTCAGGGATATGACCTGATGACGCAGGTCACGCTCCATATGTTGCCGAACGCGAACCCTCATCCTGGAAGTGTGGATGATGAACGCATTGCCCGCAGCCCGGCGTGGAAACCGGCCATGATCTCCTCCACGATCGCGGCCGCTGACTTGATCTCCCGGATCCTGCCACTGACCTGCCCGATCTCAAGCTCACCTTCCTCCAGATCGCCCTCGAACATGCCGCGCTTGGCGCGGCCCCGCCCGAGCAAATCCTTCAGTCGTGCGGCATCGGCACCCTCCGCGTAGGCGGCCTGCACATCCAGGAAGAACTTGTTCCGCAGGAGGCGTACGGGCGCGAGTTCCTTCAGGGTAAGCAGCGTCTCGCCCTCCCCCGCCGTGGCCACGCGGTCCTTGAAGGCGCGGTGGGCGGATGATTCCTCACTGCACACGAAACGGCTGCCCACCTGCACGCCATCCGCCCCCAGCACCATGGCGGCGAGCATGCTGCGGCCATCGGAGATCCCGCCTGCGGCGATCACCGGAATACGCAACGCGTCGCACACCATGGGCACCAGCACCAGCGTGGTGGTCTCCTCTCGTCCGTTGTGCCCGCCGGCCTCGAATCCCTCGGCCACCACGGCGTCCACACCGGCGGACTCGGCCTTCAGGGCGAACTTCACGCTGCTAACCACATGCACCACGGTGATGCCGTGCCGCTTGAGATGCGCGGTCCATTGGGCCGGGTTGCCGGCGGAGGTGAAGACGATCGGCACGCGTTCCTCCACGATGATGGCCATGTGCTTGTCGATGTCCGGGTAGAGCATCGGCACATTCACGGCGAAGGGTGACCTGGTGGCCGCCCGGCACTTGCGGATGTGGTCGCGCAGCACATCGGGGTACATGGAGCCCGAGCCGATGATGCCCAATGCGCCGGCATTGCTCACGGCGGAAGCGAGCTCCCATCCGGAACACCAGATCATCCCGGCCTGTATAAGGGGATGCCGGATGCCGAAGAGTCCAGTGATGCGTTGCGGATCTCCCATGCGGGACCCAAAAGTACCGGGTCGTGGGCGGTGGCCCTTCGATCCGCGCGCAAACCGCTGTCGGCCAAGCCTGTCCACGATTCCATTTCGCCGCTGGATCTTTGCTATGTTTGCCCACCGTAGACTCCCCTTCCCCATCGCATCGAACATGACCCCGCGCATCACCCGACTCGCCCTGGCGGCCGCCGTGCTGCTGTTCGGCCTGGACCGTTCCGAAGCCCAGTACGCTTGGGATGTGGGTGTGCACCTCGGCGGATCGAACTACCTGGGTGAAATGGGCGGCAAGGAACAGACGCGCCGCGACTTCGTGTGGGACATGAAGCTGAGCCAGACGCGCTGGGCGCTGGGCGGTTTCGCGCGCCGCCGCATCAACCGATTGATCTCGGTGAACACCGGCCTGCTCTACCTGCGCATCCAAGGCGCGGACGCCCTGAGCACCAACCGGGCGCGCGTGGGCCGCAACCTGAACTTCCGCAACGACATGTTCGAGTGGTACCTGCGGCCGGAGTTCACCATCTATCAGGACAACGACCTGGGCGGCCGTGGGCGGTACAAGTCGGACTTCCGCTTGTTCGCATACGCTGGTGCGGCGCTCTTCTACCACAGCCCGAAAGGACAGTTGAACCGCGAGGGATCCTTCGTGAACCTGCGCCCACTCACCACGGAACTGGAGGAGTACGGTCAACTGGGTTTCGCCATCCCGGCGGGTATCGGGATGCACTTCACGCGCAAGCGCCGTCACCGTTTCGGCTGGGACTTCGGCTGGCGCACCACCTTCACCGACTACCTGGACGACGCCAGCACGGTATACGCCGATCCCGCCAAGCTCCCCAGCCAGGAGGCGATCGACATGGCGAACCAATCGTCCTACGCCTACGCGCTGGATCCCACCCTGCCGCGCCTGGAGAACTATGACGCAGGCGCCAAGCGCGGCGACCCCACGCACAACGACAGTTACCTGACCATGACCTTCACCTACAGCTATGTGCTGAGAGGGCAGTCCAACTTCTACCGCCAGCGTTACAACTGGATCCGCGGATCGAAGAAGGTGGGCCGGAAGTCGCGCGCCAAGTTCTGACCCCTGCCTGCGGGATCGTTCCGATCCGCAGAGACCCTGGAAAGGGCCACCGGTACGGTGGCCCTTTTCGTTTCCCGGAACTACCCGGGATCTTGCATCCCCTGCCGTTCCATCCAGTCGGCCAGGGTCACCAAGGACCACAGTCTCGACCAGTTCACGCGCGGGTCCTGCTTCAGGAAGGCGCGCCACAAGCCGTCCACCGCACCCGGACGGAGGAGCCCGCCGGAAGAAAGACGATGCAACCGCTGCGCGCAGAAGGACCGCAACTCACCGCGCATCCAAAGTTCCCAGGGCATCGTGAAGCCCATCTTGGGCCGCTGGGTCACCTCATCCGGCAAAAGATCCCCCAAGGCATCAGTGAGCAGCTTTTTGGGCGTGTGCGGGTATTTGTGCACGTCGTCCACGCCCAGCACGAAGGCCACGAGATGGTGGTCCAAAAATGGAACCCGCACCTCCAGCGCATGGGCCATGCTCATCTGGTCGGTGTCGCGCAATAGCACATGTTGCAGATAGGTGGACAACTCACCGAGCGACACCTGCGAGAGCATCGGCAATGCGTGGCCGCCGTCCTCCCGGATGATGCCGTGCATGATGCGCTGGACACGGTCCGCCGGAAGCGTATCGCGGGCAAGCAGCGAGACCAGCTCACGGTCGCTGAAGGTGCGCCGGGAGATCGGATAGGTATCGTCCACAGAAAAGGTGGGCAGCAACAGGGCATCGGCCATTTTGGTTCCCGCGATACCAGGCCGCAGGCTGCGCACGGCCGCACCTGCGACACCACGCCAGGCGGAAGGGAATTGTGTGACCCATCGCCGCCGCCACAGATCGAGTGTGCGACGGAATACCGGATACCCGGCGAAGACCTCATCGCCGCCCAGCCCGCTGAGCGCCATCTTGATGCCCGCTTCCCGGGTCACTTTGGAGACCACCCAGGTGTTGGGGCCGTCAGCGCTGGGGTGGTCCATGGCGGCGAGGGCGTCGGGCAGCATCCGCAGCATGTCATCCGGCTTGAGGCGGATGGGGGTGTGCTCCGTGCGGAAGCGCTTCGCCACCATGCGGGCATAGCGCTCCTCGCTGAATTCCTCCTCGTCGAACACCACCGAGAAGGTGTGCACCGGCGAGGAACTCGCCTGCGCCATGAGGCCCACCACCGCGCTGGAATCGATCCCACCGGAGAGGAAGGCGCCGAAGGGCACATCGGCCACGAGACGCTTCTCCACGGCCCGGGCAAGACGATCGCGCACCTCGCGCAGCACCCTTTCACGCGGCATGTTCTTCGCCGCCATCTCGGCGGCCGCCACAGGATCGTACCAGCGCCGGATGCTCAATTCGGTGTCCGAAACCAGCATGGCATGCCCGGCCTGGAGCAGATGCACGCCGCGCACCAAGGTGTCCGGGGCATGCACGGTCTGGTAGCGCAGGTGGTCCACGAATGCTTCGCGGTCGATCCGCCGGGGCACCAACCCTGATGCGAGCAGCGCGCGCACTTCAGAAGCGAAAAGCAGGTGCCGGTCATCGCGGTACCAGTAGAGCGGTTTGATGCCCATGCGGTCACGCGCGAGGACCAACTCGTCGGTGGCGCTGTCGAGTACGGCGAAGGCGAACATGCCCTCGAGTTCATCCAGGCAAGCATGGCCCCATTGCCGGTAGGCCGCCAGCAGCACCTCGGTGTCCGACGAGGTGCGGAAGCCGTGGCCCAGCCCGGTCAATCGCTCACGCAGTGCGCGGTAGTTGTAGATCTCGCCATTGAACACGATGGCCAGGCCGCCATCCGTCGCATGGAAAGGCTGGTCGGAATCGTGCGAGAGGTCGATGATGCTCAGGCGCCGGTGACCCAGTGCACAGTTCGCGGCGACATGCATGCCGGCCGCATCGGGACCGCGATGTGCCAGGGCATCGGTCATGCGGGCCAGCACGGCCTGCGGGTCGGGCAGGGTTTCCAGCCCATATATGCCCGCTATTCCGCACATCGATCCACGGCCGTGGTGGCCAGCACGCGCTCCAGGCCCACACGCAAAGGCAACAGGTCCCGTCCGAGCAATCGCCGCATCAGCGTGATGTCGGGCATGCGCCGCGTCATGTCACCCTCCTCCAGGGGAGGCAGATATACGATGCGCGAGGTACTGCCGGTGAGTTCGATGATCGTTTCGGCCAGGGCCTTGATGGTGACCTCCTCGTCCGACCCGATGTTCACCACATCATTCGCCACCTCGCCCCGGTGATAGGCGTTGAGGCAGGCGTCGATGTTGTCGTCGATGTAGCAGAAGGTGCGGGTCTGCAGGCCGTCGCCATAAAGGGTGATGTCCTCGCCACGCAGCGCCGCACGGATGAACTTCGACACCACGAAATCGCGGCTCTGCTTGGGGCCGTATGTGTTGAAGAAGCGGAAGATGGTGTAATCCAGCCCGTACTCCTTGCGGTAGGAGCGCAGGAAGGCCTCGCCCAGGTTCTTCACGATGGCGTAAGGCAGCTTCGAGTTCAGGGGCGTGGTGCGCTCGTTCTGCGGGATCTCCACCGGTTCACCATAGACCTCCGAGGAGGATGAGAAGAGGACGCGCTTCACGCCCGTGTTCTTCGACAGGTCCAGGATGTTGCGAATGCCGTCCACATCGCGCAGCACCATCACCGGATTCTCGATGGTGCGCCGCACGCCCACCACCGCGGCATAATGGAACACATGGTCGAACCGGTACGCGTAGAACACGCCACTGATGTCCTCGAAGCGGTTGACGTCGCACTTGATGAAGTGCAGGTTGGGCGCGCCGGCAAGCGGAAGTTTGCGCATATCGCCGGTGAGGAGGTTGTCCACCACCACCACCTCGTTGCCGGGGTCTTCGGCGAGTTTGGCGGCCAGGTCGCTGGCGATGAAGCCGGCGCCGCCGGTGACGAGGATGCGGGCCATGTGCGGGAGGGAACGGGGGGACCGTGGTGGGCGAAAATAGCGAAGCTCAAGTGCCCCGCCGCAGCAGCAGCCTGAAGAGGAGCGAGAGGACAAGGGCGGCCGCGGCTCCCCACCAGAAAAAACGATGCGTGACGGCGTTCTTCACGTGCATCGGCAGCAACCGCCAGCGAAAGGGCTCCGTACGCTTCATGCGTGCACGCCACCAGGCCGCATCGTAGGCTTCCACGGGCATCAGTTCCACGCCGGTGAGCGACAGACCCTGCCAGTTGATGCCTGCCGGGCCGATGTCCGCCACGAGCACCGCATCACGTGCTTCGTCGCGGATGGCGCTTTGGATGAAGATGATATTGTCGGCATGACGCTCGAAGAAGATGCTCGCCGGGGCGAGGCCCGCCATGCTGCCGGAGATCCAGTGGACGGGCACCCTGCGTGCGATGCGCTCCAGCAGGGGCGCTACCTCTTTCCGGTAGTTGGTGCGCAGCGTGGAGCGCGTATTGCCTTTGAACAGGTCCGTGTAGCGTGGATCATCCTCCGCCCAGAGCGGCCGGTGCGCGATGATGAGCAGGGCGGTCATGTCGTCGTCATCGGCCAGGTCGCCGAGCATCCGCATCTGTTCGCCCCGGATATCGCCATTGTCGCGCTCGGTGTCGAGCAACAGCACAGACGTGGTGCCCAGCCGCAAAAGGCCATAAGTGGGGCCGAATCGCTCCACATAACCGGGCATGCCCTGGTCGTGGTTGCCGGGCACATTGTACAGGGGCATGGCCAGCTTGCTGAAGAACGCACGCTCGTACCGGGGGATATCGGCCTCGCGGTCCAGGAAGAGATCCCCCGTGCTGAGCAGGAGGTGCGCACCCGTGGCGTTGATGGCGTCCAGCGAAGCGAGCAAGGTGGCCGCCGGGTAGCCACTGCGGCTGTTGCTCGATCCGTGGAAATGTCCGCCGATGACCACCCGCCAATGGCCGGTGCTGTCCGGCCCCAAGGGCTCCAGGCCATTGAATGGCGACACTTGCCCGAGCATGCTGGAGGCGATGAGCACTGTGCCGATGGACGCCTGGATCCGCTTCATTTCCCGGGGCCGGATGACTTGTCCGACGAGCGCTTGATCACCTTGTCGTTGCCACCTTCATCCTCCACATCCCCTTCCCCACCGCGCAACCGGGCCTCGCGCAAGGCGATCCGCGAAGCGCCATGGCGCGCCATGGCCTTCTCCAGCAACACTGCAAGCCGCGCCGCATCAACGGCCACGGCATCCAGTTCCACTTCGGCACCCCGTGATAGGCGAAGACCATGGCCTTGTGAAACGATGTCGATCGCACGGCCCTTCACGCGGACCGGACCATCCACTTTGATCGCGTCCCCCCGGGCATCCTTGATCCGCAACCCATCCAACGTGGCCTCCCCTCCGCGCAACACCACAGCATCATCACCTGCCATCACGCACTCCAGGTCGCGGAACGTGGTCAACCCATAGGCGGCGGAGACCTGGTCGCGGCCTCCTTCGATCCTGACCTGCTCCAGCGTCAGATCGCACCGCACGGCCACCAACAGATCGCGTTTGGGTGCACCTTCCAAAAGGCATTCACGCAGGACAAGCTTGGTGGAACCCAGCACCAGGCTCGCATCGCCGCGCTTGCCCAAGGGCCCAAGATCACGCAGGTGCACATGACGCCAGATACTTTCGGTACGCGCGTCCAGGATGACGATGCCGGCGCCGCTCGCGTCCGATGATCCGATGAGCACCGGAACTTCCGGCAGGCCCGTGAGCTCAATGGGCGATGCGCTCAGGATCCGCGCACCCTTGACCAGATCGATCTCCAGCGGTGCTGTGCCGCGCACCACATATCCCGGTGGTATGACCAGATCGTCCGCCAGTATCCACCGTCCGGGTTTCAACAGCACGGTACTCTCCTTTTCGTCCACCACCACGAACGGATGCGACCGCATGTCGGCCGCGCGCTCCATCCGCATGGGCAAGCTCTCGAAGCCATCGAGCCATGACTGCGGGAACACCTCCAATTCCTTGGCGACCGAGGCACCCAGCACACCATAGCGCACTCGCAACGCGGCATCCAGGGGGACAGCGGCACCAGGCGGAAGCTTGAAACTGAAAGGCATTGGGTCTCCCGGACGACCCTGTTTGCGGCACGGTACGATGGTGTTGTCCAAAGGCTTGACGATGCTGCCATCCGGCAGCACCAGGCCATGCACCTCCAAGGGAAGCGCCTCCACGGGCACGATCATCAATCCCAGTGTATCACCGGCCAAGCCTTGGCGATAGGCATGGAAGCCCTTAGGCACGTCCAGCAGGCGGCGGATGATCCTCTGGTTGTGGCGCAGGGTGGCGCGATCCAACTCCTTCCAAGGGAACTCCCGGTACACGATGGCCGCAGCGGAATCGAGCGCCGGACCCAGCACCTGGAAGACGCTGTCCAGATAAGCGGGGCGCGACACGCGTTCCAGATGCCGCACGTAGGCACGGAACAGTCCCTCATCGTTGAAGTAGGCGTCATGCAGGTCGTGCGAGGTCCGGAAGCGCCCTTCGTATCGCCCGCTGCCCGCCAGCCTGCGGATCCGCTCGCCCCCGAAGATCTCATAGGCCACCGGTTCCACGCGCTGGGCCACGGGGTCGTAGTGGAACTTCACGTCGCTCCAATCCATGCTGTGGTGTCCGCCCATCAGATCGATGAGCGCGTGGCGTCGCGCGAGAAGATCCACGTGGAAGACCTCTGAGGCGGTGTATCGGCCCCGGCGGAAGCCCTCGATCAATGCCGTGGCCGCCTCGAAGCGCGCGCGTGCCGTGGCGTCCTTCGCCAGGTCGGAACTGCCGAAGGCATCGATGGCCGCGGCCTGGTAAGCCGCATAGGGCTCGTCGAAGCGCAGCTTGCGCATCTCGTTGAGGCGGTGCTCCCAGAAGAGTGATGGATCGAAACGGAACAGGGGCCCCTCCACGCGCCCGTTGTTCTCCAGCAACTCGGGACCGAAGTGTTCCTCATAGGCGTAGATGCCCAGGTCCTCCCCATTGAGAAGGAGCCTGATGAACCCGTAGCGCAGGGCCACAATGCCTTCACCGGCCATCAAGCGGTGGTGAAGCCATTCCACCAGGTAGTTCCGCGTGCCCGGGTGCTGCAGGGAAAAACGCTTCATGCCCTGGAAGCCCCCCTCCTTGCGGGAAACCACGCGGAACGACCATTTGCGGCCTTCCACATGGTCGGTCATCTTGCCCTTGATGCGCAGCTTCACCCTGGACACCACCCCCCCGTGTTCCATCTCGCCATTCACGTAGGGGCGGCCCTCGGGAAGGATCACGCCACGGGCGCGGGCCGCTTCCACCGTGGTGCGCAGCGTCTCCATCTCATGCTCGCCCAGCTTCAGGGCCAGCACCGGTGGTTCCACTGCGAAACTCGCCGGGTAGTTCCGTGCCACCTGACCCGCGAATCGCCGGAGTCCCGGATGCCCTTTGCTCTTCAGGAAATGGTCGGCGAACAGCGCACCGCCGATGATCACGACCGTGCAGGCCGCAAGTACCATTGTCCAGCGCCGCCAGCGCCTCCCACCCCGCTTCATCATGCGGGCGCAAAGTAAACCCGGCCCAGCGGTACCCAGGGATCAAGCTTGTTGGGGCCGCGACCCAAGTGGCGGAGGTTCCTCCTCGGCGGAGATTTCTTCCACATCGTCCACCAAGGGATCCGCTCCCAACGCGATCTCCTCCTCAGAGATCATCGTCATGATGATGAGGAGCATGATGGTGTAGGGGTTCAGCGAACCCACGAGCCAGGATTCGTACGTGATGGAGAACAGGGTGGCGAACATCACCGCGATGGCCATGCCCGTGAGCTTGCTGGCCTTGATGAAGAGCAGGATGAAACTGCGGAAGAAGATGATGATGCCGATGAGGCCCACATTGAACCACATGCTCAAATAGCTGTTGTGCACCCCACCCTGGTGGCCCATCTTCTCCAAATAGCTGTATCGGCTGCGCATAACGAATTCATCGTTGGCCCAGCCCCCCCCGAAGAAATAGTAGGGCTGGAGTTTGCGCCAGGCGAACTCCCAGGCGAAATAGCGGCCACTACCTTCTTCCAAGGTCTGCAGGCGGAAATACTTCTCCAGACCCAGCGAGGTGATGATGGCCCCGAGATTGGAGGTCACCACCTCCACCACGCCCACTGAGGCGATCAGCACCACAAAACCCAGGAAGGGCGAGTATGCGAAGAAGCGCGATATCACCAGGAAGATGGCCACCGCCGCCAGCGATGCCCTTGAACCACTCAGGATGAGGCTGTAGATGATCACCCCATAGATGATGATCTTCTCGGTGGTGGAGAACAGGTCCCGTCGGATGTGCGTGACCGTGGCCATGAGCATGAAGGACAGGAAACAGAAGATGGCCACGCCGTTGGGATTGCCGAACAGCCCATGGAAACGTCCGGCCACATAAGCGAGCCTGAAATCCACGTAGCGCAGCAGGATGCCGATCGCGAGCAGCGTCACCGCCAGGAAGACCAGGTTGCGGAAGAAGCTCCAGCCCTGTGAACGGAAGTTGTACATCACGTAGTTGGGCACGATCAGGAACATCAGGGCGTAGGAGATGGTCTTCTGCACCGAAGTGATGAGCGTGCTGGAAAAGACCAAAGGCAGGAAACTGAAAATGAAGAAGGGCAGGAAGATGGGGAACACGCGCGGATGCGGCCTGAAATCCTCACGACGCATCAGGAAGAACGCGAGCAGCAGCAACACGCAGACGTTCTTCACGCTCTTGAAGACCAGCATGCCGTGGATATCCTTCCGCATATCCGACAGCACCAGGATCACCAACATGCCCATGAGGAGCTCGGGCCAGGCCTCGGCGCGGCGGAGCAGAATGAAGGTGAGCGGTATGATCGCAAACGCCAGCGGCCCCAGGAAGATGGAGGAGCCCACCCAGATGGCCGCCATTATCAGCAGCTGTCTTTCATCGCGGATGAACTCGAGCATCTCCTAGCCGTTGGACCCTGCATAGCCGCGCATACCGTCACGCACGGCCCGTTCACGCGCCTTCACAAAAGTGCGCAGTTCGTCCACATGGGTGTGCCATGTTTCGACGCTGGCGGGCTTGCGCCACCGGGCCGTGTGCCACCGCATCTCAGGGGCCATGCGCCCGGCGAAGTGGTCCACCATCGCCAGCATGTTCTCCTTGGACAATGGCCCTTCCAGCAGCCGCTCCACGTGCCATTGGAAGCGCTCCCGTATGAAGGGATCACGCATCGCGCCGGTCCACAGGGCGGGCAGGGCGAATGCGCGCTGGTCCAATTGATGGAACAGCGGCGCGTTCGCCGGGGCGGTGGCCCCCATGGACAGGTCCATGTCGTTCAGGATGAACCGCCAACGACCATCGGCCCTGCCCATTCCTGGCCCGCCGGCATGTCGCCACGCACGCACGTTGCGCAGGGGCCAATCGCGCTGGCCGGTGATGATGCAGGCCGCCATGTAGGCCAGGAAGCTCTCCACATCCATCAACTCATTCAGCGCCTTGTACAGCGCTCCGGCGGAACGCGATGGACCCTTGGCGGTCTCCACCAACGCCTTGAAGCGGGCCACCTCTTCGGGGTCCCCATGGATGACGCCCAATTCCACCTCCACCATGCGCACCTTCTTCGCCTTCAGCCCGTGGCGGCGCGCGATTTCCTTCTCGTCGACACGTTGGCGGAGGTGGTGGATGCCCCAATAGCAACCGTTGATGTAGAGCACGGCCGTGCTGGCGCGCGATACCTCGAAGTCCTCCCCGGCACAGAGCTCATTCACCACCGCATCGCGCATCAGGGCCTTGATGCCGTCGTTGCCGCCGGGGCGCAGGACAAGTGCCATGGCACCGGCCGGCTCCCCATCGCCGAACAATGGCGCGCGCAAGGGTCCAGCGAACACGAGCCGCAATGCACGCAACGGGAAGCCCCGGGTCATGTTGCCGTGGATGCGCACCCCCACCGGTCCTTGGTGGATCTCGCCGCCATCCGCACCGATGAACTGGACCAAGGCTCGCCGTTCCCAGGCTTTTCCGCGCCCTGAATAGTTGCCGGGATACTTCCACCAGCGTCCATCCTCCTTGTAGAGTGCGAGTTGGGGGCGGTGCGGAGCAAGCATGGCATTGCCCGGCACATAGATGCCCGTGTCAGGATCGAACAAGGCACCTTCAGGCATCACCAGCGAAACCACAGGCAATACCCCATGATCGGCGAAGACCGTGGTGCGGAGCCTGACCGGTCCCCGGCGGCCAAGGTCATCCTCTTCGGCCACGCGCACCACATGGGCCAAGGGCAGGCCGGGCAGTGGCCTGTTCCATTGCACGGCCGTGGGGGTGGCCAGCATTCGATCGGCGCGGCGGCGGTCGGGGTGTGGCACCAGGGAAAGCCGCGTGGAACGCATGTCGCGCAGTGGCGCATCGGGTCCTTCCGCCAGCCACAGGGCTCGCCCGCCGGTGCCTTGGATGCGGATGGTATCGCCTTCCTTCAAGTGGGCCGTTGGCGGGGTGATCACAGGCACTGGTCCATCACCGCGTTCGGTCACCACCCTCTCCGATCGTCCGGCCCAGGCCGCGAGCATACCGCTGGCCAGCACGGCGAGCAGCAGGCCAGCGAGGTCGGCTCGTTGCGGCGAGGACATGCTCAGTTCGCCGGGCGGGCCCAACGCATCAGCACGATGAACGGGATGCCCAGTGCCATCGCCCCGATGGCCGATCCCGCACCACAAGCGGCACCCAAGAGCAGGGCACCAAGCAGTGGCAGGCGGTCGATCGTGGTGCGCTGTTCTCCGCGCGCCACCAGCACCACCGCCAGGAAGGCCACGGCCATGGGCAGATTGGTGCGCACGAACACCACGGCCAGGGCGCCCAAGGCGGCCCACACGGCCAGAACGCGCGATTCCGCCGCCGTGCCACGCGTTCCCGCACGGCCCAGCAGATACCCGAGCAATGCGGCCACGAGCAAAGCGAATACGGCGTTGACCAACTGATGGGGCGCGAAGAAGCCCAGATGGTCCATCAACATGCCTTTGATGTTCATGCGTCGATCATATGCCTGCGAATGTAGCCCGCCGCCCCACTTCGCTCGCGGGTATCTTTCCCGCCCCATGAAGCTTGTCTACCACGAGGGCCGCAACTTCGGCGACGCGCTCAACCCCTTGGTCTTCCGCGCGCTTTTCCCGGATCTCTTCGATGAGGACGAGCGGGTGCTCTTCATCGGGATCGGCTCTGTGATCGGCCTCAAGCATGGTGGCCCGTCCACGGAGCGGCGCATCTATTTCTCCAGTGGTTTCGCCGCCGGCGATCCACGCACATATGGCACCCTGCCCCGCCTCGGCCCCCTGGATGATGTGGTCTGCGTACGCGGCCCACTGACCGCGGAGGCACTGGGGCTCCCGCCTGCCAGGGCGATCGCCGACGGCGCGATACTTTACCCCCATTTGTTCGCTGTACGGCCCAAGCCACGCCCCGGCACCGTGGCCTATGTGCCGCACGCAGGCAGCTTCGCCTTCTTCCAAGGCTGGCGAGAGCTGCTGGCCGAGGCGGGGATCGAGCTGATCGATCCGCGAGAGCCGCCACAAGACGTGATCGCACATATCGCCGGAGTGGAACTGCTCATCGCCGAAGCCATGCACGGCGCCATCCTCGCCGACGCCATCGGCATACCCTGGATCCCCGTGGCCGCCTACGGCACGATCAACGCCTTCAAATGGAGCGACTTCACGGCCTCCATGGGTCTGACATATGCGCCCGTGCATCTGCCCTCCCTCCACGACCGCGACTTCATCGGGCCGGTGATCAGAGCGCGACTTGGCCGCCTTGGGTTGGCCGCGCTGCATGGCCCGGCGACCGATCTGCACGGCTGGCTCATGGGCGCTCCAGCACGTAGACGGTTGCTGCGCGGTTTGATGGCCTTGAAGAAAGATACCGGCCTGCTGAGCGATCGTGGTCTGTTGGCCCAGCGCGTGGATGCTCTGCTGGAGCGCGCGGAATACGTGCGTCGCACCTACGGTCGCCGGTAGCCCAGCGCTTCGTCATACAGCGCTTCCAGCCGCCTGGCGCTTGCCTGCGGATCATGCATGGCGGTGATGCGCGCCAAGGCTCTCGCTGCTTTCGGCGCGATGGAACCCGGTGAAAGGAGGATGCCACCGATCACTTCCACCAGCGCATCATCCAGGTGCTTGGAGAAGACCTTGCGCGCCTCCACGGTGCGGATCCTGGCGAAGCCCAGGTCATCCTGTGCCACGGGGATGACCCACCCCTGCGTATCATCATTGATCTCGGGCATGGCGCGTATGTCGGTGGTCACCACCGGGCAACCACAGGCCTGGGCCTCCAGCACGGCATAGCCATAGGTCTCCGCCCAGGTGGGCAACAGGCCCACATGGGACCGCAGGAAAAGGTCAAGAACACCCTGGTTGGTCAGGCCGCGATGCAATGTGACATGGTCCCCCAACCGGCTGATGACCGCCATGGCCTTGTTCCGGTCCTCTTCCGTGGAATGTGTGGCGTGGTCGCCGGTCTCCATGGCCGACACGATGTTCAACTTCCAGTCGCGCAGGCCACGCTGGTGCAGCGCTTCAAAGGCCTGCAATATTTCCATGCCGCCCTTGCGGAAGAAATGCGCCCCCACGAAAGTGAAGACCACACCCTGCCCTATCGGCGGCTTCGCATGGCCCGGTGGCATCACCACCCGCTGGGGCGGATGCATCACCATGATCTTGGGCAACAGCGCATCCGCAAGATCCGGGACCTTCTCCGTGACATAGGCGCGCTGGATGGCGGCGGTGCGTTCGCTCAGTGCGATGAGCCGCTGGCAGGCCGGCCGCGACATCAGTTCCATGCCCCGGCGGACCGTGGCATCGGGCACATGGCCCCAGCGTGGCAGCCTGGTCTCGAAGGTGGTGAACCAGGGTTTGCGGCCATACGACAGGGCGTTGAAGAAATGGTACAGTGCGCAGGATGACAGATCCAGGTCGCGGAAGGAATTCAGATGCCGGTCCGGGATCCGGCCGGTGGCGCGGTGGGCCAACCAGGTGAAGACCCTGTGGACATCTGTGCGTTTGCGCACCGCGTAGCGTTCCAAGGGCAGACCGGCGAAGTTGCGCACCTCGGGATAGCCCAAGGCATTGGTGCCCACAATGATCGGTCCTGTTCTATCCGGCATGCCCGGCGGCAAACCTAATCCCACAGGTGCGTGTCACTATTTTCGCACCCCATGTTCCGAGTCGCGCTGCCGCCGATCCTGGCCCTGCTCTCCATCGGCTTGTCGGCACAACCGATGGGGCTGGCGGGAGGCGCACTGATCGTGGGCGAGGATACGCGCGTCACCTTGGACGGTCCGATCACCTGGAGCATCGGAACCGGTGCGCAATTGATCAATGACGGACTGATCGACCTGGGTTTGCAGGCCACCTTGGCCGAAGCCGAGGGATCCCCGATCACAGGGCTTGGAATGGAACGCGCCGAACGGGTGTTCTCCACCCCTTTCCCTTTCACCGATCCCGGTGGCTTGGGCCTGACCATGGCCTGCCTGCAAGCCGTGGGGCCGCTGGTATTGTACCGTGGCCATCAACCCATCGTGGTGGATGATGAGAATGAGAGCATCGCACGCTGGTACAGCATCGATGCGGCCCCGCAGACCGGCGCTTTCCTGGATCTCTATCTCAACTACGACCCAAGCGAGTTGAATGGACTCGATCCATCGACCCTGATGTTGCATGGCAGCATCGGCACCGATGGGCCATGGAGTCAATTGGGCGGCGGCCCTGTGGCGCAGCCCAACACGGTGGCGGCCTGGTACTACTCCCCTTGGGACATCGTCACCGCTTTCCACTTCGACCTGGTGACCATCACGCCCGATGGACCGGAACAAGCCGGGCCGCGCATTTGGCCCACGCTCGCGGATGACCATGTGAACGTGGAGTTTTCGGGGGAGGAGATACGAGGCCTTGATGTTCTCGATGCAGCGGGCCGCATCGTTGCCGATCGGCCGGCCCTGTCGCCGGGCGCCACCCGCATGGTGCTGCCGGTGGCGCATTTGACCCCTGGCGCCTACACGCTGCGCATCAACGGACGACACACCGCACGTTTCGTGAAACGATGAGCCGCCATTGGACATATCTGGCCCTGATCGCCTCCATCGCCACACAGGCGCAATGGGATGTACCGGTGCGGTTGGTGCTCGAAGGTCCGGAGGCCGGCGACAGGCAGGTGACCGGCCTGGCGGATCCGCAGCAGCGCGATGCCGCGGTAAGCCTGGAAGCCGCAAGGGTGAATGTGCTGACCCATGCGTCAGGTACAGGGAGTACCGGGATCACTGCCCAGCTTCCCGTGACGCCGGATACTTACGTGAACGGCATGGTGATCACCCTTGTGCCGGACACCGCCAACGTCGCGGGTGCCACGCTGGACCTCAATGGTCTTGGTGCCGTTCCCATCCTGCGCCGCAACGGCCAGCAAGTGCAGGCCGGTGATCTGTGGGCCGGTGCACCCGTACGGCTCGCATTCAGTGATGGTGCCTTTCGCATCATCTCCGATATGCCCACGCCATGCCCGCCAGCCTTTTCCGTGGGTGGAACGCACTACTGCATCGCGGACACCTCCCAAGCCCCGGTCCCCTTTCTGCAGGCCAATCTCATTTGCGACCAGCAGGGCGCCCGCCTCTGCACCTTTTGGGAGTGGGTGAACCGTTGTCTGGCCGACCCGCAATTCTTCAACAGCGTGCCTGATTTCGAATGGGTGGACCATGCCTCCAACAGTGGTGACCAGGCCAAACGCCTGGGCTATGGCAGCAATGGCGTGAACGCCGATCCCGGGCAGGGCTGCAACTACGGCGGCACCCAGGTACACACCAACCCCAGCCGATTCCGATGCTGCAAGGACCGCTGAGGCATATCGCGATCTTGCCAGGCCTGTCGTTGGCCTTCGCCCTGCAGGCGCAGGTGGCCGTGGACGTGCCCCTGCGATTCACAGGGGGTGGATCGGATCGAAGTATCGACACGCTTGCCGCCCCGGTGGGGCAGACCTCCGCGATCACCGTGATGCATGCGGCCACCGGTGCCTCGAACTGGGGCACGGCCACGCTGCAAGGGCAGGTCCTGCAACTGACCACAACACCTTCCGGCGGTCCGCTGCGCGAGGGGCTCCTGCTTCGTTTCCTGGCCCCGGCCAATGCCCATGGCATCCTGTCCATCAACCTCGATGGGGCCGGGGCCATACCCTTGCGCCGGCCCGATGGGCTGTGGCCCGCGAAAGGCCAGATCGTACAAGGTGCGGTGGTGGAGGTGGTCTATGAGAACGAAGGGTTCGTCCTGCTCGCACCGGTATCGACAGGCTGCCCGCCAGGCACGGTGCAGGTCACAGGGGGGTTCTGCATCGACACCTCCGATGCACCGGGATTCAATTTCTATACGGCCACCGAATACTGCGCAAGGACCGGCGGCAGGCTTTGCAAATGGGACGAGTACTATGCCGCTTGCATGATGGTACAGGGGCAGTTGAGCGGGCTGTTCAATGGCTGGGAATGGATCGACGACACTTCGGACCACTCCCAGACCGCGGACCAATGCGGCAACAACACCTGCGAAAGCCAGCGCTCGACCGGGCCCATGACCAACTCCCAAGTGCGTTGCTGTTACACCCTGCGATGAGGACGATCGGGCATATCCTGCTTGCGGCCGGGCTGCTCGGATGCGGCACCGCTTGCGCCCAAGTGCGCGTGGACCGTGCCGTCACCCTGACCGGGACGCTCACTGAAGATCGCCAGGTTCTGGGACTGCCTGCCAGCACCTCACCCTGGCGCGTGTTGAGCGCCGCCACGGAACAGGATGGAACGCACCGCTTCGCCGATCCGGTAGCGGGTGCCGTGTGGCAGGCCGAAGTGCCCTCCCTGCCCGAAGGACCTGTGGTGGGCACCCAGCTCATCATCCGGGCACCCGGGCCATTGAAGACCCAGGTGCAACTGCAGGTGAACGGCCTTGGCCCCTTCCCACTCACGTTGCAGGGTCAGGTTCCCTTCACGGGTGAAGCGCTCAGTGAAGGCGAACCGCTCTCCCTGGTGTTCGATGGGACCGGATTCCAAGTGCTGAATGGCACCTTACGAACGCTACGAGCTTGCCCGGACGACATGGTGGCGGTGAACGACGCGTACTGCATCGACCAGGTGCAACATGCGACGGCCTTCTGGTACGATGCGGTGCTCGCCTGCGCCAGCGAAGGCAAGCGTTTGTGCTCCTGGGGCGAATTCTACGTGGCCTGCACCTATCGCGAAGAGTTGGGCGTGCCCGATCTCTTCGGCGATTCGGAATGGACCAACAACACGGCGAACTTCTCCAATGTGGTGCGCGTGGTGGGTGCCTTTTGCCAAGGCGCGGGAGCAGCCACCACCACGTCGACACCCCGCGCCTATCACTGCTGTCTCACCCGTTGACCGAGGACATCCGCTCGAACAGGCGGATGAACTCTCCGGTGACACGCGGCCAGGTGAATCGCTCATCCACCCGCCGGCGCGACGCAAGGCCCATCGCCGTGATCGCTTGTGGAGGCAGCGCGATCAACTCCACCACGGCGGTGTATAGCGCCTCCGCATCGCCTGGCGGCAGCAGCCTTCCGTTCGCGGCGTCGACCAGTTCCGCGGTGGCGCCCACATCGCTCACCAGCACCGGCTTGCCACGCGCCATGGCTTCCAGCACCACGGTGGGCATCCCCTCGAAACGCGTGGGCAGCACGAGGATATCGCTGGAGCGATAGAGCATGTCGAGCGCATCATCGTCCACACGCCCAAGCAAACGCACGTTGGCCGGTGGGCTTGAGCGCCTGTAATGCTCCAGCAGGGGGCCGTCGCCACAGAGTGAGAAATGCACACGGCCGGACTGCGCACCCGCATCAAGCCTGCGCGCCACCTCCATCAATACGTCAATGCCCTTGTTGAAGGCGAAGCGGCCCACGAAGAGCAGTTCCAACGGTCGGTTCCCATCCCATGTGGGAACGGGCGCGTCGGTCGGCATTTCCACCGCGTTGGGCAGCACGTGCACCACGCATCCGGAGCCGATGACCTGCTTCTCCAAGATGCGGGTGAGTCCACCCCCGAGCGAGACGCAACCGCGCGCATGGCGCAGGATGTGACGCAGCACCAGGCGGAAAGGAAGTCCCATGGCCCGCTCCCGGAAGGTGATCCCCTGGAACATCTCCAATCCATGTGGATGCACCAGGAGCTTTGATGAGAAGCGGCCGATGTCCTTCCACACGCAGAAGCCCTGGGACAGGATCACATCGGGTGCGATGCCATCCAGGGCTTCCGCCACCCTGCCGCTGTATCGCCAGAGTTCACGCAGATAGAGCCGGTCGGTGCGGATGGGGCCGATGCGCACCTCCTGGATGCCGAGGGCCTCGTCGAACACCCGCAAGGCATGCGGATGCAGCACGGTGAGCCGCACCTTGCCCGAAAGGGCGAGATGCTCGGCCAGCAGGCGCGAATGGCGTTGCATGCCACCCATCGCATGGGGAAAGACACCGTCCGTGCATAGCGCCACATGGATCATCGTCGCACCGCGTGTGTCATTCGCCCATCGGGGCCTGTGCCCATCCGGGCCGGTCGTTCAGTGTAATTCGATCTCCTCGCGGAGCAAGGTGGCCACGCCTTCGTCAATGCCCCACTGCGGCTCCCAACCGGTCGCGCTCTTCAGCTTGGTCACATCGGCCAGCAAATGCATGCGTTCCACCTTCCGCACCCGCGCGGGGTCCACCTCGATGGTCAGGGCCTCTCCCAGTTGACGTTCGAAGGCGGCCACGATCTCTCGCACACTGTACTCGATACCCCGACCGATGTTGAATACTTCACAGCCCTTGATGCCGGCCGCCAGCAGGGCGGTCATCGCGCGCGCCATGTCGCCGGTATGGATGAAATCGCGCTTGGGGTCGAGGTTGCCCAGGCGCAGGGTACGCGATCCGGAAAGCACCTGCCGCTGGATCTCCGGGATCAGGTGAGGATTGGTCTCGTTGGGTCCGAAGGCATTGAAGAAGCGGCCGATGACCACCGGTGTGCCCGTACGCAGGTGGAACTCACTGGCGATCTTCTCGGTGGCGAGCTTGGTGGTGCCGTAGATGTCCAGTGGTCCCGTGGGATGATGCTCCGAGATGGGTCCGTCCACGATCGGATAGACCGCCGCCGTGCTGGCCACGAAGACCTGCCGCACCCCGGGAATGTCAGCGCAGGCACCGAGGACATTGATGGTACCATTGATGTTGATGTCGGCGGCTTCCACAGGATGCGTGTTGCACCACGGAATGAAGTGGACCGCCGCCAGGTGGAGCACCACTTCGGGCCGCTCGCGGCGAAAGACCTCAAGAAGAGCCGCGCGATCACGGATGTCCACCTGGTGGAAACGTTCATCGGGCACCGGGGCCAGATGCCTGCGGCCGAAGGATAGGTCGTCTACCACGGACACGTCGTGGCCGTCCTCCAACATTTTCTTCGCCAAGGCCGAACCGATGAATCCCGCGCCACCGGTGATGAGCACCCTTGCAGACATGGCGCGAAAGTAGGCCATGCCCACAGAGCGAACGGACGCTTTGTGCCCCGGATACCTTTGCGCGCCATGCCGGGGGAACACCTGCTGATCATCTGCCACACTTTTCCGCCGTTGCCGGGCATCGGTGGCAGGCGCTGGGCCAAGTTCGCCAAGGCCCTCGCGCAACGTGGCCACACGGTGCATGTGGTGCACGCCGAAGCGCTCGCGGGGCAGGCCGGATCACCATGGACAGCTGATGTCCGCCATCCCGCGATCCACACCTATGCCCTGCCCCGCCGATATCCCGCAGTGGTGCATCGCTGGCCCATGCGCGGCCTGGCGGACAAGATCGCCTACCGCATCTGGATGCGGCTGCTTCCGCTGGTGACGAAGGGCAATGCGTTGGACGCGACCGTCTTCTGGCGGGACCAGGTCCTTCGCACCGCAGGGCGCATCATCCGCGCACATGGCATCCGGCATGTGATCGTCAGCGGTGCACCGTTCCGTCTTCTGCACCATGGGCTGGCCTTGAAAGCAGCGCATCCCGGCGTGGTGCTCACCTCCGACCTGCGCGATCCCTGGACCTGGTGGGACAACTACGGGCATGCCCACCTTCCGCCGCGCCGCTTCGCCCAGGAGCAGGCCATGGAGAAGGCCGTGATGCTCGGCAGCGACCACATCACCAGTCCGCACCTGCCCGTGCTGGAGCACATCCGTGCGCACTATCCCGCGGCCGCCCACAAATGCATGCACGTGCCGCACGCCATCGACCCGGACGACCTGCAGGCCCCGCCCCTGCCCCGCGAGCCGGGCAGCTACCGGCTGGTGTACGCGGGCACCATGTATGGCGCGCAGGAGGCCGGGGACTACTTCAGGGCCTTGATCGAGGCTTTCCAACGGTTGGAGGCCCTTGCCCCGCAGCAGGCGGAGCGCACCTCCTTCCATCTGCACATCAGCGCCAACGACGCCACCGGGCCCATGCGCATGGTGCGCGAAGCCGGACTGGAGCGCCGCATCGTGTTCGAGCCGCCGTGCGCGCCGCAGGAGGTCTTCCGCAGGATCGCGTCGGCGGACGCGGCATTGGTCTTCATTCCATCGAAGAACAAGGACCTCATCGGCACCAAGTTCCAGGAGTACTTCCATATGCGCGTGCCTGTGATCCATGTGGGGGAACCCGGTGCGGTCTCCCGCATGATCGAAGAGAACCGGCTGGGACGATCCATGCGCGTGCGAGAACTTCCCGCGGAACTGCCCCTGATCGTGACCGGCGCGCGACCGCTGGAGATCGATCGCGGCTACGACACCTCCCACTTCCTGCTGCCCCAGGTGACGGCCCGTTTCGCGGACGCCATCGGGCTTGGGAAGGATGCTCTGTAGCGCAGCGCCCGGCCGGAGTTCCGGTCAGGCCGTGAGCAGCCGCGATACCGCCCAATTGACGCCGGGCACGCGGAACGGCAGCGAATTGTACCACCGGGTGAAGCGGAAGAGCCATCGCTTGAAGGGCCCGATGTCCGAGGCGTCCGAACCGAGGAGCACCGCGCCCAGCTCGTCCACCGTGGCCTCGTCGATGCGCCCCATTTTGGCGTTGAGCAGGATCTGCAGGTAGGTGCGGTGCAGGATGCCCAGAAGCAATCCGCCCATGCCACGCTGCTGGGCGGCGGCCAGGAACTTGTTGCGATAGAGCACCGCCGATTCACTGAAACGGCGAAGCAACGGATAGGGATCGATCACCTTGCGCTCCTCGGCGATGCGGTAGTGGCAGTCCGGCTCGCCGGGGAAAAGGCGGTAGCGCACATCTTTCTGCAGCAGGGTGCGCGTGTGGAGTTCCACGTCCTGGTGGCGAGAGAAGGCCACGTCGAACCCACCGATCCGCCGCAGGAAGTCGCGGTCCCAGATGGGCTGCATGGTCTGCCAGGGCAGCTTGTGCCGGAAAAAGTCGGCGAGGGGTTCGGAGGAATCAGGCACCCAGCGCTGGCCATGGTCGCCGGGTTTCTCATGGAAGACCTCCATGGTGAACACGGCCAGATCGAGGCCACTGCCGTTCATCACGGCCAGGCGGCGTGCCACACAATCGGGAGCCAGCAGATCGTCGGCGTCCAGGAAGATCACATAGCGGCCCCGCGCCGATCCGATGCCCAGGTTCCGGCACACATTGGCGCCGCTGTTGTGCTCCAGCACTTGCACGCGCACGCGTGGATCGCCCTGCGCGGCATCGGCGATCACCTCCGGGCTGCCATCGGTGGAAGCGTCATCGATCACGAGCAGTTCCCAACGCGGATCGGTCTGGGCCAGCACGGAAGCGACCATGGCGCCGATGTAGGTGCGCTTGTTGAAGCTGGGCACGATGATCGACACCAGCAGGACGTCCGCCCCGTCACCCGAGACCCATTCGGACTGACCGGGGAGCAGGTGATGCATGATGGTGCGGTAGGAGGCCTTGTGCGCCTGCTTGGTGAACCGCTCGCGCGCCACCGTGCGCATGCGCACCCGCATCGCCTCATCGGGCTTGTCGACCCGCAGGGCCTCATCCCTGCGCAACACCTGGCCCAGGTCCTCCTTCTCCACCAGCTTCGTGAGGTCGCCGACCTCCTCGGAAATAAGCACCGGCAGCCCGGCACTGAGATACTCCGCGAACTTGGTGGGTGAGGCCACCCGGTTGGTGACGCAGGGGTCGCGCAGCAGCAATCCCAGGTCGCATTCGAGCAGCGCGGCGCGGACCTGTTGATGTTCCAGCCACATCCGCGCCACCTGACCGGGGTGCCGCTGGCGCAGGTCGGCGATGCAGGGATGGTCCTCGCTGAGAAAGAGCATCCGTCGGTCCGGAGCACCGGCGAGCCAGGGTTCCACCGTATCGCGCAGCAACTCAAGGGACTGCCAGCCCACCACGGTGCCGGAATAGACGAGGACGGTATCCCCCTGGCCCCACCCGCAAGTGCCGCGGATGTGCGCCTCGCTCATTCGATCATCCGGTTCGAGCGAGCGGCTGAGGGTGCAGGGGATCACCAGGTGCCGGTAGCCCTTGTAGCCGAAGCGGTCATGCCAGTGGTCCACCAGTGCATGGCTCACGGCCAGCCGCACATCGGCCTGGTGCAGCACCTCCCCTTCCAGGGCGGCGCATTCGGCGATGAGACGGTCGTCGTCCACCACACGGAACTCCTCCCACTCGGCACCATAGGCGGCGCGCGCGTCGAAGCAGACCTTGCGCACCAGTTCGCGGTCCCGGGCGTGCAAGGCGAGTGCGGTGGCGAAGATGCCGCGGCAGATGACCCCGGAGGGACGCATCAGCAGACAGACCAGAAGCACCCAGTAACGGTTGATCCGCCAGTTGCGCGCGCGCGGCACCATGGGCAGCACCACCGCGCCTGGCGCATGCGCACGAATGGACCGGAATGAACGCGAATAGCCGCGCATGGACACCAGCGCCACCAGCCGGACGCGCTCATCGGAGAGCGTGTTCAGGTGCGACACCACATCGGTCACCTGGCTCCAGTAGACCCCGGAAGGCTGGTCGTTGTATGTGAGGTAGAGGATCACAGCGCACGCACGATGGCATCCAGGGCCCGCTCCGTGGCGGCACCATCCCAGAGATCGGGGATGCGGCCTTGCTTGTAGCTGCCACCGGCGATGCGATCCAGCGCATCGGAGACCGCCAGGGGGTCGAAGGTCATCAACTCGTTCGTCCCTTCGGTCACTGTGACAGGCCGCTCGGTGCTGGGCCGCAAGGTGAGACAAGGGATGCCCCGGAATGTGGTCTCCTCCTGGATGCCGCCGCTGTCGGTGATCACCACGGTGCTGGCGGACACCAGTTTCTGGAAGGCGAAATAGGCCAGCGGCTCGCACAAGGCCACACCCTGGATGGCCCGCAGGGCGGTCATCAGCCCGGCCTCCTCCAGGTTGCGCGTGGTGCGCGGATGCACCGGGAAGACCACCGGCATGCGGCGCGCCACCACGGCGATCAGTTCCAGCAGGTCCTTCAGGCGCGCTGGATCGTCCACCGTGGCCGGCCGGTGCATGGTCATGAGCGCATGGCCGCCGGCCAGACCCATCTCCCGCAGGATGGGGTCGGCCTGGATCCGGCCCTCGAAGGCCACCAGGGTGTCGATCATGGTGTTGCCCACGTGGTGGATGGTGGCCGGATCGGCACCTTCACGCAGCAGGTTGTCCCGCCCGCTGGGCTCGGTCACCAGAAAGACCTGCGTGATCCGGTCGGTGAGGATGCGGTTCACTTCCTCGGGCATCCCCATGTCGCCGCTGCGCAACCCGCTTTCCAGGTGCACCAGCGGCAGTCCCATCTTGTTGGCCGTGAGCGCGGCGGCGAAGGTGCTGTTCACATCGCCCACCACCACCACGGCGTCAGGTGCGATATCGCGCGCCACGGGTTCCAGCGCGAGCATGATGCGGGCCATGGTGGCCGTGGGCGATCCCGGCGGCACCCCCAGGGCATGGTCCGGCCGCATGCCGAACTGCTCGAAGAACACCGTGCTCATGCGGTCGTCCGCATGCTGGCCGGTATGCACCAGCACGATCTCCACATCGCCACGTGTGGCGGCCACCTGCTTGAAGCGGGTGACCTTCATGAAGTTGGGACGGGTGCCCACCACCACCAGCAAGCGCTTCATGCCGGCTTCCAGGTTCGGGTGGAGATGATGAACTCGGTGCTCGGCGTATCGCTCACCTTGCGGGCGGGCATCCCGGCGATGGTCATCCGGCCCTCAGGGAATGATCGGTTCACCACGGCGTTGGCGCCGATCACCAGGTCGTCTCCCAGCTCGATGCCTCCGAAGATGCGCGCGCCGGCGGCGATGTACACGTTGTCGCCGATGACAGGGACCAGGTCGGGTGGCGGACCGGGCTTGCCGCCGATGGTGACGTTCACATTCAGGCGGCAGTTCTTGCCCACGCGCACCCGCTCATGCACGATGATGGCACCGCGATGCGAAATGGAGAGACCCGGCCCGAAGACATTCAAGGGGATCTCGAAACAGCACACGACGCTTTGCCGGTGCAGGCGCCACGACCAGTACTTCCAAAGGAACCACCCCAGCGGACCACGGTGCCGCCCCACATTGTACCAGTACTCCGTGCGGCGGTAGATGCGCTGGAACTTCCACACCTCGTCGTATGGATGCGGCCGCTTCCGATCGCGCCGCAGGTTGATGCGGTCGGCCTCCAGGTAGGCGGTCAGGTCGGCTTTGGAGCGTATCATGGCGAAGCGTGCAGGGGCCGCAGGACGGCGCGCAAAGTACGGCCGCCAGTGCGATCCAAGGTCACCGGGCAGCGCCGCGTGGCAGCAGCCCCAAGGCCTCCAGGCTGTCCAGGAGCACAGGTACATAGCGCTCCACCCCGGCCTGGTTCAAATGGTTGTGGTCGTAGAAGTGGTGCATGTCATGCAGGTCATGGCCGGTGGCGAAGTCCAGGAAAAGCGGTCCCTCCGGTCCTCTCCATTCGTCCATCAGTTCCAGGAAACGCGCGTGGGCCAGGTGATCGCCCTGGTGTGGCATGGGGTGGCAGGCGAGCACGAGGGGAATGCTCCGGTCGCGGCACAGGTTGATGATGCCCTTCAAGGCCCGCACTTGCTGGGGGTCGGGTTCGAAGGTGCCGGGGTTGATGTACTGGATGGGAGCAGGTACCGAATCCGTGCGGCGCGAGAAGCCCGCCCCGATGTAGTCGTCGTCCAGATAGGTCGGCGGATCGTTCCGCGTGAGCCAGCGCAGCGCGAGCATGTTGATGGCGCGGGGATCGCGCAGTGAAAGCGCCTGTCGGAAGGCCACGGCATCGCTGGCCACGTTGCGGGTCAGGTCCGTCACGCCCTCCACGCCATCGTTGCGCATCGGTGTCTCGAACACGTCCAGGATCAGCAGCCCGGTGTTCTCCGCGTTGAGGTAGGCACGGATGATGTCGATGCTGTTGCTTGGCGCCTGTGCGCTGGTGCCCAGGTTGAACATGCGCGAACCGCGCGCGGCGAACAGCGCCGGATCGTAGCCCCGGTAGGCGTGGGAAGAGCCCACCACCACCACATCCCAGCGCTGCGCCGGATCGAACTCCTGGAACTTGCGCCAGGTGGCCCCGCCTTTCCACGGCAGCGTCTCGCTCACGTGGTGCACCAGGGGAACATCGCCACGCCGCACCTTCACCAGCAGGGTGAAGACCGCCAGGTACAGCACGGTGAAGGTGCCCAGCAGCAGAACGGCGTTGATGATCAGGCGACGCATGCTTCAGAATTGGAAATACATGAAGGCCACCTCACCGTAGTTGCCGAAGAGCACCAGGAGCACGAGCAATGTGGCGTGGAAGAGCAGGTCCATCGCCTTGGAGAGCGGGCGCGTGCCGTGCACCAATTCCTCGATGCGGTGATCGAACAGGAGCAGGCCGAATCCGAGCACGAGGGTGACCGCGAGGATGCCCGGCTTGAAGGCCGTGAAGAGCGAGGCGGTATCCAGCGGGCCATGGGCGAAGGTGGACACGCGCTCCACGATGGTGATGGTGTCGCCGATGTCCTCCGCGCGGAAGAAGAACCAGGAGAAGGTCACCAGCCCGAAGGTGGCGGCCACGCGCAGCGCGTGATGGAAGCGTGGCAGGTGCGTCAGACCGCTCACCGCGTTGAACCGCACCCAGAAGGGCCTGGAGTGGATCGCCGCCACGAGGTAGACGCCGTGCAGCACGCCGAAGAGCACGTAGGTCCAGCCCGCGCCATGCCACAGGCCGCTGATGAAGAAGACCACCAGCAGGTTGAAGTACCAGCGGCCGGCGGTGACGCGGTTGCCGCCCAGAGGGATGTAGACATAATCACGGAACCAGGCGTTGAGGCTGATGTGCCAGCGCGTCCAGAACTCGGCGATGGAGGCTGACAGGTAGGGCGTGCGGAAGTTCCGCATGAGCCGGATGCCCAGCACGCGCGCCGCGCCGATGGCGATATCGCTGTAGCCGCTGAAGTCGCAATACGCCTGCACACCGAAAAGGACCCCGCCCAGCACAAGCGTGGTCCAGTCCATCTCCCCCGGCTGTGCGTAGATGTGGTCCACCACCAGCGACACGCGATCGGCCACCACCACCTTCTTCACGAATCCCCAGAGCATGAGCTTCAGGCCGCTGGTGACCAGCGTTGGATCGAGACCGATGCGCTTGAGGAATTGCGGCAGCAGGTTGGGCGCACGCTCGATGGGGCCGGCCACCAACTGCGGGAAGAAGGTGACGAAGAGCGCGAAGCGGCCCAGATGGCGCGTGGGTTCCATGTGGCCGCGGTACACGTCGATCGTGTAGCTCATGGTCTGGAAGGTGTAGAAGCTGATGCCCATGGGCAGCACCATGTCCAGATCGGCCACGGGCCAATCCATGCCGCCCCAGGCCGCCAGCGCGCGCAGGTTGCCGTTGATGAAATCGAAATACTTGAAGGTGCCCAGCAGCCCCAGGTTCACCGCGATGGAGAGCCAGAGCCAGTGGCGCCTGCCCTTGGGGTCCCGCGCTTTGGCGATGCCACGCGCGGCGGTGAAGTCCACCAGCGTGGACACGAGCAGCAGTACGGCATACTCCACCCGCCAGGCCATGTAGAAGCCGTAGCTGGCGAGCAGCAACAGCAGCCAGCGCCAGCGGTGGGGCAGCAGGAAGTAGGCCGCCGCCACCAGCGGGAAGAAGACCGCGAACTCGAAGGAGTTGAAGAGCATGGCGGCGGGAAGGGCGACCCAAAGAAAGCGGACCGCGCGGCTGCGTTGCGACTAAGGCAGCATCTCCGCGAGGTGGCGGAAGTTGCGGCGCGCATCGAAATGCGCCTCCCAATGGGCGCGCACACCATGGCGTCGTCGCGTATCACACCACGCGGCCGGTGCATCGGAATCCAACAGGGCCGCCAACGCTTCCGCGCCGATCGAGGCGGGCAGCAGCAGACCGGCCTCGGGACGCAGCACCTCGCTGACACCGCCCACAGCGTTGGCCCAGATCGGTATGCCGAAGCTGGAAGCCTCCATCAGGGCCAGCGGCACGCCCTCGTGTCCACTCAAATGAAGCAGCAGGTCCACGGGATGGGTCATGTACCACGCGATCAAGGAGGCTTGGTCCACATCACCCTTCAGGTCCACATTGATGTTCGGCGGCAGTTCGCGCACCAGGGCGTCCAGTTCCGCGCGGTCCGGGCCATCGCCGAAATGTGTCCAACGCACGTGCCGCTTCACCTGCTGCAACGCCTGCGCGATCAAGGTGATCCTTTTCGGTTTCCGCAGGTAGGCGCAACTGGCGATCCGCAACACTGCATCAGGCTCCCATGGCGCAAGGCCATGGTCCGTGGTGCCCAGATGCGTGGCCACCACCTTACCCGCCTGGGCGGGCCATTGCTCACGCAGGTAGCGCGCACCATGCTCGGAGATGCAGCACACCCGGTCCACGGCTTCCATCTGCATGGCCCGATAGGGCATCACGCCATCGGGTCTTCGCTCCACATAGAGGTCCGAACCATGGGCCAGGGAGGCGAAACGGATGCGCGGGTCGCGCCGCTTCAGCAGAGCCAACACATTCGTCCAGTCCTCCATCCAGGCGGTGAGCAACGCGACACGCGAGGGGTCGTAACGCGGCATCAGGTCGCGCCGCAGGACATCCGCCTTCCACAACAACTGGCGCGCATGGCTCAAACGTTCCGCGAAAGCGCTCGATCCGCCATGTGCGGAAACGGTCCGGAACACTTCACCGGCACGCATCACCATGGCGCGCGCACCGATGGTGGAATGTTCATGATCGCGGTCCCATGGCCTGAGCAAATCCACACCCTCGGGGAGCGATGCCCCTCCCGCACCCCGGAACATCGGCACCACCACCACCTTGCTGAACACCTCGGCCCAGACCGGCATGGCGTGGTCCAGGAAGGTCTCGCCCGGGCCTTCGGGATACTTGCGCGTGAACAGCCAGAGCTCCCTCATGCCTTGCCCGGTTTCATGCGCCGCATGTAGTGGCGCAGGAGAAAATAGAGCCGTGCCGCATCAAGCCGGCCACCTGCACTTCTCCACGCGCGCCAGGCCTGGGATCCGTGCGGCACGAGCAGGTGGAAGAGTTCGTCCCACGCGCGATCCACCCGTTGATGCATGGCGTCATCATCGGTCCACCCTGCCCGGGTGTTCCACATCACCAACCGATCCAACCACACGCGCAGGCGGCCGAGGCGTTCCGCATCGACCCGCTCAGGGACCACTTTCATCGCCATGGCGTGCAGGTCCACGTCGTCATCCGACAATGCTGGATGGCCCAGGATGCCGAACACATCACGGATCAGGAAGCGCAGATCGGCGGCCTTGTCGCGACCGTAGGAAACGCCTTGCGGGCCGTGGCGGTAGAGCACCAACGGTTCCGCCAGATTGGCCAGGCGCGTGTGCCGGGCGATGCGCGCCTGCAACATCCAGTCCTCGCCGTAGCGCGGCCAGTCATCGCCGAAGCGCAGACCATGATCGCGCAGCACCCGTGTGCGATAGGCGCTCACCGTTTGGAACACCGCCACACCGAAAAGCAATTGGGCGCGCAGGCCGGCATCTTCGGCCACCCGCCGTTTCTCGCCGGTGCTGCCGCCCATCATGCGCACCGCGCCGCCCAGCAGGCCCACCTCGGGATGTGCGTCCAGGTAAGCGACCTGTTTCGCGAAGCGCCCAGGCAGTTGCACATCGTCGGCGTCCACGCGCAGGATGTATTCCCCTTTCGCGTCATCCATGGCCACAGCGGCGGCATGGGCGGGTCCGCGATTCACCGGCGAGGCGATGATCCGAAGTCTTGCATCCTGCAGACCGCGCAGGATCTCCAAACTGCCGTCCGTACTGCCGTCGTCCACGGCGATGACCTCAAAGCCGGCCATATCCTGCGCCAACACGCTGTCCAGGCACTCCCGCAGGAAGGGCGCCTTGTTGTAGACCGGTATCACCACGCTGGCCTTCATCGGGTGAGATGCCGCCATTTGCGGCGCAGGCGGAAGGCCCACCAGCCGGGAACCCGCAGTTGGGAGCGAAGTGTGGCGAGCCAGGCGCGTTCCTCCCCGTCAAGCGAGGTATCGTGGAGCAGGTCCATCTCCGACAATGCGCGCATCATTCGGAACTGGTCCTTGCGGTGGATCACATGGTGCCACTTCAGCAGGAAGTACCGCGTCATGCGCAGCACCAAGGCCCCGTGCTCCTTGTCAGCGGGTATGGAGCGCATCCCTTCGGGCCAACGATGGCCGATGCGCAGGATCCCCGCGAGATCCGCGAGACCCGCGTTGAGGCACAAGCCATACAGGATGCCCGCGATCTCGCCGGTGAAGGCGCGGTCCATGGCACGGCTCTTCATGGCGCCATGCACCCGGAAAATGGCCAGGGGCTCGGCTTCGAAACGCAGATGCTCCGTGCCGAAGCGAAAAAGCAGGCGCAGCCAGAGTTCATGGTCCATCGCATAATGCAGCACGGGATCCACGCCACCCAATTCACGCACCGCCGCCAACCGGAAGAAGGTGGACTGCTGGTTCACCATGGGGGCGATGTGGAGGCGACCGGGATCCGATGGATCATCCAGGGGCGCGATGCGCTCGGCACCCTGATCATCGCGCAACACCCGCTGCCCGCCATACACCAACAGCTGCGGATCGCGGTCGAAGGCCTGCGCCACGCGCTGCAGGGCACCAGGCAGCAGGGCATCATCACTGTTGAGCCAGCCGAACACCTCACCCGTGGCACGTGCCAGCCCCTTGTTGATGGCATCACTCTGGCCCGCGTCCTTCTCGCTGCACCACCACGCGAGCCTGTCCGCATTCCGTTCCAATATCGCCACACTGCCGTCGGTGCTGCCGCCGTCCACCACGATGTGCTCCACCTCCGCATGTTCCTGTCCTGCCACCGAGAGCAGGCAGTCCTCCAAAAAGGCGGCCTGCTGGTAGCTGGGCGTGACGATGGAGATGCGGACGGACATGGCGTTCAGCGCGGCGGCGATGAATATAGCCGGGCCACGCGGTTGGCGAGGTCCTCCACGGTGCCGCGTGTGGCGGCCAGGCGCAGTGCCGCACGCCCCATGGCGATCGTGCCCTGCGGATCACGAAGGCGGGCCAGCATGTGCGACGTCAACTCCTCCACGGTGGCATACAGGTGTCCGGTCGCGCCCTCCTGGATCAATTCCGGCGTGGCGCCAGAGGCGTGGCCGATGACCGGAATGCCCGAGGCCATGGCTTCAGCGGTGGCACGGCCGTAGGCTTCATGGCGCGAGGTCATCAGCGCGCAATGCGCCCTGCCGAAGACCGCGAAGGGGTCGCTGACGAAGCCCGGCAACAACACGTGGTCCGCGATGCCGAGTTCCGCGATCCGCTGGCGAACGGGCTCCACGGCGCCGTCACCGGCGAGTTCCAGGACCGCATCAGGTGCTTCGCGCAGCACTTGGGCGAAGGCTTCGACCGCATCGAGCTGGCCCTTGGCCTTGTGGAACAATCCCACCATCGCGAAACGAAAAGCGCCCATGGCCTTCCACCGCGCTTCGGCACCGGCCACCAACTGCGCCAGCCGGGCCGCATCGGCCACGGGGTTGGGCATCACCTCCACGGGCAGGTCCTCCCCGCCGATCCGCAGCAGTTCATCGCGCACCGCACCGCTCACGGCGATGACCGCGTCGGCTTGTCGCAAGGCGCTGCGCCAGGCCCCGTCCCCACCATCCGGATACAGGCCGTAGTGGAGGCCCGGCAGCTCGCGGACATGCCAGGCATGCCTCGCCCCCGCCGCCTTGGCCAAGGCGCCGCCCAGCCCGATCACCGCACTGTTGCTGTGGATCCACTGCGCGCGATGGGTGCGGGCATGCGCCACCAGCCTGGGCAGCACCTCCTTGGCCGCCCGTGCACGCGCCGCGATGCCCCTGCGGCGTGCGAGCCATTGCTTCAACCGATGATGCGGCCCGCCCATGGACACACGCGGCGCCATCCACACCGGGAAGGGTTCCACCACGAAGGCGATGTCCTCCTTCAACAGGTC